>QIKY01000140.1 GCA_003233175.1 Planctomycetaceae bacterium | reverse complement strand
GCGTTGTGCCGCGCCGCCGACAAGGAACTGTTTCGCCTCCCGTTGGAGCCTCCCCTCGCGACCACGATTATCGACGCGCTGCGCCGCGGCGGTGCGGCGTTCCAACTGGAATACGGCGACCGCTTCTACCTGCACCGCGACGCCTCGCGGTTCGGCCACATGCTCGAGTATGGTTACCAGCCGCCGCCGGGCGGCTTGGCCGCGCAGCCCCGCGACGGTATCCTCAAAATTGTCATCGCCGATGCCGATAAGAGTTGCCCGTCGCTCGAACTGCTGCAAGACGCGTTGGGGCAAGTCGGCGTGCTGGTGCATGACAACGGATACATCGAGCTGGTGCGCAAGCACGTCAATAAATTCTCCGCGTTCGAGAGGCTGATGCGGCGCGACGAACGTATTTACGTTGTCTATGTCGTGTTCATGGGCAACGACTACAATGATTTTGAAATGCTGGTCAATGCTTCGGAGTCGCTGATCGTGGGCCCGAGCATGGACGCCGTACGCCACGTCTGCCGTTCGACGGTGGTGCAAAACGAACCCGGTAGCGTAGCGCGCGCCATTGCGCAATACGCCAAAACTCACCAGTCAAGATAGAAGGCCAGTCAAGCTAGAAGGAGCGATGCGCCGTGACACGGACCAACACCATGACCGAACGTGGGCCGACCAAATTCGTCTGGCCACCGATTACGTTGCGTTTGCCCAACTGGGTCGGTGAGGAAACCGGACCGCCCGGCGGCCGCTTCCCAACGGTGGAAGATCGTATGACGCTGGCCATTCGCTTGGCTGAACGGAGTGTCGAGGAAGGCGTCGGCGCGCCGTTTGGGGCCTGTGTGTTCGAAATTGAAAGCGGCGCGTTGGTCGCGCCGGGCGTGAACCTCGTGATGCGAGAGAACTGTTCGCCGGCTCACGGCGAGACGCTCGCCATCATGGGCGCCCAGCAAGCGGTGGGCACATTCGACTTGGCAGCCGACCGGCTTCCGCCGCTGGAGCTCGTGACCAGCGCCCAGCCGTGCATCCAGTGTTTTGGAAACGTTTGGTGGAGCGGCGTGAAGCGCGTCGTGATGGCCGCCAGCGCCGCCGACGTCGAGCGGCTGACGAACTTCCGCGAAGGCCCGCTGCCGCCGAAATGGGATTCGCATCTGGCGGACCGCACGCCGCTGCCGGCGGTCGAAGTGGTGCAGGGCGTGTTGCGCGAGCGGGCTTGCGCGGTGCTGCGCCGTTATCACGAATTGGGCGGATTCATTTATAATGCTGGAGCGGGAGGCAATGCCTTGCCCCACGAGGAAACTTGAATCAGGAACCTCGCCGCTACCGGTTGGCTAGGCATCGTGCGAGAAAGAAGTGTCGCGTTTCGTTTCTTTGGCCGAGCGAAAGACGACAATTAAAACCGCACGGCGCGTGTGCAACAAGTGCGACGCGTCCCGCCGGGATGCGGAACGGCGACGCCAGCCGCTCTCGGCTCTTATCCTTCCAGGATAAGAAATCACAGACGCCGGCCCGATCAGCCATTGGGGCCATGTCCCGAAAAAGCGTTTTTTGAAAGTTTCCAAAAAAAACTTCATCCTGCGATTGACGACGCCGATATTTGCATATACAATCTTTGCAGAGGTGGAGCACATGACCAAAAAACGTCAGACGACAATCGACACCATCGCCGGGGAGTGCATCGCCGTGCGGATGCGAATGCTCAATCGAGTGGTGACGAACATCTACGATGACGCCCTGCGTCCTTTGGGTGTGAAAGTCAGCCAGATGAACATCCTGGTCGCCGCTGGGAAGATGGGAACGGCTCGGCCAGCAGAGGTCTGCGAGCGGTTGCATCTCGATGTTTCCACGTTGAGCCGCAACGTCGAGCGGATGAAAGCACGGGGTTGGCTGGAAGTCATCCCGGACGAAGACGGACGGGCACAACCATTCCGTCTGACAAACGAGGGCCGCAAGCTCTTGGAGCAGGCAGCACCGGCATGGAAGAAGGCGCAAAAACGGGCCAAGGCTCTTCTTGGTGATGAGATTGTCGATCTGCTGGGGCAGGCCGTGATACGGTTGAGGGAAGCCGACGCATCGTGAGTTTTTTTGACCGCATAGTTGCATATACAACTTAAAGAGCCGAGCCATGAAACTAGCCGAACACCCAACCGTGAAGCTCATTCGTCAGCAGGAAACCAGTGTTGCCGAAAAGGACAATGAACCACTCAACGCCGACTGGCTCCGTCAACTCGTCCTCGATGCCGGGGCCGATGATGTGGGTTTCGTGCAGATCGAGAGGCCAGAAATGGACGACCAGCGGGACGACATCCTGCAAGCATTGCCCCGCACCAAGACGCTGATCAGCATCATTGTTCGTATGAATCGTGAACCGCTCCGTACACCGGCTCGCAGCGTGGCCAACCTTGAATTTCACCATGCGGGTGATGAAGTCAACGAGATCGGTCGGAAGCTGGTCAGAGCGTTGGAAGACAGAGGTGTTCGAGCAATCAACCCTGCCATGGGATTTCCAATGGAGATGGACAAGTTTCCCGACCAAAAGCTGTGGGTTGTCTCGCACAAGCCGGTCGCTGTGGCGGCGGGACTGGGGATGATGGGCATTCACCGCCTTGTCATCCACCAGAAGTTCGGCAACTTCATCTCGCTCGGCACGATCCTGATTGACGCCGAGGTTTCCGAATACGATCAGCCCATCGACTACAACCCGTGTCTGGAATGCAAGCTCTGCGTGGCGGCTTGTCCGGTAGGAGCGATTGCACCGGACGGCGACTTCAACTTCTCGGCCTGCTACACGCATAACTACCGGGAGTTCATGGGCGGCTTCACCGACTGGACAGAGCAGGTAGCCGACAGCAAGAACCATCTGGACTACCGCAAGAAAGTCAGCGACTCTGAATCCGCCTCGATGTGGCAGAGTCTCTCTTACGGAGCAAACTACAAGGCGGCGTACTGCATGTCAGTCTGTCCAGCGGGAGAGGATGTGATCGGCCCGTACCTCGCCGACAAGAAAACGCACCTGAAAGAAATCGTCAAACCGCTTCAACAAAAGGATGAGACGATCTACGTCCTGAAGAACTCGGACGCCGAAGATCACGTCGCCAAGAGATTCCCAAGCAAGAAGACCAAACTGGTTGGCAACAGCCTGCGCCCTCGCAGTGTGGATGGATTCCTGTTTGGCGTGTCGCTCGTCTTTCAGCCGAACAAGTCAGCCGGTGTGGACTGCACCTATCACTTCACATTCACAGGTGCGGAAGACCGGACGGCAACCATCGTGATTCGCAACAAGAAGATCACCACCGAAGACGGACACATCGGCGAGCCGGATTTGCGAGTCACTGTCGATACCAAGACGTGGCTCGGATTTTTGGCGAAGGAGAAGAGTCTCGTCTGGGCGCTTCTGCGACGGAAGATTCGCCTGAAGGGTTCACCCAAGTTGCTGATCGCTTTTGGGAAATGTTTTCCGCAGTAGCTGTCGCCTTCATTCATTCAAGAACCAACAGGAGAAAGCCATGATCGAATTCGTCGAGAAATATGGACCTTGGGCCGTTGTCACCGGTGCGTCGTCCGGGATCGGAGAAATCTTCGCGCGCCGCCTTGCCAAGGCTGGATTGAACGTCGTGCTGGCTGCACGGAGGGAGCGGGAACTGAAGACGCTGGCAAACACGCTCGAAGCACAACATGGCGTCCAAGTGAGAATCTTGCCTGTCGATCTTTCACAAGACGATTTCCTCGAACACGTTCGGCAGCAAACGTCAGACCTCGAAGTGGGCCTGCTGGTCAACAATGCCGGATTCGCAACGAGCGGCCATTTCCTCGACAACGACCTCGAAGCGGAAGTCGCCATGCTGCATGTCAACGCTCGTGCGCCTCTCGTTTTGGCGCATCACTTCGGCTCGTTGATGAAGGAGCGATCCAGGGGCGGCATCATCTTCATTTCGTCCACTCTCGGGTTTTCCGGCGTGCCGTCATGGAGCAACTACGCCGCCACGAAAGCGTTTGACCACATCCTCGCAGAAGACATGGCGAGTGAACTGAAAAGGCACGGCGTTTCTGTACTTGCCGTCGCTCCGGGGCCGACCCGAACGGAGTTTTGGCAGAACACAACCAGCCGATTCTTGCCGTTTACGTCACCCGAGCGTGTCGTCAACGTCGCCCTCCGAAAGCTGGGCCGAAGAAGCAGCGTCACGGTCGGTTGGCTCAATTCGCTGATCGTATTCTCAACTCGTCTGCTGCCGAGATCGTGGAACGCTCGCATCTTCGGCGTCGTCGTGCGCCTGTTGAAGCGAGCCACAGCATCCGACGACGACAAGACGCTCTCGAACAATCACCAGCCAACAGAGCAGTTACTTCACAACCACTAACACAGGGAAATTCATGATGATTGCAAAGCGAATCGAACAGAAGTTTTTTCGGGACATTGCACCGAATCGTATCCGGCATGTTGCCGCCGCTGTCTAAGACATCCGAGATCAAGATGTTGATCCGCCTGCGTACTCCGGGCGGGGTTGTTATCCGAAACGTCCTTGGACGCGCGTCGACGCCTGGAAGCAACTGCAAGCACAATCCGCTTGAACCGAAATCGATGTGCGCGATGGAGCAAAAGGACCGCTGGTCGTCGAGATCATTAAGTGTCGCGTGACGGCGCGAACCGACAAGCGGCAAGAAGGGCATGCCGAAGTTCTGGTCGTGGTTCGCTTTCGTAATCGCGACAAAGGAGATATCGTGCAGACTGATTGTTGCTTATCGAACGCCGCCGCCGAGACACCGTTGGCGGAGTTTGCTCGCGCGGCGAAAGCCGAACATCGGATCGAAGAATGCATCCAACGCGGCAAGAGCGAAGCGGGCTTGGCCGACTACCAAGTTCGCAACTGGAAGGGCTGGCATCATCATCAGACTCTTTCGCTGATCGCGAGTTGGTTTTTAGTGCTGGAAGCCATTCGGGGAAAAAAAATGGACGCCCGCGTTAACCGTCCCGCAGGTCCGCGTCGGTATCGCGGCGATCATCCGCCGCGCAAGCAAATGCGATACGCGGTCGCACAGCCGGCGCGAGCAAGAGAAGCGTCTGGAACGCAACGAACTTGCTCGCCTCCATCACTGGAAACGGCATAACCTCCTCCCGCCACTCAACTTAAATAAGAGACAAATCTAAGACAGCCGAAGTAATTACTACACCATTATAATTCAAAACACAAGCTTTGCTTAGAAAGACTTCAGCCGCTTCGCCGCTGGTATTTCCACGGCGGGTTGCCGGTTACACCCCTCACGACTTTGGTTTACTATGGCGTTGCATTCCACGAAACGTTCGATCGGTGTTCTTTCTCTCGCCTTGGCGGCGATGTGCGTCGCCGTTGTTCCGGCCTTGGCGTAATCGCCGGCGCAACCAATCGGTGCGGTGAAAATTAAGCCACCCTACCCGCCGATGGCAGAGCCCTTCGTCGCGGGGGTGGCCCAGGTTCTTGAACCGGGGCAGGCGTAGCCTGCAAGAGGTTGACAACGCAAACCGGAGCGGCGACACAAGGGGTGTCTGAACGCAAGATCTATGATGAGGAGTTGTTTGCTCACTTCATCACTGGGTGTTAAGCAATGAGTCGCAGGTATTTTGTCAATCAGCCGATTGTGGGTCCAACCGCCGTGCTCGAGGGCGCCGAAGCACACCATTTGCTGCACGTGATGCGGGCCAAGAAGGGCGCCGCCCTTACGTTGTTCGATGGCGGCGGCGCTGAGTTTGCAGCCGTGGTGCTGGAAATTTCCCGCAGCCAGGCGACCTGCCAAATCGTCGAGCGGCGCGAAATCAGCCGAGAGCTGCTCAGCGAAGTCGTGCTTGGCGCCGCGTTGCCGAAGGGAGAGCGGCAGCGCTGGCTGATCGAAAAGGCCACGGAGTTGGGGGTCTCGCGGTTCACGCCGCTACTCACCGAAAAGAGCGTGGTAAAAGTGCAAGCCTCCACGACGGCCCGCTTCGACCGTTGGACGCTCGAAGCCGCCAAGCAATGCCGCCGCAATCGTTTGATGACCATCCAACCGCCGCTCTCGCTGGAGGCGTTCGCCGCGCAATCGCCGGCCGACGCCCAGAAATGGTTGGCCCATCCTGGCGGGGAAACGATTTCTCCGCCGCCGCCGACGACCGCCATTTGGCTGGCGGTGGGTCCTGAAGGCGGGTTTACGGAAAACGAAGTCGCGGCTGCAACCGGCCATGGCTGGACGACCGTCTCGCTCGGTCCTCGCATTTTGCGCATTGAAACGGCGGCCATCGCCTTGGCGGTGTTGGCGGGCGGCGCAGGATAAAGCGAGGGGACATTTTTGCCTCAGAGAGCACCGAGACCACTGAACGGATGATTGCTTTTTGAAAACGTTTTCGTGTTGTTCGTGCCTTTCGTGGTTCCCTTTACGACAACCTGCGTGGTGCATTCTTTTGTTCCATCCTTTTGCCGGGGTCATTTTACAACCACGAAATACACGAACGGCACGAAAGAAAAACAGCAAACGTTCACGGGTTTTGAACGGTCGGCTGGATGTGTTATCGTAATTCCCCGCAACCCTGGCGGAAGTCCTGACATTGCTCGGCGGTTTCCAGGCGGGCATTTCAACGCAGAGAGCACAAAGGCGCAGAGGGCCACAGAGGACGGGCTGCAATCATCCCGGCTCAAGTTGACGATACAATGCAATCACACAGCCGATGAACATCGACGAGGGTTTTGTTTTCTTGCCTTTCGTCATTTCGTTCTTCTCTGCGGCCCTCTGCCCCTTTGCGGCCTCTGCGTTTCCCGTCTTCGTAACCGCATATCATTTATTCTCTATGAGATAGATTACTGTCGCAATTTCCTGCGGCGCAATGAACGGGTACGAAACATCAGGCGTTGTCTTCAACTCATGAAGTTCTGGGCGCTCGCTCGGTGTTGTCGGTGCTCTCTGTGGCGACACCTTTTTTTATTTGCGGAAAAGTCCTCGTATCCCCTCCGTGGCAAAAACAACTCCGGCTGAATTGCAATAAGACGCGTGCGCTGTTTTTTTCGTGGCGTCGGTCGCCTTTTTCCCGCGAGGGCTGAAGAGGGTGTTCTACAGCGCGGCGCGGCAGGCCATAATGGGAGTCGCTGGCGAATGTATCTTTTTTCTTCCTTTTCTTCTTTCTCATTTTGCGGACGCCGCAGCGGACGCTTTGGAACAACACATGTCCGATGTTACGAATATCGCCCGTAAAATCATTAGCAACGTGGAGCAAGTGATCATCGGCAAACGGCCGCAGATCGTGCTTTCGCTGGTTGCTTGGTTTTGCGAAGGGCATATCCTTTTAGAAGATGTGCCGGGCGTGGCGAAAACGATGCTGGCCCGGGCGCTTTCGAAGTCGGTGGGCTGCACGCTCAAGCGGGTGCAATGCACGCCCGACCTACTGCCGACCGATATCACGGGCGTCTCGGTGTTTAATCCTAAAACCGCCGAATTTGAATTTCGGCCCGGTCCTATTTTCACCCAGATTCTGCTGGCCGATGAAATCAATCGGGCCACGCCGCGAACGCAGGCGGCTTTACTGGAGGCGATGGCGGAAGCTCGCGTTACGGTGGACGGCGTCTCCCGCGAACTCACGCCGCCGTTTGTCGTCTTCGCCACGCAAAACCCGATCGATCAGGAAGGCACCTTCCCGCTGCCCGAAGCGCAGCTCGACCGCTTCCTAATGCGTTTCAGTTTGGGCTATCCCACCATGGATGAGGAACTCAAGATGCTGGAAATCTTGCAGGGGGTGCATCCGGTGAACAGGTTGCAGCCGGTAGTTTCGGCCGACGATTTAATCGCCTGCCAAAAGCTGGTGCAGGAAGTGCATGTCGACGGCAAGGTGCGGCGGTACCTGATGCAGATCGTTCACGACACGCGCTCGCACGACGACCTCCTGCTGGGCGCCAGTCCGCGGGCTTCGATCGCCTTGCTGCGCACTTCGCAGGCCATCGCCGCGATTCGCGGTCATAACTTCGTGCAGCCCGACGACGTCAAACGCGTGGTGGCGCCGGTGCTCACGCATCGCCTCATTCTGCGACCCGAAAGCCGCTTGCGAAAGATCACCGCTCGTTCGGTGGTGGAGGAAATTGTTTCAGAGGTTCCCGTCCCCACGCTCACCGCGGGTTGATTCGACAGATGAAATGGATCGTCGGAGCTTTGCTACTGTTCGTGCTGGCCGTGATTTTTAATCTTGGCTTGTTGGCGTTCGCGATGTACGCGCTGCTGGGCGTGATGTTCGTCAACCGCTATCTGGCCAAGAGTTGGGTGGAGAATGTGTCGGCGGTGCGGGAGTGCCATCGGCTGGCGGTGAACGTGGGCGAAAAGGTGGCTATTCATATCGAACTCAAAAACGAGGGGCGTTTGCCGATCGCCTGGCTGTTGGTGGAAGACATGCTGCCGCGCAACGCGCTGATTTATCGGCCGCCGAATTTGGGCGTGGAGGGCAAACGCATGGAGGCCTTGATGCTGCCGGGCGGCGGCGGCAAAACACTTTATTACCAGTTGCAATGCAATCGGCGGGGCTACTACCAGATCGGCCCGATGGTGGTCGAAACAGGCGATCTGTTTGGTCTGCACCGCCGATATCGGGTGCTCACGCAGCCTCATTTTTTGTTGGTGTATCCTGAAGTGGTTCCGCTGGCGGGCTACGAAATTTCGTCCAAACGGCCGATCGGCGAAGTACGCATGACGTATCGACTGTTTGAAGATCCAACGCGCATCGCGGGCGTGCGGCGTTACGAAACGGGCGACCCGTTGAATCGCATCCACTGGCCGGCGACGGCGCGCACCGGAACGCTGCAATGCAAACTGTTTGAGCCCTCGACCGTAGCCGGCACGACGATTCTGCTCGACTTTCATGTGCATGCTTATCCCCAACAGCATGAGCCGGTGCGTTCCGATTTGGCGGTCACGGCGGCCGCCTCCCTGGCCAACGCCGTTTATCAAATGGGGCAGCAGGTGGGCTTCGCCACCAACGGCCGCGACGCCGCCGACCGCATTCGTCAAGAAGGTTGGGACTACGACCTCCGCTCGCGTAAGGCGGCGCAGAAAGCCGCCGCCATGGTTGATGCATCAGACCGCTTGCGGCCGGTCGTGGTGGAAACCCGCCGCGGCGCCGATCAATTCATGCGTATACTGGAAACGCTCGCCCGGGTGGAGTTGACCGACGGCCTGAACTTCTCACAATTTATTTTGGAGATGTCGGGCCGCCTCCCGCGCGACGCCACCGTGATCGCGATTCTGCCCGAAGTCGACGCCACAACCGCCATGGCGCTCGGAAATTTACGCCGCGGCGGTTATGCCGTGGAGGCGATCATCACCCTATTTGACGATGAAGAATTCGCCCAAGCCGCCGGAAAACTGTTGGCTGAGGGCGTCGGCGCCCGACAACTCAAACAGCGCGAAGGCATCGCCACGCTTTGCCAAAATTACTTGTACGCACAATAAAATCGTGACATCTCCTTTTCAAATCAAAATTTGCGGCGTCACAACCGTGGCCGATGCGCGAGTGGTGCAACAATCGGGCGCCGATGCGGTCGGCTTGAACTTTTATGCGCCCAGTCCGCGTTCGGTTGATCTGGAGCAGGCCCAACGCTTGCGAGCGTGTTTTTCGGCAGATGTTGCGGTGGTCGGCCTGTTCGTGAACGCGCCGGCTGAAGAAGTCAACAAAATCGCTGAGCAACTTCAACTCGACTATATCCAACTGCATGGCGACGAACCGCCCGAATATCTGGCTGACATTACCGCCGCGCCGGTCGTCCGGGCGTTGCGATGTGGACCGGAGCGCGCGGTCGCTTCGGCGGTGGACTATGTGGAACGTTGCATAGCGTCGGAGCAGAAGAACTCGAAAAGCAGCCTTCGCGCCGTGCTGTTGGACGCCTACCTGCCGGACAAATACGGCGGCGGCGGCAAGCGGCTGGCGGCATCAACTTTTATCGAGATCACCCGCCAACTGCATCTTCCCACGATATTAGCCGGCGGCTTGACTCCCGAAAACGTAGCCGGCGCCATCGCGCTCACCGGCGCTCAAGCGGTCGATACAGCCAGCGGCGTGGAATGCGCACCCGGCGAAAAAGACAGCCAGCGTCTAACGCAGTTCGTGGAAGCAGCGCGCCGCGCCTTTCAGAACACAGCCAGCTTAGGATCCGCGAAAAAATAACTTGATGAAATTGCTGTTGTCTCCAATCGATGATCCGGCGATGGTTCCCGTATGCATGACGTAGAAACGCTCGACGGGATTCGTCGAACGTACAGGGCGCTTTCGCCTGTGATAGCCTGCCTTTTGAGCACAAGCCGCATCGCCCAAAACACAACGAACCATAACAACGCGTCCCACGAAATGGCGATGGTTTTTTCCGAACACGCCTGGCCCGCGCCGTTGTTCGATATCGCCCTTGCTTGAGCAGGGTCGCGGTTTCATCGCTCCCTGATTCAGACCCCACACGACTTTCTCAAAGGCGAGAAACGTTAATCGTTTCGTGAGTGGGTTTTTGTCGGTTTTTTTCTCCCGCCTTGGCAGTTGGGCGTGTCGTAGTGTAGCATTTGAGAGTGAGTGGTCGTTTGCCATGGAACTACCGGCATTCCCACTCCCGAACGCGCCACAAAAAAAGGCCGAGTGGCGGAATTGGCAGACGCACGGGACTTAAAATCCCGCGGAGGGTAACCTCTGTACGGGTTCGATTCCCGTCTCGGCCACTACAACCAAACAATGCCAGGCGTTGTCAGAGACCGCCAAGCATCCTTACCGAAAGGCGCGACATCTTTCTTTCGATGTTTGGAAACCGACGCCGACGCCGCCACCGTCACTGTCGCCGGGTCAGACGTCAAATCGAAGGAGTTTGGCGTCAGCGCCGCCGCCGGCGAATGGCTATTGTCCTAGAGTCAGCTTTCTCTCCGCGAAAGGCGACTCTCAATGTTCGAACCGGTGCTCAGCCTCTTTCGCTAGGCGTTTTCGGCGCCGGGTTGCAGCGGGGGCGGCGGCATGTCATTCTGTGCGAAATCATTGCGAGCGTAGCGATGTTTTCCCGCGCAGCCCGAACTCTTTCATCTGACTCCACATGCGAGGTTTTACACTATGAATGATAAATCGCCCCGCGTCGGCATCGTGATGGGCAGCGACAACGACTGGTCGAAGATCAAGGCCGTGGCGCAAGCGTTGCATGAATTCGGCGTTCCTTTTGAAGCCCGCGTGATGAGCGCCCATCGCACGCCGCAGATCGTCTCGCAGTACGCCGCCGACGCACAAGACCGGGGGCTGGAGGTGATCATCGCCGCAGCTGGCGGAGCGGCGCATTTGGCCGGTGTTGTCGCGGCGCACACCACGCTGCCGGTTATTGGGCTGCCGGTGCCAACGCCCGACCTGGGCGGACTGGATTCCCTACTTTCCACCGTCCAGATGCCCGGCGATGTTCCCGTGGCCAGCATGGCGGTGGGCATGGGCGGCCCTAGAAACGCCGGCTTGTTCGCCGTGCAAATTCTCGCCACCGCCGACGAAGTGCTACGCGCCAAGTTGACGAACTTCAAGCAGAAACTGGTCCAGAAAATCACCGAGAAGAACGAACAGTTTCAAGTGGAACTTAAAAAAGGGTAAGATATCGGCTGCACGAACGAATTACAAATCACGCGGCTGATTGTCGTAAAACACCAACGGCTCCTGTATGGACGACCTTCAGCAATCACAATTGGCGAAACAGGCCGCCATGCCGCGCGCCGGCGACCAAGCGCCCTTGCGCGGCCCGCATTGGAAGCGAGAGCATTACATTCCGGTTCGAAAATCGGAGCTTGTCGCGTTGCTCTTGAACGAGCCAGACCTTTCGGGGCGGAGCGGAATCGCCTTCGAGCAATTGTGCCGTTTGCTCTCGGCAAGCTTCCACTTTCACTATCACGATCTGCTGGAAAACCTGAAAGACACGTATGCGGCCTTCGACCCCGACGCCGAAGCCGCGCCGCCGCAACCTAAGTCGGATACTGACGCCGATACCGCCGATACCGCCGATACAGAAGAGCAATCGCAGCTTGACGCCTTGTTCGCGGATTTTTCCAATCTGCTGGAGCGGTGTAATTTTCAGCAATTGTCGCACAACGATATCGAAGAAGCCATGAAGGCCACCAGCGAATGGGGAATCAACCTCTGGGTGGATTTCGATGTCTTCGAGCGGTTGGATGTGTACGCGCGGGGCGATATCATCGGCTTGCGAGGTCGCCGCCGCCTCTGGAATTGGTATCGCACCGAGCAAGTCGAGACGCCTATCTATCAGCGGCTGGTGCTGATTTTTCGCCTCCGCGACGGCGTCCAACACGGCGCGCAACAGACCGATGGTCAACAAACTGGGCGGGCGCCCGACGGCGAAGAAGAAGACCAGGCGGTCTATATCAAAATTTTCAAAAACATTCCCAAGATGGATCTGGAAATGCTCTTGCCGGGCGCCCGTGTGAGAATGACGCTCCTGGACCAAACGAAAATATTCGTACCCACGCTGGCCGGCGTGGGCATCACGTTGTTCAAAATCGTCACGCAGGCGCTCACGCTGCTGGCCACGGGAATTTATGGACTTTTGGTTTTCCTGGGTTTGGTGGGCGGAACGATTGGCTATGGCGTTAAATCGTTTCTCGGTTACATGCACACCAAGGATAAATACCAACTCAACCTGACGCGCAGCCTGTTCTACCAAAACCTCGACAACAACGCCGGAGTGCTTTTTCGCTTGATTGATGAAGCCGAGGAGCAGGAGTTTCGCGAAGCGATTTTGGCCTACTTCATCATGTGGCGAGAACCCAAACAACTCTGGACGCAGCAAAAAATCGACGCCGCCGTGGAGCGGTTTCTGATGAAAAAGACCGGATTGGATATCGATTTTGAAGTCGACGACGCCCTCCAGAAACTCGTTCGCCTCGAATTAGTCGAAAAAAACGCCGCCGGCAATTACAGCGTCTTATCGCTCGACGACGCCCTCGCTTGCTTGGACAAATCATGGGACAACTTCTTTCCCTACCATAAACCCGGAGAATGAAAATGACATTTTTGCTCATCGCGATTGGCGTGCTGTTGGTCGGCGCGATCGTTGTGGCGCTGTTCTGCATCGGCGTTTACAACAGCCTGGTGGCGCTGCGCAATCGCTACAAGAACGCCTTCGCGCAAATCGACGTGCAGCTCAAACGCCGCTACGACCTAATTCCCAATCTGGTCGAAACGGTCAAGGGTTATATGAAACACGAAAAGGAAACGCTTGAGGCCGTGATCCAGGCTCGCAATTCTGCTTCTCAAGCGGCGGAACAGGCCGTGGCGAATCCTGGCGATCCCACCGCGATGCGAAGCTTGGCCAGCGCCGAAGGCCAACTGGGCGGCGCCCTCGGCCGACTTTTCGCCTTGGCCGAATCGTACCCTGATCTCAAAGCCAACGAGAACATGCTGCAATTGCAGGAGGAGTTGACCTCCACTGAAAACAAGGTTTCGTTCTCCCGCCAGTCTTACAACGACTCGGTAACGCGTTACAACACCAAACGCGAGCAGTTCCCCGCGGTTCTGCTGGCCGGCATGCTTGGTTTCGGCGCGGCTGAATTGTTTGAGGTCGAGAGCGAGAAAGAGCGTGATGCGCCGAAAGTAAGTTTCTAGGATACTTCGGCCACGCCTTCGCAACCGCTCATGATTTCAGTTCAAAAATACGGTGGAGCCGTCTGATGGATTTTTTCGGCAACCAAGAAGCCGCTCGCCGCAAGACGGGCATTCTGATCGCCTACTTCGCGGCCGCCGTGGCGTCGATGGTTGCGGGTCTCTATTTTGTCGCGGTCGCGGCGTTTTCGTATACCTCTTCGCAAATGAGTAACACCGATAACCCGGCTATCGACTGGTGGCGGCCCGATGTGCTGCTGGCGGTGGCCGCGGTAACGATCGGCGTCATCACGCTTGGCAGCGTTTATAAAATGGCGATGTTGCGCGGCGGCGGCGAATCGATTGCATTGTTGCTCGGCGGACGCCGGCTGAACCGCGCCACACGCGACCGCGAGGAACGCCAACTACTCAACATTGTGGAGGAAATGGCGTTGGCCTCCGGGACGCCCGTTCCACCTGTGTTCTTGCTCGACCACGAAGAAGGCATCAACGCGTTCGCCGCCGGATTCACACCCGGCGACGCCGTGATTGGCGTGAATCGGGGCACGCTCGATGTGCTCAGTCGCGACGAACTCCAAGGTGTGATCGCCCACGAATTCAGCCACATTCTCAACGGCGACATGCGGCTGAACCTGCGGTTGGTCGGCTTGCTGCACGGCATTCTGGTGCTCGCGATCATCGGCTATTATCTGATGCGGGCTTCCGGCGGTTCGCGGTCGCGTTCGAGCAGCGGTCGCGGCGGGGGCGGCGGCCAAATCGTACTGATCGGGTTGGCGATGTTGGTGATCGGATACGCCGGTCTGTTTTTCGCCCGTTTGATCAAGGCCGCGGTTTCGCGGCAACGCGAATATCTGGCCGACGCTTCGGCCGTTCAGTTCACTCGCAATCCGGCGGGAATCAGCGGCGCGCTGAAGAAAATCGGCGGGTATGCGGCGGGCTCGAAGATAAAATCGCCCGAAGCGGAAACCGCCAGCCACATGTTTTTTGGGAAAAGCCGAAGCTCGCTGTTCCAACTTCTTTCCACGCACCCGCCGCTGGTGCAACGAATCCAAGCCATCGACCCATCGTTCGATGGGAAGTTTCCACTCGTCAAACCACAACGGAAAAAAAAGGCCGCTGAGAAAAAGGAAAAGGAGAAGAGGAAATCGCCCTTCGAGGGGCTCACCGGTCCACTCGGCGCGGCGACCGGCGGCGGCCGCTTTCCGATCGACCCCGTACTTGTCGTGGCCGCGGTTGGTTCGCCCGCCAACGAGCATATTGGCTACGCCCGCGATCTTCTGGCCCGTCTTCCCGCCGAACTTACGGAGGCCCTGCGCGACAGCTTCAGCGCCAGGGCCATCGTGTTGGCTCTGCTGCTCGATACAACCGACGCGATTCGCCGCCGGCAGTTGGAAACGATTTCGGCGAAACTTGGCCAGCCCACGCGCGAGGAAACTGAAAAATTGGCCCCGATTACCGCCGCTCAAGGGGCGGCGTTTCGTTTGCCGCTGGTCCAGATGCTGCCCCCCACGCTGCAAGAACTTTCGCCCGGTCAGTATGAAACCTTTCGCCAAACGGTCGAGGCCTTGGTTGCGGCGGACGGCAAAGTCGATCTATTCGAGTTCGCGCTGCTGCGCGTACTTTTCAAACGCCTTGACCGCTACTTCCATGAAGAAAAGCCTCCGCGCGTTTTGTACCCCGGGATTGGCGGCCTGATGGATCAAGTGAGTGATCTTCTCTCGACGTTGGCGCAACTCGGGCATCAGAACGACGCCGAAGTGCGGCGCGCCTTCCAGCAGGCGTCCCAAACGTTTGCACTCGATAGAAAACTGGTTCTGCGGTCGCGCGACACATGCTCGTTGTCGTTGGTCGGCGCGGCGCTCGACAAACTCGCTCAGGCGTCGCCGATCATCAAAAAACGCGTCTTGACCGCAGCCGCGGCCGCCGTCGCCACCGATGGAAAACTCACCCTGGCCGAAGCCGAATTGCTCAGAACGATCGCCGATGCATTAGATTGCCCCATGCCGCCCATCTTGGGAAGTTAAGCCTCAAGCGGCTGGAGCGTATTGTTTCGTACGTTGCCGTCCACCCGTTCCCTCCATCGACAGTAATGCGGACCTGATTGGCTGGGCAATCGCGCGTTTTCAGAACAAAGGGTAAGATTTTGGCCTGCGTGGTCGGGCTCATGTCGCCAACTCCGCGTCGCCACTTACCGAGATACAAAATCGCCGTTGCGAATGGAGCGTGAATGCAAGATAATCTTGAAGCCAGCCTAAGATAGGAAAGTGCGATGCTCAATCAGCAAAAAGCGGATCGGTTGATGGCCATGCCGAAGGCGCTCAACAATCCTTCAATCCGGTTTCCGCTGGACGATGACTTCATTTGTATTGATGCGAAGTCAGCGGATGGACGGGAAGCCTTCGTTTTCGACGTAAACCGAAAAGGGAGAATAAAACTAACAAAGTGTACGTACATGGAGCGACATGCAGTAACGGAAATTCTGCTCAGGCTCGACATTGATGGCCCTCCTCACACGAACCCTGACGGCGCCGAGGTTCCATGTCCGCATCTGCATACATTCCAGGAAGGATTTGGGGATAAGTGGGCGGCGCCGCTTCCAGTAGAGTTCACGAATCCGACCGATCTTGTTCAAACGCTCATAGAGTTTTTGAAATACGCGAACGTGCTCGAAATACCAGACATCCAGCGGAGCATTACTTAATGAAGTGCCAGAATCTCGTAGATGACTACCTCCTCTGGCTACGCGACCGAATCAAAGTCGTGGATATCGACGAACATTGCGAAATCACGACGCCGTTTCTGGATCGACATAACGACCACTTGCAGATTTATGTCACTCCGACTAACGGTGGTTTGCGTATTTCAGACGATAGCTACATCCTGTCAGATTTGAAATCTTGTGGCTGTAATATCGACACTCAAAGCCGCAAGAGAATCTTGGAAACGCTCCTCAATGGATTTGGAGTCCGTCACAAAAACGACGAGCTGTACATTGAGGCCTCTGAAAATACATTCCCACAGAAGAAACATTCGCTGTTACAGGCCATGCTCGCAGTTAATGATATGTTCATGACTGCGAAGCCGTGGGTTGCAACGCTGTTTTTGGAAGACGTGGCTAACTTCTTTGATGAGCATGAGGTGCGGTACACGCCGAACGTGGAGTTTACAGGGAAGACCGGTTTTACGCACAAGTTTGATTTTGTTATTCCTAAATCAAAGGAGCGACCGGAGCGGCTTCTACGCGCCATCAACGACCCGGCGAAGGCTTCCGTGTCTTCAACCCTATTTGCCTGGGAGGATACGAAGAACGTCCGACCGCCCGACTCTCAATGTTATGTCCTGCTCAACGACATGAATAAAAAGATCAATCAAGATCTAATATCGGCCTTTCAAGAGTACCGGGTGAGGCCCATACTGTGGAGCGAACGACAGGATAACATCCCAGAATTAGCCTTGTAGCAACGTGTGTCCGATGTTACCGATGGTTCGGCATACACTATTTTTCTTGGTCGCCAAAAATCCCGGCATTTTGAAAATGCCAGGCTTTTAACTCGGCAAATTCTCATCCGCCGCTGCCTTATACCTCAATGGGAATTTCGCAGTTGCGTCTCAGACCGTCAACCGCAAGGTTTTTAGGTCTAACGCGATCTGACTGATCGCGTCTTCCAACACTTGGTCGGCTAACGGATCGTTGACCGAGCGAGACATCGCCAAAGATCTGGCGATCGCAACATGGCTGAGAAGAGTTGCCTTGGAAGCGAGGGACGCCCCCGGCAATTCTGGTTGTAAAGCGCCGTCTTGCGAAGCCGCCGCCCGTGGCAAGAGGCTGCCGCGCAATGGGATGGTATTTGGAGGCTGCACACGAGCGTCTGTAAAGCCAACGACGCCGAGCAACGCCTGACCCTCGCCTGCGGCGCCGGAAGATATCCTCAATTCTGCTATGACAAGCAAGATGTCGCCGACCGAAACGAGGCCGTCGTTGTTGACATCAAGGAACGCTGAGCCCGCGGGGCGTTCACTCGAAAGCGTCTGAGGCCCGCTTTCCCTGAGGAAGCCGATCACCAACAACGCATCGGTCAAGGAAACGTTGTTGTCGGCGTTGACGTCTGGTGGAAGCTGTACGTTTTGCCATGGAGATTGTGTTGGAGTTGGAGTTGGAGTTGGAGTTGGAGTTGGTGTTGGAGTTGGAGTTGGTGTTGGTGTTGGTGTTGGTGTTGGTGTTGGTGTTGGTGTTGGTGTTGGTGTTGGTGTTGGTGTTGGTGTTGGTGTTGGTGTTGGTG
>QIKY01000335.1 GCA_003233175.1 Planctomycetaceae bacterium | reverse complement strand
AAAACGTTTGACGCCGTCCTGCAATTTGGCGTTGTTGCGGTGGATGAGCACTCCAATCCTTTATCCCGACGGGATGCAAGCCATGAGCCGGTTGCCGAAGACGCGCCGCCGGTATCCGATGGGCAATCGCTCCGGCATCCTGTGCGAAGAAAGTAGGGAAACGCGGAGGTCGCAAAGGGGCGGCGGGCCGCGGAGAAGAAAAATAGGGAAGAAGAATGGAGAGAAAAAATGGCGAACCGTCGCCGGCGGCAGTTATTTTACCAGGCGCGGTTCCAGCCCCGCCCGGCCAGATTCTCTCCACATTCCCTCCTCAAACGCCATGCCAATTGCAAACCGCAAGGTGCGTTCCGACAGAGGAACCGAGGGTGCGTCGCCTTGCCGCATGGGGGCGCCGTTCGTAGACTAAGTAAGGTCGTCTTCTCCCGCCAGTCTCCCGATACACTGTCCCCCACACAGCGCCGATGTCGTCTCGCAAAGAAGAAGAAATCTATCAAGAGCATGTGCTCGACCATTTCGAAGACCCTTACCATCGGGGTGAGCTCGAACACCGCACGCATGTCCACCAGGGTGACAACCCGCTCTGTGGCGACCAAATCTGCGTGCAGCTTAAAATCGGCCCCGACCAGCGGGTGCAAGAAGCTTGGTTCACCGGCGATGGATGTTGCATCAGCTTGGCTTCCGCCTCCATGCTGATGCAGGCCTTGGAAGGCAAAACCGTGGACGAAGTGCGGGCCTTCACCGCCGAGGAAATGCTCGAACTTTACCAGGCGCGGCTGACGCCCAATCGTCAGAAGTGCTGCCTGCTTTCTTGGCGGGTCTCCCAGGCGGCGTTGTTTTCTCCCGTTCAAGACGGCGTTGATTCAGGTAATCGTGAACCAGCTGGCGGAGAGCAGTCTGGGCCTCACTTGGGAGAAGAATCGTGATGGCCTCCACCGACGCCCCGCCGCTCGATGCGAACCGTTATCGGCAGGATTTTCCGATACTTTCCTCGGTTTTGCATGGCGACCAACCGCTTGTGTATCTGGATAACGCCGCCACCACGCAGCGGCCGCGTTGTGTGATCGAGAAGATCGTGGAGGTGTATGAACGGCAGTACGCGAATGTCCACCGGGGTATTCATTGGTTGAGCGACCAAAGCACCGACCTCTTTGAAGAGGCTCGCGAAAAGACGCGCCGCTTCATCAACGCCCCGCTGCGAGAAGAAGTCATCTTCACCACCGGCGCCACCGGCGCGATCAACCTCGTGGCCCGCAGTTGGGGCGACGCCAACATGCAAGCCGGCGATGAAATTCTCGTCACCGAAATGGAGCATCACTCGAACCTCGTGCCTTGGCATCAGCTTGCGGCGCGCACCGGTTGCAGCGTGAAGTTCATTCCCATCACCGATGAAGGCCGGCTCGACCTAGAGCAGCTTCCCGCGTTGTTGACGGAAAAAACGAAACTTGTGGCGTTCACGGCGGTGTCGAACGTTTTGGGCACGATCAATCCCGTTGTTGAAATCGTGGAGCAGGCGCATCAGGCGGGTGCTTTGGCGCTGGTCGACGCGGCCCAAAGCGCACCGCATGGCCGTAACGACGTGCAAGCCTGGAACGCCGACTTCGTCGCCTTCAGCGGCCACAAAATGTTGGCGCCTTCGGGTGTTGGTATTTTGTATGGCCGCGCCTCCTTGCTCGATGCCATGCCGCCCTTCTTGGGCGGCGGCAGTATGATTCATCGGGTGACGATGCACGGTTTTGAACCGGCCGAATTGCCGGCCAAGTTTGAAGCCGGAACGCCGCCGATTGTTTCCGCCATCGGCCTCGGCGCCGCCATCGATTACCTGGAAGACATCGGCGTCGACAACATCCATCACTACGAACAGATGCTCACGCAACAAGCACACGACGTGCTGGAGGAAGTGGGCGGCGTGCGCTTCTTTGGCCCGCCGCCGGCGGAGAAGGCGGGCATCGTGAGCTTCACGCTGGAAGGCATTCACGCCCACGACGTCGCCCAGATTCTCGACCAATACGGCGTCGCGATTCGGGCCGGCCACCACTGCGCCATGCCGTTGCACAAACGGCTCGGCGTGGCGGCCAGCAACCGCGCCAGCTTCTACTTCTACAACACGCCCGAGGAAATCGACGCCCTGGCCGATGGGCTCCGCGCCGCCAAACGCGTCTTCCGCCGCTAATGTGCGCCGTTGGAGTTCATGCTTTCGCGTGTTTTTTCTACACACGTTTTCGCGCGTTTCGTGACGAAAACATGCTAAAGCATGAACTCCAACGGCGGTAATGAAAAAGCACGCCAAAGCGTTCATGCCAACCCTCGTTGCGGGCCGCTCGCTCCCGCCTTAAAATGGTCTCCAACCCCACGCGTCGTTTCCGAACGCTGAATTTTCCGGCTACCGGGTGAGAGCACCAAAGAGCATGGCCGCACGCGACCCGAAAAAGCAGCAAGCGGCCAGGGTCGTGCGGGCCTTGAAACGAGACTACCCCGAAGCTGAGTGTGCGCTGCACTACGAAACGCCTTTGCAGTTGCTCGTGGCCACCATTCTCTCGGCCCAATGCACCGATGTGCGGGTTAATATGGTCACGCCGGCGTTATTCGAGGCGTTTCCCCAGGCGGCTGATTTTGCCGCCGCGAGGCTCTCGAAAATCGAGAAGTTGATTCAAAGCACCGGGTTTTTTCGCAACAAGGCCAAGAACATCAAGGCCTGCTGCCGGAAATTGGTCGATCTGCACGACGCACAGGTTCCAGACGATCTTGACGCCTTGGTCGAATTGCCGGGCGTGGGCCGCAAAACGGCCAATGTCGTGCTGGGCGTGGCCTTTGGTATCGCGGGCGGCGTGGTGGTCGACACCCACGTCGGCCGCATCAGCCGTCGTTTGGGGCTGACCGACCAAAAAGACGCCGTCCGAATCGAGCGAGACCTCAACCAACTTTTGCCAAAACGCGAATGGATTCAATTTTCGCACCGCATGATTCTGCATGGTCGGCAGGTTTGCAAAGCAAGAAAGCCCGCTTGCGAATCGTGCCGGATGCATAAATTCTGCCCCAGAATTGGCGTCGCCAATTGACGTTGCCAGCTTTCACTGCCCACTAACGCCACCGACCCACATCCACGTTTCTCGCGAAGGCGGCCGCCATGATTTTGTCGGGACCGGAAATCCAAACTCGCCTCGGCGGCGATATCTCGATCGAACCTTTTTCCGAATCGTTGCTGAACCCCAACAGTTACAATCTGACGCTGCACGACGAACTGCTGATCTACGAAGAAGTCGTGCTCGACATGCGCGAGCCGAACCGCGTGCGGCGTATCAAAATCCCTCCCGAAGGCTTGGTGCTCAACCCCAGTCAACTGTATTTGGGCCGCACGGCGGAGCGCACCGAAACGCACAATTTAGTGCCCATGATCGAGGGACGATCCTCCATCGGCCGGTTGGGGCTGTTTGTCCATGTGACCGCTGGTTTTGGCGACGTCGGTTTTTGCGGCTACTGGACATTGGAAATGTTCGCCGTGCAGCCGGTGCGAATTTACGCCGGCGTGCCCATCTGCCAGATCTTTTATCACGAGTTGAAAGGCGAGCACGTCGACTACCAGAGCAACAAATACCAAAACAATCACGACATCCAGCCGAGCCTGTTGCACAAGGAGCTCAATCCGAACGCCGCCGCTGATCCTCAACTCACCCTGGATTTCGGCGGGCCGAGGAATTTTGAATAAACGCGCACCGTTGGAGTTCATGCTTTAGCATGTTTTTCCGGCATGCGTTTTCGCGTGCGTCGTTACGAAAACATGCTAACGAGCCATTCTCAGCCGTGCGAAGTATAATCTTTAAGCATCGCCCTCATGAAAAACCATTGGTCGGAAAAAGTCGCTCTTATCACGGGCGGCGCCAGCGGGATTGGCCGGGCGATTGCCCGGGCGCTGGCGGCGGAAGGCTGCCGCGTGGTCGCCACCGGGTTGACACTAAAGGAAGTCGAAACGTTTCAGGCCGATTGCCAGGCGGCAAACAACAACGCACGCATTACCGCCCAAACGCTGGATGTCGCCGACGACCGGGCCGTTGGCGAAACGGTCGGTCAATTCGACCGGCTCGACATTCTCATCAACTGCGCCGGCATGATTTTACGGGAAGGCCGCGAACACGACCCCGCCCAGTTCGCGCGTGTGGTCGATGTCAACCTCTGCGGCGTGATGCGAACTTCGGCCGCCTGCCGAACGCGGCTGGCCGAACAGCAAGGATGCGTGGTGAATATCGCCTCGATGCTAAGCTTTTTTGGCAGCGGCGCCGCGCCGGCGTATAGCGCCAGCAAGGGAGGCGTGGCGCAATTGACGAAATCGTTGGCCATTGCCTGGGCGGGCCAGGGAGTGCGCGTCAACGCCATTGCTCCCGGTTGGATTCAAACGCCGCTCACCCAGCCCTTGGTCGACGATGCCGCCGCCAGTCGTCGGCTGCTCGACCGCACGCCGCTAGGGCGTTGGGGCCGTCCTGAAGATGTTTCCGGCGCCGCCTTGTTTTTGTGCTCACCCGCTGCGGAGTTTGTCACGGGCGTTATCTTGCCCGTTGACGGAGGATTCTCCATCGCGTAGGCGAGATGAAAAGGTTGCATTCTGGAGATCAATCTTTGATAATCGAGAGAGTCGTTGGTGTTGTTCGCGCCGGGCCTGGGAACGCATCAATTAGCTGTTTTGCAGGTCTTTGTCGGGAATGCCATGCTCCGAAAACGAATCATCGCGAATTCTTTCTGGTCGCTTTTTCTGATTGTTTTCTGTTGGAACGCCGTCGTTCGAGCAGACGAAACCGCCGGCCCAGCGGCGGCGAAAAAGCACGCCGAACCGGCGTGCGTGGCCAATGCCGACTATTTCGCCCACGAAGTCTGGGTGAAGGTTGGCGAGCGAACTTGCCTGAAGTGCCACAAAAAAGGCGGCGACGCTCAGGAGAGTGAATTTCTGTTGGTCGACCCTTCGTTGAACCGAGAGAATGCCGGCGACGCGCTCCGGCACAACCTTGCCGCGTTCGGGCGCATGGCGTCTGTGCGCGAAGACGGCGAATCGCGCATGTTATTGAAGGTGGTCGGCAAACTTGAGCACGGCGGTGAAGATGCGCTAGCGCCGGATTCTTCCGGCTTTCGCATCTTGAAGGAATTCGTGCGCCAGGTGCGGCGGCAACGCGGCATTGCTTCGATCTCGTCGGACCTCACGCAAGTAGACACCGCTCGCTTCTTTGCCTCCTGCCTGATGCTAGATGACCGGAAACTGCTACGTCGGCTGACGCTTTCATTAGCGGGGCGGCTGCCGCAAGAGGCGGAGAAAAATCAACTCGCGAAAAGCGGCCTGGATGCGATCGGGCCCATTCTCGATCAGGTGATGCGGGAAGACGCCTTCCACGAACGTTTGCAGGAGGCCTTCAACGATATCTTATTGACGCGAGGTTACGATGGCGTGGCCGAAGGCGCGCTCTCGTACGAGCATTTCAAAACCAGGCTCTGGTACCAAGACCTTAACCCCAACAAAGGCCGTAGCAAGGAGGACCGGCTAAAATACTCGCACCCCAAGATGATCGCACACACCAAACGGGTGCGCGAATACCGCGAAGGTATGCGCCGCGAACCTCTGGAGTTGGTCACGTACATCGTTCGCAATGAGCGGCCCTTTACCGAAATCGTGACAGCCGATTACATCATGGTTTCGCCGTACACCGCGCGCGGCTATGGCATCTATGAGGAGTTGAAGGATAAGTTCACCGACGTCGAAAACCCGTTTGAATACGTGCCGGTGAAACTGAAGGCGTTGCAACATCGCAATGGGCGGAGTCACCAAGAATCGGCCACCGGTTTTTATCCGCATGCCGGCTTGCTGAGTTCGTTCCAATATTTGAAGCGATACCCCACCACCGAAACCAACCGCAACCGACTGCGCGTGCGCATGTACTTCGAACATTTTCTCGGCATCGACCTGCTGCGATTGGCGCCCCGCGTGAACGACGCCGCCGCGATCACCGCCGAATATAAAGTTCCCACCATGGAAGCGTCTGATTGCGTGGTCTGTCACAAAATAATGGACCCCATCGCGGGGCTGTTTCAAGATTATTACGTCGTTGACGGCAAGGGGATTTTCGGCCCTCGCAAAGACGGCTGGTTTGAAGACATGTTCGCACCCGGCTTGGAAGGCGAAGCCCTGGAGCCGGACCAGCGTTGGCGGTCGTTGCAATGGCTGGGCGAACGCACCGCCCAAGACCCGCGTTTCGCCACGGCGATGGTCGAGCATGTGTGGTACGTCCTCACTGGGCGCAAAACGCTCTCGCCTCCCGACGATATCGACGATCCGCTGTTCGCCGCCAAACGAAAAGCCTATCAGGTGCAACGCCATGAAATTGAACAGATCGCGCGGCGGTTCGCCCAGGCGAATTTCAACCTCAAGCTGGTCTTCAAGGAGTTGGCCGTATCGCCCTTGTATCGCACCGATGGTCTGGCTGCGGCGGTGAACGACCCCGCCCGTTTGGCCGAATTGAACGATGTGGGGCTGGTTCGCATGCTGACGCCCGAACAACTCGAACGCAAGTTGTATGCCGTGTTCGGAAAAAAATGGGGCCGCCTGACGAATCCCGAAAGCAAATTCAAAATACTTTACGGCGGCATCGATTCGAAGGCCGTTACCGAACGCATGCCCGACCCCAGCGGAGCGATGGGCGCCATCCAGCGAATATTGGCCAACGATCTTGCCTGCCAGCACGTGGCGGCCGATTTTTCCCTGCCGACGGCCCAGCGGCGGCTGTTTCCGTTGATCGAACCAGATGTCGTTCCTAGCATCGCAGACGATGCTCCCGAAACAGAGGCCGACCAACAAATCCGCCGCCAAATCATTTATCTGCACGAGCTGTTTTTGGGCCGTTTCGACACCGCCCAAGATGCCGAAGTGCAGCGAACCTACGATCTGTTTTCCGGAATCGTGGCCGATGCGAAATCGCGCGAGGGCATCGAACCGAGAGAAAGTTATTCCTGCCAAACATTAAAAGATAAATCCCCCCGCGACCCCGACCCTCACTACACCATCCGTGCTTGGCGGGCGGTCGTAACGTATCTGCTGCGGCAGCAAGAGTTTTTGTATGAGTGAGGATGAGAAGCCCGGCTTGCCGTTAAACGAAGACGAAGACGAAGAGAATGAAGGAGCTTTCATGCGACGCCGTAATTTTTTGAAACTCTGTGGTTCGGCCGGTTTGGGCTTGGTTGCGCCGCTTGGGGCCGGGCCGATTGGTTTTTCGTCACGCGCCGTGTTGGGCGCTGCCGCTGAACCGGCGCCGTACGATGGCCCTTATTATGTGGTATTCAACGCCGCCGGCGGTTGGGATACGACCTATCTGATGGACCCCAAGGGTGTCAACGCGATCAACCGCTTGTATCAGGAGGGCGACATTCTCACGCAGGGCAATCATCGGCTGGCGCCCAACGCCGCGCATATTGAAGGCGGGCTGAGCAACGAAGATTTCTTCAAAAAATACGGCGCCGAATTATTGGTCGTCAACGGTCTAGATTATTCCGTCAATAATCATTCTCCCTGTTCCCGATACATGGCCACCGGCAAACTCGATAGTCTGGCCTATCCGACTTTCGCCGCGTTGGTGGCTGCTTGCAACGGCGCCGAAGCGCCGCTGGCCTTCCTGACGTTCGGAAATTATTCCTCCACCGGCAATCTAACGCCCATGGCGCGGGTGCCGTATCTGAATTCGTTGAGTCGACTAGCCAATGCCGATGGCGTCAACGGAAACGCCAACAACCGCTACCACGACGATTTCGTAACCGACCGCATCGAGCACGCGCTCCAGGAGCAAATGAAAGCTCGCGCCGCCCAGGCCCGGCTACCGCGACTCCAACGCGCCCAGAGCATGCTGTACGCCGCGCAGGTCAACTCCAAGGCGCTCCAACGCGTGACGCCCTACATTCCTAAAACATCGCCCAAGGAGCGGCTTTCGCGGCAAGCCGATATCGCGCTGGCCTCGTTCAAGGCGGGGGTTTGCGTTTCCGCGAACCTGAACATCGGCCAATTCGATAGCCACGCCAACAACGACGTCGACCAAATGAAGCTGATTCCAGAAATGCTGGCCGGCGTCGACTACCTAGCCCGCAAGGCCGAAGAGCTAAACATCCGCGATAAACTCGTGATCGTCATTCAGAGCGAAATGGGCCGCACGCCAAAATACAACAAGGGCGACGGCAAGGACCATTGGTCGATCGGTTCGATGATGTTCCTGGGAGGCGGCATTCGCGGCAACCGCGTTGTTGGCGCCACCGACGAAAAACAGTTCCTCGTGCCGATTGATCCGAAAACTCTGGCGACCGACGCGGAGCATGGTATTCGCGTTCGCCCGGAACACATCCATTGGTCGTTGCGGGAATTCGCCGGCATCGACACGCATGAGTTCAGCCAACAATTCCCGCTCAAGGTTGCGGAAGAAGAGCGGCTCCAGGGTTTGTTCGCCTGATCGCGCCCGGCGATCAAGAAACGCAAAAAGCCCTCGGATCAAATTCCAAGGGCTTTCTGCTATCTTCCTATTCTATGCGTTGTGCGGAGCGATTGGAATGTCGCACTGCGGCAACGCACAGATGAGTCGGATCAGTGACCGCAGCTGCTGCATCCGCCGCCGCCACAGCTATCGCAGACCGAATCACAGCAACTCGACTTGCAGCCACGCTTCAGCCACCCGAACAAACGGTGGTGGGGTTTGCAGCAAGGCTCGGGAGCGCAGCACGTGGGTTCCGGAGCGCAGCAGGTGGGCTCGGGAGCGCAGCACGTGGGTTCCGGTGCGCAAACGGGTTCGCAGCAGGAACTGCGGTGTCGATGGAGGCGGCTTTTCAACCAGCCCATCAAACGGTGGCCGCGCGGCTTGCAGCAAGGATCGGCATCGCAGCAGGAGGGCTCGGGAGCACAGCATGTCGGCTCGGGGGCGCAACAGGTGGGCTCGGGGGCGCAACAGGTGGGCTCACAACAACTGCCGTGGCCCGACAGGCGATTGAGAAGATCAAACGCCTGCGCGTTGGAGGCGGTCAGCACGAAGCTCACGGCCACCAAAGCGGGGACAAGAATACGCATCTTCATAGGGAGGGCTCCTAGAAACCGGGAAAACACTACAACGTTGCCGGCCTTGTTCACCTGAGGGCCGCACAGTCCCACGGAATTTTTTCCTTCTCGCGGCAATCTGTACTGTCGCACCCACGGCGGTGAAGGCGGCAACTTTTCTAAACTCACCTGTCGTATCGTCCCTCCAGATGCCGCGAATTAACTATTTAGCGTAGTTTTCTATGGCTTCCTATTTACCCAACTGCGGGTTTTGGCGATTCCTCAGACAAGGGCATGCGCGTTTAGCGCAATCCCCGGTAAAAAAGCCCATCGCCGTGTTTGCCAGCGGCAATTGAAAGCTATTCTTTTCCCAGAGCGGCAGGGCCCGCAGGCAGATTGACCCGCATTCTCTTTTTTGCACAGGATTCCACAAAACCATGACGAACAACTCATTGCAAGAACAACCGATATACTCCGACCTAGGCGACGATGAACGCCTGTGCGACTTGGTCGAGATGTTTGTGGATGAAATGCCCCAGCGCATCGGCCAACTGAAAAAAGCGTTCGATGCCGAAGATTGCCAGGAAATCGGCCGATTGGCCCACCAAATGAAAGGCTCCGTCGGTAGTTACGGTTTCCACCAGCTCACCGACTACGCAGCCCGTTTGGAGCGAGCCGTGATCGATGCCGAACCCCGGCAAACGATCGGAGAAATATTGTCGGAGCTTTCCGACGCATGCGCACGGGTTCGCACTGGTGTCCCCCAATAATGCACAACCCAGCGGCGCCCAACGCGGCGCCTTCCCGAACAACGCTCTGAACGCTAGATTTGGCGGTGACAATCGTCGAGCGTAGCGTTCCAATCGCTTCCGTGGAAAACGACGAGCCCTCCGTTTTTTGCCTCAGTCGCAGAGCAGGTTTAGGATATGGCCAAACGCACCATTGAAGATGTTGCGGTCAAGGGCAAACGCGTGCTCATGCGCGTCGACTTCAACGTACCGCTGGACGACGCCGGAAAAATCACCGACGACCGACGAATTCAAATGGCCCTGCCCTCGATTCGATCGGTGATCGATCGCGGCGGACGACTGATTCTGATGAGCCATCTGGGGCGCCCAAAAGGCAATGGCTTCGAAGCCAAGTTCAGTCTGAAGGTCGTGGCCGAAAAGCTCTCCGGAATTCTCTCGCGGGAAGTCGGCTTTGCCACCAGCGCCATTGGCGAAGCGGCCGCTGCTGAAGTCGATAAACTCGACAACGGCGGCGTCGTGGTCCTTGAAAACCTGCGTTTTCACCCCGGCGAAAAAAAAGGAGATGCGGCCTTCGGAAAAGACTTGGCCAGTTTGGCCGAGATCTATTGCAACGATGCCTTCGGAACCTGCCACCGAACCGACGCCTCCATGGTGGCCTGTCCGCAAGCCATGGGCGACAAACCGAAGGTGGTCGGATTTTTGGTAGCCAAGGAAATAAAATATCTCTCGGAGGCGATTGCCAATCCCCCGCGGCCGTTTGTGGCTTTGCTGGGCGGCGCGAAAGTTTCCGACAAAATCGAAGTGATTCGCAACCTGCTCTCGATTTGTGATCAGATACTCATCGGCGGCGCGATGGCCTACACGTTTTCCTTGGCTCAGGGGGGGAACGTGGGCAACAGTTTGGTGGAGCCGGATAAAGTCGACTTGGCCAAAGAGCTTTTGGCGACCGGCGGTGATAAACTCGTCCTGCCGGTCGACACGCACTGCGGCGACGACTTCTCTTCCGACTGCAATAAGCAGATCGTCGAGGCCGGCCAAATTCCCGAGGGCTTTGAAGGGTTTGATATCGGCCCCAAAACAGCGGCCGCTTTCGCCGACATCATCAGCCGGGCGAAAACGGTGGTTTGGAACGGCCCGATGGGCGTATTTGAAATGCCGCCGTTCGATTCCGGCACGCGCCAAGTGGCCCAGGCCATCGCCCAGAGTTCGGCCATTAGCATCATCGGCGGGGGCGACAGCGCCGCGGCGATCGGCCAATTCGGCTTGGCCGACAAAGTTTCACACGTAAGCACCGGCGGCGGCGCCAGCCTAGCGATGCTCGAAGGCAAGCCATTCAAAGCCGTGGAATTGCTCGACGATAAGTAATAGCTACACGAATCTTGTCACGCCGGGCGTAGCTACGGGCGGAACGACCACGTCGCCCCAGGCGTAGTCTTTGGGACCAAGCACTTCCTGCGAATTCATTGCGTCGTCCCATTCGATTGACTTGCCGGTGTAGCAGGCCATGCGGCCCATAATAGCCAGCAACGTGCTGTACGACATATAAACGCCGTTGTTGATGATCTCATTCGAACGCATGCCGGCGAAGAGCGCCTTGTGTTCGAGGTCGTACATGCTGGGCTTCTTGCCGCGGAACTTCCATTTCTCGGCGCCTTCGATGCTGTTCTTCAAAACCCTGGCCGTGCCTTTGGAGCCCAAAATATAATCGTCAACATCGTTCGCACAGCCTTTCATTTGTCGCGTGTAGGAGAATGTCTTCACGCCATTGGCCCATTCATAACAGACCGCGAAATGATCGTAGATGTGGCCCCACTTTTCCTCGGTGCGCGCCTGCCGGCCGCCCAAGCCAAAACAACGCGCCGGCGGCGCGTCGTCCATCAGCCAGAGCGCCTTATCCAGGCTATGGATATGCTGCTCGACGATATGATCGCCCGAGAGCCAGGTGTAATAAAGCCAGTTGCGAATCTGGTTTTCCATTTCGCTCCAGTTGTCGCGACGTCCGCGATGCCAGAGCGTGCCGGTCAGATAATTTTCCTGAATCGCGACGATATCGCCAATCGCGCCGTCCTGAATTCGCTTGATGGTTTCTTGCACGCCGTAGTCGTACCGCCAGCAGAGTCCTGAAACGATGCTCAGGTTTTTCTTCTTCGCCTCCGCCACGGTATTCAAAACGCTGCGCACGCCGGGACCATCGACCGCGACCGGTTTTTCACAGAAGACATGTTTTCCGGCGTCAATGGCGGCCTTCAACTGGGCCGGGCGAAAATGGGGCGGCGTGCAAAGCAACACCAAGTCGACATCGGAATTCATGACTTCCTTGTAGCCATCGAACCCGGTGAAGCAGTGGTCGTCTTGCACGGCGTACTTAGGGCCAAGCGCGCGTTTCAAGCTTTTCTTCGCAGCCTCGACCTTATCGGGAAAAATGTCGCACAGCACGGTCAGCTTCATGTTGTCATCGGCGTGCGATGCATTGGCTGCGGCGCCGCTGCCGCGCCCTCCGCAGCCGATCAAGGCGACCTTGATCGTATCGTCGCTCGAAGCATGAACGGCGCCCGGCTTGACCAACGAAGAGGCCAACGCGCCTCCCACGGCGGCCGCCGTGGTATTTTGTAAAAACTGGCGACGGGAACTATTCGACGAAGAAGGCGACGCGGGCGTCATGCTCTGCACTCCTGCAATTGAGGTGGGCGGGTGTGTTTTATAGGCGGGCGAGAAATATCAAACGCGTGGAATCAAACACCATCATAACTACGCCTTGGCGAGCAGTGCAAGTTCCGCTGCGTTGAATCCAGGCCGAGCGCCGTTGGAGTTCATGCTTTAGCATGTTTTCTTTCCCTTTCTTCGCACCGCCGCGTGGCTACGACTATACTGAGGTGTTTATCGCGGCGCGAGGCGACTGGCCACTGAAAACGTATCCGGTCGTTGACGCGAAAAAGCTCGGCATTTCAAAAACGCCGGGCTTTTAGTTCGGCAAATACCCTTCACGCAGTCCAATAAACACCACCATGCCGAGAATCCTACTCCCACTGCTGCTGACCTGTGTGTCTGCGATTACCGGCGTCGGCGCTGTTGTTGCACAGGATAGTTTCAAAACGCAAATTCGGCCGACCGAGCCGCAAACGCCGGAGCAGGAGCGGGCCGGTTTTCATTTGCCGCCCGGTTTTGAAATCTCACTGTTCGCGTCGGAACCTGAAATTCACAAGCCGCTGAATATGGCCTTCGATGAACAGGGGCGGCTGTGGCTGACCGATACCGTGGAATATCCGCACCCGGCGCCGGCGGGCACAAAAGGCCGTGACACAATAAAAATACTAGAAGACACCAACCACGATGGCCGGGCCGACAAAATCAGCACGTTTGTCGACGGCCTCAATATTCCAATTGGGCTCTATCCACACGGCGATAGCGTGGTCGCCTTCAGCATCCCCAATATCTGGAAGTTCACCGACACCAACGGCGATGGCCGGGCCGATTCGCGAAAAGTGCTCTATGGGCCGTTCGGCGTCGACCGCGACACCCACGGTTTGAACAACTCCTTTCGGCGCGGTTTCGATGGCTGGCTCTATTGTTGCCACGGGTTCAACAATCATTCGACGGTTGCCGGCGCCGATGGCCACAGCATCACGATGCAGTCGGGCAACACCTACCGCATTCAGCTCGACGGCTCGCGCATCGAACATTTCACCTGGGGGCAGGTGAACCCGTTCGGCATGGCGTTCGACGCCTTGGGCAACATTTTCACCGCCGACTGCCACACCAAGCCGTTGTATCAACTGCTGCGCGGCGGCTACTATCCCAGCTTTGGCAGAACGCACGATGGCCTGGGTTTCGCGCCTTCGATGATGGACCACTTGCACGGTTCGACGGCCATTGCCGGCGTGGCTATTTACACCGACACCCGCTTCCCGCCGGAGTTCCGCAACAATACCTTCGGCGGCAATGTGATGACCAGCCGCGTGAATCGGGATCGGCTGGAAGTGCATGGATCCACGTTGCTGGCCATTGCCGAGCCCGATTTTATCGTCGCCGACGACCCTTGGTTCCGGCCGGTCGATATTCAAATCGGGCCGGACGGCGCGATGTACGTGGCCGATTTTTACAACAAAATCATTGGCCATTACGAAGTGCCGCTCGACCACCCGGGACGCGACCGCCGGCGCGGCCGCATCTGGAGGATCGTCTATACCGGCAAGGACGCCAACACGACAAAAACCGTGATGCCTCCCAGTTTGGCCAACGCGAACATCTCGCAGATCATTGCCGCCTGTTCCCACGATTCCTTACTCTACCGGCGGCGGGCGACCGATGAACTTGTCGACCGCATTGGCGCCGCAGCCATCGCACCGCTGAAGGCCGCCATAAATAAAAGCGATGATGGCCGCCTCTGGAGCCATGCGGTGTGGGTGCTGCATCGGCTGGGCGCTCTTGATGCGTCTTTCATTCAGCGTGCGGTCAGTTCGCCGCACCGCGAAGTACGGGTGCATGTTCTGAAAGCACTGGCCGAACAGCCGGAGTGGTCGGCGGCGATTCGGGAAAGTGTGCTAGCTCGTTTGTCGGACGACGATGCGTTTGTCCGCCGCGCCGCGGCCGGCGCGCTGGGCCAACATCCTCATCTGTCGCACGTGGCGCCGCTGTTGGAGCTTATTCACGCCACGCCGCAAGACGACACGCACTTGCGGCACATGGCGCGCATGGCGCTGCGCAATCAAATACGCTCGGCGGCTATTCTGACCGACGTGCAATCGCACCCCTTAAGCGACTTCGATTGGCAAGAACTCGCCGCAGGCGCCCGCTCGATTCCAACCGCACAGGCCGGTGATTTTCTCGCGGCCTACGTCACCCGGGAAGCGGCGCCCGCAGCCGACTTACGCCCTTCGCTGGAGCATGCGGCGCGCTACTGTTCGTCGGCCACGCTGGCTTCACTCGTGGCCGTGGCGCGAAAACGATTCTCCCGCCAACCCGATTTCCAGGCTCAATTGTTCCAGTCGCTGCGCACGGGTGAAACACAACGCGGGCAAAATGCGAACCCCGCCATGCAACAATGGGGCGTCGCCTTGGCAACGCAGCTACTTGACTCCATCGGGCCAGACAACCGCTTCTGGACGAACCAAGCTTTGGCCGGAACGCCCGATCGAGAAAATCCCTGGGCGATCGAAACTCGAAAATGCGCCGACGGCCGAGAAGCCCAGTTTCTCTCCACGTTGCCGCGCGGCGAACAACGCACCGGCGTGCTGCACAGCGCGGCGTTCGTGGCCCCCGCGCGACTGTCGTTTTATCTTGCCGGACACGGCGGCGCGCCGCCCAAACCACTGGAACGGCACAACTTCGTTCGCCTCCGCGATGTCGAAACAAACGCCATTTTGGCCGAAGCCCAACCGCCGCGGAACGACACCGCGCAGCAAGTGGCGTGGGAATTGGCCGCGCACCAGAACCGCCGCGTCTACTTGGAAATCGTCGATGGCGATGCAAAACGCGCGTTCGCTTGGCTCGCGGTAGGGCGTTTCGAACCGCCCTTGGCGCCAATTCCCACTCTGGCGCCAAGCACCGTCGCGCGGCGTGAATCGACTGCGGCGGCTTTGATTGGAAATCTCAAAATCGAATCGCTGAAAAAACGCCTGCAAGCGTTGTTGGTCGAAGAGACGCAGGATGCGTCGGTCCGGGCGGCGGCTGCGGCGGCGTGGTTGGCTTTCGAGCCAGAGCCTCGCAAAGCCGCCTTGATTGTGTTACTGCGAGAAGGCGTGGCGGCCGACGCCCAGAAAATCGGGGAAGCTGTTTTGAGCGCCGATTTGGCTGCAACGCGGCAGGCATTGGCACACGCCTTCGCCTCGTCGCCTCGTCGCTTGCAATTGGCCATGGCGCAAAGCCTAGCGAACACCCGCCCCGGCGCCGCGACGCTCTTCCAGTTGATTGAGCAAGGACGCGCCTCCGCGCGGCTGTTGCAAAAAGCGTCCGTGCTGGCGAGGTTGGAGGCCGTGGGAGATAAACAAGTCCAGGAAAAAATTACCTCGCTGACTGCCGGCTTGCCGTCGGAGAACGAAAAGATCGCCCAACTGTTGAAGACTCGTAGCCGCGAATTTTCCCGCTCGGTCCGATCTGTGGAACGCGGCGCGGCGGCCTTCAAAAAGAACTGCGCCATCTGCCACAAACTCGGCCAGGAAGGAGCCTTGGTGGGACCACAACTCGACGGCATCGGCAACCGGGGTTTGGAGCGTCTGTTGGAAGACCTGCTCGACCCGAACCGCAATGTCGACGCCGCCTTTCGCGCCAGCACGCTTGTTCTCGACGACGGCCGCATCGTGTCTGGTTTGGTGCGTCGGGAGGAAGGCGCCTCGCTGGTGCTGGTCGACAACAAAGGCAAGGAATTTTCCATTGCCAAGGATATGATCGAGCAACAGATCGGCTCCCGGCTTTCGTTAATGCCGGAAAATGTGTCTGAACTTCTCACGCCGCCTGAATTGCACGATTTACTGGCCTTCCTGCTCCAACAACGGACCGCCGCGGAGGAAAAGCCACGGCCCTGAAAGCCGCGCATAAAAATAGGCCGCCGCGAAATGCGAACGGCCTTTCTTGTTGTGGCAAGTTTTGCAAGCGATACGACTACTTTTTGGTCTTTCGCTTGGTCTTCTTTTTGGCCGCTTTCTTAGCGGGAGCGACCTTTTTCTTGGTCGACCGCTTGGCGGTCTTCTTGGCGGCCTTTTTCGGCGCTGCTTTCTTGGCGGCCGTCTTTTTCTTGGGCGACCGCTTGGCCGTTTTCTTGGCGGCCTTCTTCTTGGTGGCGGCCTTCTTTACCGCAGCGCCCTTTTTCTTGGGCGAGCGTTTTGCGGTTTTGGAAGTAGCGGCCTTCTTCTTGGGAGACCGCTTGGCTTTGGTAGCCTTCTTCGCGGTTCCCGCAGCCTTCTTCTTGGTTGCCATATCCGTTGGCTCCTAATGACGCGACACCCTGACCACAATGGCTTGTATTTCCCCGGGGTGTCATCAATGGGGAAAGGCCCTACAAAAGTGAGCTTACGCTCCTATCAAAAAGTGAGCATTGAAGCGGCTCACTCAAACCTCGCAACTGGTAAGTAAAGGCAACGTAGGTTGGCCTCGGAAGGCCCTCGGACAAATTTTGCACGACCAACAGGATCGTGCATCTTTCCTACTTCCCGCATTGAAGCAACTTTGTGTGTCTTACGTCAAGATGAAAAACGACGAACTCGCTAAGAAAGTGCGTATTTGTTTTTTCGCGCCAAGCCGCGCCAGCTCGCCTATCTCGCGCCAATCTTGTTCGTCGCGCGACGATTTGCCTTTTCGTTGCGCGATTATTCGAAGCCGCCGCTGCCCAAAATTGACGGCAGTTCGGCAAGATTCAAATTGCCTCCCGAAAGAATGCCCACCACCTTACGACCAGCAAACCGCCGCCGATAACGATACGCCGCCGCCAGCGACGCAGCGCCCGCGCCTTCTGCCAAGTTGTGTGTGTGCTTGAGAATTTCGCAGCTTGCCCGACGAAGTTCTTCATCGCTCACCAATACGATGTCGTCGACCAACTCGCGCATGATTGTTAATGTCATCTCGGCTGATGAACGCGTCGCGATTCCCTCCGCCCAGGTGTTGGCTGTCGCCCGGACCTGCGCTTTACCGCTGCTCCAAGACGCCGCCACGGCGTCGGCGTTCTCCGATTGCACGCCAATCACCAGAGTTTGCGGCCGCAACGCCTTGACCACAATACTTGTTCCGCAAATGCCGCTGCCCAAACCGACGGGAACCAGAACGACGTCGGGCTCCGGCAAACGCTCCAGAATTTCGCAGGCCATCGTACCGACGCCGGCAATCAAGAGCGGTTCATTCGCGGAGTGGATGTAGTGCCCGCCTTGTGGCGCGAGGTGCTCTTCCAAGTGTTGGCGGGCTTCGTCGAAATCGCGTCCGGCTTCCACCAAGTTCGCGCCAAGATCTCGAATGGCTTGGTTTTTTTCAGGGTTATTTCCCAGGGGGACGACAATCGTGCAATCGGCGCCGAAATGCCGAGCGGCGAACGCCAACGACTGCCCATGATTGCCGGTCGAGCAGCCGAGAATTCCGGCGGCGCGCTGTTGCGGCGTCATGGCGCCGACAAACCGCACGCCGCCGCGCACCTTAAACGCGCCCACCGGCTGATGATTTTCATGTTTGAGAAAAAAACGAAAGCCCAACCGTCGCCGCCACGCCGGCCATTCATAAAGCGGCGTGGGCGGCAACACCTCATGCACCGGCGGCAGGGCGGCAAGCACATCGTCGTATTGAACAGGCAGCGTCATGCGATGTTGAACTCTCGGGGGAAGTGAGAAACTATTTATCGTCGAGACAACGCGGCGTCGTTATTTTTTATCGCGACGAAGGTGTCCCGCGTTATACAGCTTGATAAACCATTCGACAAAAGGAGCCGCCTCCGCGGAGTGGGCGACCGCGTGGTGAAAACGCTCCCCCGGCGGATCTTTCAGGGCCAGCCACGTGTGGAGATGTGCTTTTTCGCGATGGCATTCGCGAAAAGAATCCTTCATGTCGCCTGCTTTCTCAACCGTTTCCCTGGCAAACGTCCAAAAAGTTTCCGATGTGTCAGCCACCATTGAATACAGAAGCGTTTCCAGCATTCCCGGGCTCTTGTTGTCTGGCATGATCCAAACGCCAAGACGCAGGCCGCCCCCGTTCGTGACAATGAGCCCTTTGGTAGGAATCGACGAGGGAAGATCGGGAAAGAAGCCCTGGCAGAGTGTTTGAATGCGCTGCCAACGCCCCTCCGGCGAATCGTCGGCATCGACAATAACGCCCAGAGCCTTGAGGCCCGGCGTTTTCAGCTCCGTGTTGAACACGTTGGCCTTGAGCATTTTAGTGACGCCGCCAAAATCCTTTAAGTTCACCAGCCAATCTCGCTCATCGTTGCCCCATTCGATATGCGCATCCAAAAAATTAGAAATGAAGAGTTTTTCGTCTACGCCTTCGACGAGCAGCTTGTGTTTGTCAAACAACCGGTCCTTCATCTTTTAGCGGACCTCCGTGTGATGGCGGGCCGCAGCAACAATTTCACTTTCCGAATAGGGGACCGCCACTTCGCCGTCGCGTTCAATGCGTTGTATACTGACCGAATCCTCCGGGATTTCCTTGTACTCAATCACTTCAGCCAGACTTCGCACACAGTCCGAACTATGCGAAGTGGCAAACACCTGGACATCGAGCCGCTGGGCGGTAATGGCAATCATTCTCCAGACACCGGCCAGCGCGGTGTGATGCAAACCAGTATCGATTTCATCCACCAATAGAATACCTTTTTGCGCCCGTATCACCGAAATTGCCAAGGCAAGAACTCGCCAGATGCCATCTCCCATGCTGCCGATGGGAATCGGTTTTTTATCGTGTTTCATTCGAACGAGAACGCCGCCGCGCTGTGCTTCGGGCGCCGATCTTGATTCACTTCCCACAAAAGCAATACGCTCAATATCGGGCTCCAGTAATCGGAGCGCATCCGTGACCAACTCTTCTTCGTCGGTCAGGGCAATGTTCTTCCATCCCGAGATAATATCGCTAGAAGACATTGAACCTGTGGGTAGGAAGACTGCCGGTGGTTTGTCGTCGTTTGGTTCGCGCTGCAAATGTCGATAAAACTCTTTCTGCGACACCCCTCCCGACGAAGACAGGTCGAAGTCGACGCCTCCTTGCATTCTCTTGTTAAAATGAAAGCATAATTCATTTCCCAAAGTGTCTTCGTATTCATCGCTCAGCGAACCCTCGCCGTACTCATGATTTTTTTGGATCGCAAAGCAAATTGCCTCTTCGAACGAATCCTCGTTCAAGTCCTCATGCGACGCCCTGATATAGAACTGGCTGTGCTCTTGCAGTTCATGACCACGAAACAAGTGTTTGACGTCGCATTCAGTACGCGAACGTTCTCCGTTGTCGTTACTCAGCACTTCGCCGCGTCGACGAAGCACGCTTAGGAACGACCAGGGATTTCGCAGCAGTTGAACCGCTTCCAGAATACACGTTTTGCCGCTATTGTTTTTTCCCACGAGCAGGTTGACTCGCTTCAGGTTCGAGAGCCTGTAGTTGGAAAAACAGCGGTAGTTATGCACATTCAGCGACGTAATCATGTTCTGATTCCGTGAGGAAACGCGTTAATGCCGGAAGACATGGGCGACGATTCGAGCGCCGACGATTCGAGCGCCGACGAATCCGGCAGCGACTCTTCATCGCAACGCAAGTCTAGCACGAGACTTAAGAACCAGCGAATCAATAGCTGTTGGCGATTGCCAGCAACCACTCTGCGTTGCAGCGCCGTTGGAGTTCACGCTTCGGGGTTGAAATCTTCGCCTTCTTCGTCGTCCAGGCGGAAAGCGGGAACGCTGTACGTTTCTCCCAACCAACGGCCTAGGTCGATCTGCCGACAACGCTGGCTACAGAAGGGCAGCGCAGACGAAAGTTTGGGCTCGAATTCCGAATTGCAGTGCGGACAACGCATAACACCACCGCGATAAAAAAAGGAAATGAATCGGCAGCTTCGTAAAAGCCAACGTTTATTCTACTCTTTTTTGCCGCCCGAAGATTTGCCCGAATCACTTTTTCCGCTCGACTTACCTTCTGACTTGTCGCCTTTTGATTTGGCCGCTTCCGACGATTTACGCTCCGCTTCGGCGCCCTTTTTATACGATTCACTGCGGTAATCGGTTTGATAGAAGCCGGAGCCCTTGAACACGATGGCCGCGCCGGGGCCGATCAGTCGCCGCAATTTCATCCTGCCGCATTCCGGACATTTTCGCTTGACGGGGTCGTTGATGCCCTGAAACAGCTCGAAGGTGTGTTCACAGTTATCGCATTCATAGTCGTAGGTAGGCATCGGTTTCGACTCTTCTGGTTGAGGGGTTTGTTTCCCGGCTGCATGGCCAGAAATGGATATTCCCACGATTACTGGTTCTTGGGCCGCGAAACTACTCCGGTTCTTCCGGTGAAGAGGCCGGCCCCGAGGAAACGAACACTTGCGCCGGCCGAATCACGCGGTCGTGCAATTGGTAGCCGCGCTGGACAACGCCCAGCACCGCGCCGGCGGGGCGGTCGTCGCTCGGCTGATGCGCGAGCGCTTCATGGTGATTGGGATCGAACGTTTCGCCGGCGGCTTCAATCGGCCGGCAATCGTACTTGGAGAGCACCGCCAGAAGTTGGTCGGAAACCATCTTCACGCCCTCCAGCAAACCGGCCGCCTGCTCATGCTGTTCGGCCGAGGCGATCGCACGGTCGAGGTTGTCGAACGCCGGCAGAAAATCTCGAACGATCGGCAAGATCGCGTATTTTCGATCCTGCTCCGCCTGGCGATGCGTTCGCTTGCGAAAATTCTCCAATTCCGCCTGAGCGCGCACGACTTGTTCTTGGGCTTCGGCCAACTCGGCGCGAAGACGCGCTATTTCCTCAGCGGGGTTCGGCGCCGCCTCCCCAACGCCAGCCTCCCCTGCGGCCGCACTTGCCGACGACAGCTGTTCTTCGGGCGAACCCTGACTTTCCGGAGAGATTTTGAAATCTTCCGGCCGGGGCGTTTGCGCGTCAGACATACTCGGCTACTCCTCGTTTACGTGTTGGCTGTCTCCGAGCGAAAAATAGTCCTTGAGGGTATCGAGGAAACTCTTTCGCTCCGGCGAAACATGAACGTGCTCCAACTCCGCCAATTCTCGGAGCACTTCCTTTTGTTGCTTCGACAATTTTCGCGGCGTTTCTATGCGCGTTTGCACGAGCAGATCTCCCTTGCCGCTGCGGTGCGGGTCGGGCATTCCGAAGCCTCGCATTCTAAAGACTTCGCCCGATTGGGTGCCGGCGGGAATCTTCAATTCTTGCCGACCGACCAGCGTTGGCACCTCGACCGTGGCGCCCAGAGCGGCTTGGGTGTAGGTGATTGGCAGGCGAAGAATCAGGCTCTGACCATCGCGCTCAAAAAACTGGTGCTCGCGCACGCGGATAAAACAATAACAATCGCCGGGCGGTCCGCCATCGGGGCTGGGGTCTCCTTCGCCGGTCAGTCGGACGCGCATGCCGTCGTCGACGCCCGCCGGAATGGCGACCTCCAGCTTCGTTTTCCGCCCGACCATTCCGGCGCCGCGACAGTCTGGGCAAGGACTCGAAATAATTTTTCCGGCGCCGCCACAGGCTGGGCACGTCGTCTGCACGCGAAGAATACCGGCCGATTGCACAACCTTGCCTTGTCCGCGGCAACGCGAGCAGGTTTCTGGTTTTGAACCGGGCTGGCTGCCGTCGCCGCCGCAGGTGTCGCACAGTTTCTTCTTGGCGAACTTGAGCGTCTTCGTGACACCCAGCGCCGCTTCTTCCAGATCGAGTGTGACGTCGGCTCGGATGTCGGCGCCCCGATGCTGCCGTCCACGGCCGCGCCGCCCGAATAAATCGCCGAACACGCCGCCGCCGAACATATCTCCAAAGGCTTCAAAGACATCTTCGACGTCGTTGAAGTGGGCGCCGCCTCCGCCGGAGCCATCCACTCCGGCATGCCCGAATTGATCGTAGAGCGCGCGCTTCTCGGCGTCGTTCAAAACTTCAAACGCGGTGGCCGCCTCCTTGAATTTTTCGGTGGCGTTTTCGTCGTCCGAGTTGCTGTCGGGGTGGTATTTGATGGCGAGTTTACGGTAGGCGGTCGCGATGTCGCGCGACGACACATCTCGCGACACACCCAAAACTTCATAATAATCGCGAGGCGCGGCCATGAATCAAAACACCTGAGGAACAGACAACACTTCGGTAGTTTTATGAGTAACCCTACGTTACAGCGTGCAACGGCGTCATGGCAAAAAAGCGGGCCACTCCGATGCGAAGTGGCCCGCCGTTCTCTACGTTCGCACCGCGTGATACGTTAGCAATCGAATCGCCCCGCGTTGGAGGTTTAGCGAACACTTCCTTCCACTCGCCGTTTATCTTTATCTTCGGCGTCGAGGTTGGTCACGAGGGCTTCGGTGGTGAGCAGCAAGCCGGAAATGCTGGCGGCGTTGCTGAGCGCTGTTCGCACCACTTTGACGGGGTCGATGATTCCGGCCTTGAACATGTCGACATACTCGCCTTTATTGGCGTCGTAGCCGGTGTTCACCGGTTTCTGGCTGATTTCATCGGCCACCACGGAACCATCGATGCCGCAGTTATCGGCGATCTGCCGTAGCGGCGCCGAGAGCGCCCGGAGCACGATATCGACGCCGGTTTTTTCGTCGCCCTTGGCGGCTGCGCGGGCTTTTTGCACCGCATCATGGCAACGCAGCAGAGCCACTCCGCCACCGGGAAGAATACCTTCCTCCACTGCGGCGCGCGTGGCGTGCAGGGCGTCTTCGACGCGAGCCTTTTTTTGTTTCATTTCGGCTTCCGTTTCGGCGCCGACGGAAATCACGGCCACGCCGCCACAGAGCTTCGCGAGCCGCTCTTGGAATTTTTCCTTATCGTATTCGCTCTCGGTCTGGTCCAACTGATTGCGAATTTGTTTGATGCGGGTTTGAATCTCGTTCTTCTTGCCGCCGCCTTCGACGATGGTGGTGCCGTTCTTATCAACCGTGATTTTCTTGGCCCGGCCGAGGTGTTCGAGCGTCAGATTTTCGAGTTGCAAGCCCAGATCTTCGCTGATCATGACGCCGCCGGTCAAGGCCGCGATATCGCCTAACATCGCCTTGCGGCGATCGCCGAAGCCCGGCGCTTTCACGCCGCATACATTCAGCACGCCGCGCAGTTTATTGACCACCAACAAGGTCAACGCTTCGGCGTCGATATCTTCGGCGATGATCAACAACGGCTTGCCGCTCTGGCTGGCCTTCTCAAGCACCGGCACCAGATCTCGCAGGTTGCTGATCTTCTTCTCGTGAATCAGGATCAGGGCGTCTTCCAGGTCGCACTCCATGGTGGCCGGGTTATTGATGAAGTACGGCGAGATATAACCTTTGTCGAACTGCATACCATCGACATACTCGACTTCGGTCTGGCTGGTTTTGCCTTCTTCCACCGTCATGACGCCGTCTTTGCCGACTTTCTCCAGGGCGTCGGCCAGCAGATTGCCGATTTCCATGTCGTTGTTGGCGCCAATCGCACCCACATTGGCCACGTCTTCCTTACTACGAACCGGCTTGGCCATACTGAGCAAGTGCTCGGTGGCTGCGTCGACTGCTTTTTCGATTCCCCGCCGCACCGCCGCCGGGTTGCTGCCCGCGACGATATTGCGATTGCCTTCCTTGAAAATGGCGCGAGCCAAAACGGTGGCCGTGGTGGTGCCGTCGCCGGCGTTGTCGGAAGTCTTTTGAGCGACCTCCACCACCAGCTTGGCGCCCATGTTCTCGAAACGGTCTTCGAGATCGATCTCCTTCGCCACCGTGACGCCGTCCTTGGTGACCGTAGGGCCGCCGAACGACTTGGCGATGATCACGTTGCGGCCGGTGGGCCCCATCGTGACCGCAACCGCGTCGGCTAATTTATCTACGCCGCGGAGCATCTTCGCCCTTGCGGCATCTTCAAACAGAAGTTGTTTCGCCACGTTACATGGTCCTTTATTGATGGGCGATTTCGCCGTGGCGTGCGCCGGGCGTTCGCGTCTTGTGTGTTGAGGCCGCGGCCAAACAGCCGGAAGCCCAATTCGTTTTTGGAAAGCGCTGGTTACTCAGTTACGCTCCAGGGAGCGACGCGGCAAACAGCTTCGCAATTAGCAAATAGCCAGGATGGGCTAATTCGCTCAGCTAACCACCTTGGCCAAAATGTCGCTCTCACGAAGCACCTTGACCTCATTGCCGTCGACTTCAATATCGGATCCGCCGTACTTGCCGTAAATCACTTCGTCGCCCACCGCGACGGAAAGGTCGCCCCGCGAGCCATTTTCCAGAAGCCGGCCAGGGCCAACCGCCAACACCGTGCCGCGTTGGGGCTTTTCCTTGGCGGTATCGGGAAGCACGATGCCTCCGGCGGTGGTCTCTTCTGCTTCCAATGGTTCGACAACAACACGATCATCGAGGGGACGGATTTTGATTTTTGCCATGGACTCGTATTTCCTTTACGTCAATATCTAATATGTGCCAAAACTGACTCTGATTCATTCTTCAACCGGCCGTTGGGCGCCGTCGCGACTAGCCAACCGCCGTTTACATCATGCCAGGCATTCCGCCCATGCCACCCATTCCTCCCATGCCGGGCATTCCTCCGCCCATGCCACCCATTCCTCCCATGTCGCCCATGCCATGATCATGGTGATCGTGGTCGGCGTCGTCTTCTTCCTGGGGGATTTCCGTGATCAGCGATTCGGTCGTGAGCAGCAAGGAGGCGACGCTGGCGGCGTTTTGCAGCGCGGTTCGCACCACCTTGGCGGGATCGACCACGCCGTCCTTGAGCATGTCGCCGTAGGTGTCTTTGTCGGCGTTGTAGCCGTCGGTCTTGCCTTTCAACCGGCGTACGCGGTTGACGACCACCGCGCCGTCGACACCGGCGTTTTCGGCTATCGCCCGCAGCGGTTGATCGAGCACATTGCGGATAATGTCGACGCCGAGTTTTTCATCGCCGCAAACATCGATTTTATCGAGCGCCTTCGCGGAGCGAATGAGCGCCACGCCGCCGCCGGGCACAATGCCTTCTTCCAACGCAGCGTGCGTGGCGGCTTTGGCGTCTTCGAGCAACGCCTTACGCTCTTTCATTTCGGTTTCCGTGGCTGCTCCGCAGTTTATCTGTGCGACGCCGCCAGCCAACTTGGCCAGCCGCTCTTGGAGTTTTTCACGATCGTATTCGCTGTCAGTGACGTCGATTTCAGCGCGAATCTGGGCCGCTCGGCCTTCAATATCAGCTTTCTTGCCGGCGCCGCTGACCAAGATCGTCTCTTCCGCCGTGACCTTGATTTTTTTGGCGCGGCCCAGGTCAGACAACTTGACGCTTTCGAGGTCGATGCCCAAATCCTTGAAGATCGGCTGCGAACCAGTCAGCACGCCGAGGTCTCCCAGGATGGCCTTACGACGATCGCCGTAACCGGGCGCCTTCACGGCGCACACCTGAATAATTCCACGTGTTTTATTAACCACGAGCGTGGCGAGTGCATCGCTTTCGACGTCTTCGGCAACCACCAGCAACGGCTTGCCGGCCTTGCTAACAGCTTCCAGAAGCGGAATCAATGACTTAATGCTGCTGATCTTCTCTTCAAAGAGCAGGATGTAGCAATCATCGAGTTCGCAGCAGACATCGTCTTCGTTGGTGACAAAGTGCGGGGAAAGATAACCGCGGTCGAATTGCATTCCCTCCACCACTTCAACCGTGGTTTCGTTACCACGACCTTCTTCGACAGTGATCACGCCATCCTTGCCGACCTTCAAAAAGGCCTTGGCCAGCACGGAGCCAATTTCGCTATCGTTATTTCCGGCGATCGTGGCGACTTGCTCGATTTCCTTCTTGCTCTTTTCGTCGATCGGAGTGGCCATTTTCGTTACAGCGGCGCCGATGGCGTCAATCGCCTTGGCGATTCCACGAGAAAGCGCCATGGGATCGGCGCCGGCGGCAATCATTTTCAGGCCCTCCCGAAAAATCGCTTCCGCCAACACCGTGGCGGTTGTCGTGCCATCGCCGGCAACGTCGTTCGTTTTACTGGCGGCTTCCTTCACCAACTGGGCGCCTAGGTTCTCGTTGGGGTCGTCCAACTCAATATCCTCGGCAACCGTCACGCCGTCTTTCGTGACCTTGGGCGAGCCCCACCCTTTGTCGAGAACCGCATTGCGACCTCGAGGACCAAGCGTACTGCGAACGGCGCGGGCCAATTTGGAAACGCCCGCCAGAAGCGACTGCCGAGCCGCATCGTCAAAGACCATTTTCTTCGCCACGTTGGATTTCCTCCTGTTGTCGACGATCTATTTCGCCTGTGAAACTTTTTCGCCTATGAAAATTTTGTCTAAACGTCGCTGTTCAGCCGACGCCGAATTCACGTACTTATTCGCGTTCGTTCCTAATCCGATGCACGGGCCGCCATGACAGGCAGACACCCGTACCCCCGCTAACAAGCAAGCCGCGTGCCAAAGAAATGAAATACTGCTAACGTGTAATTATAAAAAGACTTACGCCCATTGATTTAACCCGGGCTATAATCGCCCACGCTCAAAACCTCAAGGAGTCCGCCAAAATGGCAGACAACCCGAATTAAACCTAATTTGAATCGGTTTTTGGACAAGGAATCGCAGTTTGACACCATGTCTGTTGTGTCAACGCGTTGGTTCACGCTGTTTTGAGACGTTTCTCGGGCCGCTGCGGGCATGTCTCCGGATGCATCGTTCGTCGCGTTGGCCTACCGGTTGTGTTCGCTACGCTCGACCATCGGCTAATGGCTGGCAAGCCTCCGGCTTGGCGAGAATTCCTGCGGCTTGCCGTTAAACGAACCGCTCCGGTTATTTCTTCGCGGCTTCGCGCGCGAATCCGTCTCTCGCAAAAACCTGCCTGCGGCGCTACGTTCCGGGCGGGAAGTTCGGGCTCCTTTTTCTCCACGCCTTCGGTGGCTAAACTTTTTGTTGTCGCTTGCGTCTCGCTTCTTGCGATTACTCCAAACCTAGGACGCACCCGATTTTGGTTGTGGCCCACGGCCGCGCTGTGCTTTCGGCTCTTCCCGCAGTGAATATTTTGTTTCTGGGCGGCGTCAAATGCTTGCCCCAAATCCTACTAACTCCCAGCGGCGACACACGATATGAAGATTGGCATTGTTGGTTACCAAGGTTCGGGAAAAAGCACGCTCTTCGCTTGGCTGACCGGCGCCGAGCCCGACCCGGCCCAGGCTCACGTCACGCAAAGCGCCATGGCCGCCGTGCCCGATCCTCGCATCGAAGCGCTGTGCGAAATCTATCACCCCAAGAAAATAACGCGTGCTTCCCTGGAATTGGTCGATACGCCGGGCCTCAGCCGCGACCACCAAGGCAGCGCCGCAAAACTAGGCCTGATTCGCGAAGCCGGTTGTCTGGTGCTGGTGGTGGCCGCGTTCAACAACGCCGACCCCGCCGCCGACATCCAAAATTTTGAAGACGACCTGCTCATTGCCGATCTCGACATCGTCACCAAACGCGTGGAAAAACTTCGTGAAACAGTCAAAAAGGCTCGCCCCGACCGCGACGAACTCATCGCCGAACTCGCCGCCCTCGAACCGCTGTTGGCGGAAATGGAGGCCGGCCGCGCACTGCGAAACCTCGAACTCAACGCCGACCAACAACGCGCCACCAAGGCTTTTCAACTGCTCACCAACAAACCTCGCATGGTGATCGTCAACACCATCGACGATAACGCCGAACTGCCTGAATTGCCGGATTCGGCCCAAGACGCAGGACGCATCCTCGCTTTCTCGCTACCCACGGAACTCGAACTTTCGCAAATGGACGCCGACGAGCGAGATGAGTTCTGCCAAGAAATGGAAATCACGCCCGGCGACCGAGACGACCTCCTCCGCCAAATCATGGACGCCTCCCGCCAAATGGTATTCTTCACCGCCGGAGATAAAGAAGTTCGCACCTGGATGATCCCGCAAGGCGCCACGGCCGTTGAATCGGCGGGCTGCATTCATACCGATCTGGCCAAGGGTTTCATTCGCGCCGAAGTCATGACCTGCCACGATCTCCTACGTCTGGGCGGGGAGCGCGAAGTTAAGGCGGAAAACCTAGCCCGGCAGGAACACAAGGAGTATGTGATCCAAGACGGCGACATCCTCAACATCCGCCACAACTGAGTTCCGCGCCGTTGGAGTGTGCGCTTTAGCGTGCTGTCTTCGCGCCGTTGGAGTTCATGCTTTAGCGTGCTGTCTTCAAAAACATGCTAAAGCATGAACTCCAACGGCGCGAAACGGTCTCGCTCTGGCGTCACACAATCTCGGCATATTCCTCGGCCAACTGCTCCAGCCGTTTTGCATTCGGTTCGGGCAACTGCGCGAGCGGCGTCACGAACGGCGCGCCGTGCTCATCTTTTTGCAGCCTGATCGGCGGATCCGCCAAATCTTCCCGGTAGTAACGCTCACTCGGAAAGATATCCGCCGGATACGTGAAATTCTCCAGCGAAGCCAGCGCGATGCAATGGGAAACGCCCACGGCGCTTTCCAGCATGCCGCCCACCCAACACGGAATGCCCGCCCGACGACACATATTATGCACCGCGACGGCGTTGGTCAGTCCGCCAATGCGGCCCGGCTTGATGTTAACAAATCGGCAGCTTCCCAGTTCGATCGCCTGCTTCGCCCGCTGGGGATGCGAAACCGTTTCGTCCAAACAGATAGGCGTTTTAATCGCCGCTTGCAACTGCGCGTGTTCGTGCAAATCGTCGTAAGCCAGCGGCTGTTCGATCATCGCCAGATTCAGTTCATCGATCTGGCGGAACATGTCAAGATCGGCCAAGCGGTATCCGCTGTTGCAGTCGATGTGGAAGGTGTGCTCGGGAAATTGCCGCCGGACTTCGCGCAACATGGCGAGATCCCAACCGGGCCGATATTTCAATTTGATGCGGGGAAAGCCGTCCGAGATCGCCGAACCAATATCGGTAAGCAGTTCGTCAGTACTATCAGCCACACCGAAATCGGCCCCGACTGAAATGCGCTGCTTCGCCGTTCCTTCGGCCCTCTCGGCCAGCAACGCGTGCAAGGGGCGTCCGGTTTCACAAGCTTTCAAACTCCACCAGGCGTTATCGAACAACGCCTTGGCGAACGAGTTGCCCTTGAAGAACCCCAGCCGCTGTTGCAGGGCCTCCGGCGTGGGCAACTCTTGCCCCAGCAGTTGCGGCGCGAACCATTGCCGCGCCACCGCGAACACCCCGCCGCCCCACTCTGGGCTATAACAAGGAGCGGCCAACGGAGTGCTTTCCCCCCAGCCGACCAGCGAGCCGCTCTCCAGTCGGCAGAGTACGGAATGGATCACGTGGTCTTCGCCGTAGGCGGTCCGCCAAGGAGAGATCAACGGCATGGCCACGCGCCAAAGTTGGATGCGAGTGATTTTCATGCGTTATTTCTCTCCCTGCCGAAATGTCGGCAATCGGTATTGTGGAAGTTTCTTGACGTTATAATCGAACTGCAATCGTAACGTATCTGGCTCGCGAACCAACGGTAGACCGCGTGAAACCCCTGACCAGCAAATCTCTGGAGCGTCCTACGAAGGCTCGCTTTCTCGTCTTGGCGATGCTCTGCGCCGCGGCGGCCATCGCCTACATCAGCCGCAATAGTCTGGCCGTTCCCGCCGACGCGATAAGCGCCGAACTCGGCATGAGCAAGGTCGATATGGGCTGGGTGATGGGCGCCTTTTTCTGGAGTTACGCGCTGGCGCAAATTCCCAGCGGCGCGCTCGGCCAGCGTTGGGGCACGCGGCGGACGCTCGCCTTCCTGGCCGTGCTGTGGTCGGTGGCCATCGGCCTGACCGGATTGGCCGTCGGTTTTTGGTCGTTCGTTCTGGCGCGGCTGGTGTTCGGCGTCGCCCAGGCGGGCATTTTCCCTTGTGCGGCGAACACCGTCTCGAAATGGTTCCCCGCTTCCGAACGGGGCTTGCCCACCGGCGCCTTGGGGAGCTTTATGTCGATCGGCGGCGCGGTCGGCATCGCACTCACCGGCTTTATGATCGCCGGCGCCGAATGGGGCGACTTCAAAATTCCCGGCATGAGTTGGCGAACCGTCTTCGCCCTGATGGCCGCGCCGGGAATCGTCTGGGCGATGTTTTTCTATTACTGGTTTCGAGACCGTCCTGAAGAACATCGGGCGGTCAACCGCGCCGAACTGGAGTTGATCAGAACCACTGAAACGCCCGCCGATGAAACCTCTGTCGACGAAACGCCCGCCGACGAAACCAAGGCGGAAGCCGCCGTCACGCCTTGGCTTCAGATCCTCACCAGCTTTTCGATGTGGATGATCTGCGGCCAACAGTTTTTCCGGGCCGCCGGCTATATATTTTTCGCCACCTGGTTTCCCAGCTATCTGCAAGAATCGCGGGGCGTGACACTGGCCGCTTCGGGCCTGTTGGCCAGCCTGCCGTTGCTCGCCAATGTGGCCGGTTGCGCTGTTGGCGGCGTCATGCTGGATTGGGTCTGGCGGCGCACCAAGAGTCTGCGTTGGAGCCGCCAACGGCTGGCCATCGCCGCCATGCTGGGCTGCGCGGCATGTACGCTGGCCGCCTATTTCGTAGTTGAAACGCTGCCCGCCGTAATCATGATTTCCCTCGGCTCGTTCCTCGCCGGCTTCGGCGGACCGATCGCCTACACCACCACGATCGACAAAGGCGGCCAACACGTGGCGCCGGTGTTCGGCATGATGAATATGTCGGGCAATCTGGGCGCGGCTCTTTGCCCGGTGGTGGTCGGCAAGTTGTTCG
>QIKY01000304.1 GCA_003233175.1 Planctomycetaceae bacterium | reverse complement strand
GAGAAGAATTAGAGAGTCGATTATTGAAGCGGTGGTGAGTCGTGAACTGAATGCATCCGTGTTCATCTGTGTCATCCGTGGTTAAAACCCTCTCCATGAACCGTATCCCGATCAGGCCAGCGGAACCACGGATAGCACTGATCAACACGGTTACCCCCGCGTTTTAGGCGAGGTATCGAACGAGAAATGCGAGCCGCCTTTTCTGCGGTCGCGGTGAGTAACTGCTATAATACCTCGGTTGGGTCGGCGGCCTTGCAAGGCCGCCTCAAAGGCGTGTTTTCCCGGGAGCAGGGTCTCATGAACAAGAAGGCGGCTGCTACTTTTGTGTCGGCGCTTGTTCTGTTGTCCGGCGTTTGGACGGCGTGTCTTGCGGCGAAGGCTGGCGCCGGGGAAAATTGGCCGCTGTTTCGCGGCAACGCACTTTCCACGGGCGTGGCCACCAGTGAATTGCCCGACGATTTGACCGTCTTATGGCGGTTTCGCGTGAAAGACGGCGCCTTCGAGGGTTCGCCGGTCGTGGTCGATGGCGTGGTTTATATCGGCGATCTTGACGGCGGTCTGTACGCTCTCGACCTAAACACCGGCGCCAAAAAGTGGGAGCACCGCGCTGCGGAAACCGGTTTCATCGCCTCGCCCGCCGTTCGTGGTGGCCGCGTCTTTATTGGCGATTACGACGGCCGTTTTTATTGTTTGAACGCCGCCGACGGCAAACCGCTGTGGGGCTTCGAATCGGAGGCGCAAATCGATTCCGGCGCCAACTTCTATCAAGACAACGTGCTCTTTGGTTCGCAAGACGGCACGCTGTATTGCCTGAATGCAAAGTCGGGGAAACTGACCTGGAAATATCAGATCGACGATCAAATCCGTTGCACGCCAACGGTTGTTGAAGAGCGGTGTTTTGTTGCTGGTTGCGATGGCCGTTTGCATATCATCGATTTGTCAAAAGGCGAAAGCCTGCACGACGTGGAAATCGATTCTCCGACCGGCGTCACGCCCGCCGTACAAGGCGACTATGTTTTTTTCGGCACGGAAGCCGGCGAGTTTTTTTCGGTCAACTGGAAGCAAGCAAAAGTAGCCTGGAAATGGTCCGACCCGCGCGCCAGACAGGCGCTGCGCAGCAGCCCCGCCGTCACGCGGGAATGGGCGATTTTTGGCGGACGCGACAAAAAAGTACACGCGCTCGATGCCAAAACCGGCGAGGAAAAATGGAGCTTTTCCACGCGCAAACGGCTGGAGTCGTCGCCGGTGATTGTCGGCGGGCGCGTTTTTATCGGCGGAACCGACGGGCGCCTCTACGCCTTGAATCGCGACAACGGCCAAAAAATATGGAGTTACGAGGCGGGCGGCGGTTTCATCGGTTCGCCGGCGGTGTCTGCGGGCCGTTTGATCATCGCCAACGATGAAGGGGTGGTGTTTTGTTTTGGTGAAAAAAAGTAGGCTGAAGGCCATCGTACGTTGTCTCGGTGCATTTGTGTATAAACACCAGAGGCCGCGCCCGCCAACGATAACAAAGGCGCAGCGCGGCCATTGGCCGCAATAACAAAAAGTTTTTGCCACAGAGCACACCGAGACCACCGAGAAAAAATGCAAAGAATTCATGGACTCAAGTAAACGCCTGAGGCATAAAACTCGGTGTTCTCTGCGGCAAATTCATGGCATGATTTGTTGAAGCGAGATGTATTGCCTGCCGGGCGTTTCAAAGTAGTAGGTGAATAAATTATGGCTACGGAATCCACCAGCACCGAAGTAGGCAGCTACTTCGTTTCCAACTACCCGCCCTATTCCTGCTGGAGCGACGCCTACCTTCCAGCGGTGGAGCAGGCTTTGCAATCGCCGCCGACGGGCGACGCGCCGTTGGGGCTCTATTTGCACATTCCGTTTTGCCGCAAGCGTTGCAAGTTCTGCTATTTTCGTGTCTATACCGACAAACGGGCCGACGAAATCGAGACGTATCTGGCCGCGTTGTCTACGGAAATTGAGCTGGTCAGCCGTCTGCCGGTAAAGGGTGAACGGCAAATTCGTTTTGTGTATTTCGGCGGCGGCACGCCTTCGTTTCTGAGCGTGCGGCAATTGCATTCGCTGGTCGACCGCTTGCGCCAGCATGTCAACTGGGATAGCGCCGAGGAAGTGACGTTTGAGTGCGAGCCGGGCACGCTTTCGGAACCAAAAATCGCGGCGCTGCGCGACATCGGCGTGACGCGTCTTAGTTTGGGCGTGGAAAATTTCAGCGACGCTATACTGGAAGAGAACGGCCGGGCGCATCTCTCGCCGGAAGTGTATCGGGCATGGGATTGGATCACCGCCGCCGGTTTTCCGAACGTTAATATCGATTTAATCTCCGGCATGGTGGGCGAAACCTGGGAGAACTGGCGAGACAACATCCGCCGCGTGATCGCGCTCTCGCCCGACAGCGTCACGATTTATCAAATGGAATTGCCGTTCAATACGGTTTACTCCAAGGATATTCTCGGCAACAAAATCGAATCGCCGGTGGCCGATTGGGAAACCAAGCGGGCCTGGGTGAATTACGCCTTCGATGCGCTGGCGGCGGCCGGGTATCATACGTCAAGCGCTTACACGATGGTGAAGAATCCTCAGGCGGTGAACTTCAGTTATCGTGATAATCTCTTTCGCGGCTCCGATTTATTGGCCACCGGCGTGGCGAGCTTCGGCCATGTTTCGGGTGTGCATTACCAGAACCAGGCGGAATGGGGCGAATATGTTGGCGCGCTCAATGCTGGCCGGCTGCCGCTATGGCGCGGCTACCAACCGACGCCGCACCAGTCGCTGATTCGCGAGTTGATTTTGTTGTTGAAATTGGGCAAAATTGATGCTGGTTACTTTCGAGAGAAATACGGTGTCGAGATCCTCCAACAATGGGCGTCGGAATTTCAGGCCCACCAAGACGCCGGCCTGTTGGAAATCGAAGGCGACCAAATCACGCTGACCCGCCCTGGCTTGCTACAAGCCGACGGCCTGCTGCCGCCGTTCTTCGAGGAGGAGCATCGCAACATCCGCTACACCTAGCGACGGCCGCCGGCAGCGCGGCGTTTGTGTCTGAACAATAATCCCCGCCTCACCACCGACGAGAATTCGATTGTGAACCCCGCCTCGCAGCCACTCCCCGATCTTCACACCCTGATCGGTCTGTTTTACGAACAGCCCGAGCAACTGGGGCGGTTCACTCAAGTTTCCGCCGAACAGATGCCGCCCGCCGAGCGGCGTTTGCTGGCCCATGAAGAGCACATGACTGTTACGGTTGAGGCCTTCCACGGCTGCCCGGTGCGGGTGGCGGTGCTGGAGCGTCAGAGCGGCGAGTCGCACTATTCACGCAAGATTTTGCTGCACCGCACCTCCGACGAAGCCGTTGTGCAGTTCGGCATCGTACGGCTCGACCTCAACGCCATCAGCCCGGACGTTCGCCGTGAAATCGAAAATGAAACAACTCCGCTGGGGCGAGTGCTCATCGAACATAACGTGTTGCGTCATGTCGAACTCGCGACGCTCTGGAAAATTGAACCCGGCCCCGATCTTTGCGCAGCTTTGCAGTTGGAACGCTCGCGAACCGTCTTCGGCCGCACCGCGCTGATCTACTGCGACGGCGAGCCGGCGGTGGAGCTATTGGAAATCGTCACCTTGGCCGGACGAGATAATTAAAGTCGAAACGAGTACTTGGGAATAGAGGTTTCTCATGCAAGACAGCTACGACTGCATCGTGGTTGGCGGCGGTCCTGGCGGCTGCGCCACGGCGGCGTTAACGGCCCAGGCCGGTCTTTCCACGCTGCTGGTGGAACGCGAGAAAACGCCCCGTTTTCATGTGGGCGAATCGCTGATGCCGGAAACATATTGGTCGCTGAAGCGTTTAGGCGTGCTCGAAAAAATGCAGGCCAGCCCTTTCGTAAAGAAAGTCAGCGTGCAGTTTGTTACAAGTTCGGGCAAGGAATCGCAGCCGTTTTTCTTCAAACAGCACGACCCTCGCGAGAACTCCCAAACGTGGCAGGTGGAGCGGGCCGATTTCGACAAAATGCTCTTCGAGAACGCCGCCGCCAAAGGCGCCGACTGTTACGACGAAACACGCGTGCTGGAGCCGATTTTCTCCGGCCAGCGGGCGGTGGGCGTCAAACTACAAACCCAATCTGGCCAAAAACGCGAAGTGCGTTGCCGCGTGTTGGTTGACGCGACCGGCCAAACGGCGTTTCTCGCCCATCGGCTGGCCTTGAAAGTAGACGACCCCACGCTGCAAAAAACCGCTATCTGGTCCTACTTCAAGAACGCCCACCGCGACCCTGGCGAACACGGCGGCGCCACCATCATTCTGCAAACCCGCGACAAAAAATCCTGGTTTTGGTTCATTCCGCTCTCAGGAGGCATAACGAGCATTGGCGTTGTGGCCGATCGCGGCTTGTTGCGCAAGGAGCGGGGTTCGCCGGAGGCGGTCTTTCAGCAGGAGTTGGCCGAATGCGAGGTGCTCTCCCGCTGGTTGGCCGACGCCGAATGCAACAGCCGGTATCACGTGGCCAAGGAGTTTTCCTACGCCACCAAACAACGCAGCGGCGACGGCTGGGTGCTCGTCGGCGACGCCTACGGATTCATCGATCCTATCTATTCTTCCGGCGTTTATTTTGCCTTGTATTCGGGAGAACTCGCCGCCGACGCCATCATCGCTGGATTGAAAAACAACGATACCTCCGCAGCCCAGCTAGGCCGCTGGTGCGCTGAGTTCGACGCCGGCGCCAATTGGATCCGAAAACTGGTCCGAGCTTACTATTCCAAAGACTTCAGTTTCGGCGGGTTCATGAAAGAGCACCCGCATTACAAGGCGGATTTGACCGACCTGCTCATCGGCCGGATTTTTCACGACTCGGCGGGCGAAATCTTCAACGACCTCGATCCTTGGCTCGACCGTTTGGAAGCCGACCAGCCAAGCCCCGACCAGCCCACGATGAAAAACGGCTGACATAAAACGCCAGCCGGAGTATCGACCAGACGCCTGCGTCGGCGTTATTCCCTAGGAACTGTCCTGGATTTACATGCCAAATTAAAAGCCCGGCATTTTGAAAATGCCGGGCTTTTGACTCCGCAAATGCTCGCTTGCCGCTGGCGTTATTCCTTAAACGCCCGGCGGCTGACGTTGTCGGCGGTGGGGAAGTCGGCGGGAATTTTGATAGTCACCTTTCCGGTGGCGGCCCACTCGGCGCCGCGTTGCAGCGTGGTGATAAAGCCAACGCACTCTTGCGAATAATCGGCGTGGCCCATCGGTGTATGGAAAACGCGGCCTTTCCCAAACGAGACCGTGAATAGCATCGGCTCATGGCGACCGGCGCCACGTTGGTCGGGCGAGGAATAGGCGGTGGCCAACACATGCATGTTTTCGGCGGGGCCTCGCAGGCGGTCGTAGAGTTCGTCTTTACTGTGCAACCAAGCCGATGGCATGCCGCGCGTGATCGGGTGGTTGGCGTCGCGAACAATCACCACGAAAGGATGTTGCGAACCATGGCTGCCGCCGCGGCCGGCCGAAGTATCGCGGACAACCTTGCCTTGCTCGCTAAAGTATACGTAAGGACCGCTCTTCTCGTTCCGCCCGCCCCAGCCGCCAAGGCCAATCGCCTCGTTGTATTCCTTCCAATCGCCGAAGGAATTATTCGCGGCGTGAACCACGACAAAGCCGCCGCCGCCCTTCAAATATTTGATGAAGTCGCGTTGCGTGGCTTCCGGCCAGGCGGCGCCGTTGTAATTCGAAATCACGACGCGGTATTTGGAAAACGGAGGATGGAAATTTGGGTCCGTCCCGTTCGGCGCGGTCCGGATGATGTCGACGGAAAACAGGCCGGTGTCTTCCAGATACTTTTTCATCATCAGCGAGGTTTTCGGCCACACCTTGTGGTTGTTTTGCCCCTCGATGATCAGCGCCGGCATTTTCTCGGCGGCTGCCGCGCTAACGGATAAGATGGCGACGAACAGCAGCATCCCGGCGACGAGGCGAAATCGCATGACTTTTTTCCTTGAAGGAGTAACTGATCGCCTCTGGCGATGGGCGAGTAGGAGTGCGGAATGTTTATTCTACCACCGACGCAAGCGGCGCGAAAGCATTTCGGATTCATGAAAGCCGGCTGGTCGTGCGACGTTATTCGTTTCCGTTTGGGCCGGCGGTGGGAGGAGTCTCGTCTTCTTGCTCGCGTTTCTCGGCTTGCGCCTTTTGTTGTTCTTGAACGCGCGTTTGAAACTGTTGGAATGTGCCCTGGAGCGACTCCAACAATCGCGGCGCCTGGCCAGCGGCCAAAAATACGCGGCAGGAAACCGCGGAGTGCGGAAAAAAGTTGGTGAGAAAATCGAAACCGAATTCGGTCGGGCCGTGCGTTATCATCACGCCGTTGGCGTAGGCGCCGCTGAGGACGGCGTCGGGCAGTTTGAGTTCGTCGTAGATATCTTGAACCGACGGACTGTTCTGCTGCGGCGGGCGGGCGGGTTCATGCAGATCGCCGAATCGTTGTTTATAAAGCTCGATGTTTCTGGTTAAGGCGTCGATCATTTGCGGCAGCGTGGCGTGCGGCATGACCACGCGGGCCGCCACCTGCCGGGGCTTGCCGATACACTGCAAGAAGTCGAGCACGAATTCCGTGTTGCCGGTCATGATAATCACGCCGGTGCTGAACACGCCTTGACTTACGTGGTCTGGCACGCGGGCGGTGACGGGCGTCGATTGCACCTGCTCCGTTCGCCCGCCGCCTTCGGGCGGCTCTGCTGAAGAATCGTGAGGATCGGGTTCGGGGGGCATCGAATCATTCATAATCACAGCCGTTGTACTGGCAGGGGAATTTCCACCACACGCTAAAGAGCGTTAGAGAAGCCATTGTTCTCATTGTCGCGTTTCGGTCCGGGAAAGAACGCTACTTTCGCAGCGAAAGGCGGCGCTCATTGCTCGAACGGTTCTTAGTATATCGTCTGACGTGGGGCGCGTCGGCGCTCGGCACGCCAAAAAACCGCGCCGCAGATGAGTATTTAGACGAGCGGCGAGAATACATTTACCGGCGGCTTACCAGATGCCAACGTCCGTTCGGAAGTTTGCAGATCGTTCCCACAAGTGCGTGTCATCCAGGCCGAGTAGATATTGAAGCTCCGCTCACTTTCTCGAAAACGCCGCTCACTTTCTCGAAAAGGATAGTTCAGTGAACTCGCGAACCCGGTTGGCAATGGCCGGCTCCACCGGCAACCGCTCCATGCTGCTTGCGCCGTAAAAACCGACCACGCCCTGGGTATGGTCGAGAATAAATTGGGCGTCGGCCGGCTCCGCGATGGGGCCGCCGTGGCACAGCACCAGAATGTCGGAATTGACGCGTTTGGCGGCGTCGTGCATGTTTTGCACGCGCCGCGCCGCTTCCTCCAGCGTGCATGCTGTTTCGGCGCCAACCGCGCCCTTGGTGGTCAGCCCCATGTGCGGGATGAGAACGTCGGCGCCGGCGCCAGCCATGGCCGCGGCTTGATCGTCGTCAAAACAGTACGGCGTGGTCAGCATACCCATTTCATGGGCCAGGCGGATCATGTCGACCTCCAAGCCAAAGCCCATGCCGGTCTCTTCCAGATTCTGGCGAAAGACGCCGTCAATCAAACCGACGGTGGGAAAGTTCTGCACGCCGGAAAACCCCGCCGCGTCGACTTCCCGAAGAAACAACTTCATGATCCTAAAGGGGTCGGTGGCACAGACGCCGGCCAGCACAGGCGTGTGTTTTACGACCGGTATCACTTCGCGAGCCATGTCGAGGACAATCGCGTTGGCGTCGCCGTAGGGCATCAAACCCGCCAGGGAGCCACGGCCCGCCATACGAAAACGACCGGAGTTGTAGATCACTAGCAGATCGACGCCGCCGGCTTCCGACATCTTGGCGCTGAGGCCGGTTCCCGCGCCGCCGCCGACAATCGGCCGCCCGGCCGCTACTTTATTTTTCAGTCGGCTGAGAATTTCATCGCGCCGGAACATGCCCATGCTGGAAGCCTCACTGGAGTGGGTCATAAAAACTTATTTTTCAGCATCTTTTCTCTGTTGCCTCCGTTCTCTCCTGTTCAATTCGCGCCACGCGGAGTTAACGCGAGCGAGAACGAGGGTTGCATTCTTACGACCGGTGAAAATCATGAACGGTCAAATTTTTTGGTTGCCGCCGTCGGCCGCGCTATGTTTCCCTTTCAGTCGTTCGTCCTCACGGTCGACCGAATCAAGGTAAGCAGTTTGGCGGCTGCGGCGTCGGCGAATTCGGCGTCGTTGATATGATACGGCAACTCGAGCAGCTCCACATCGCCGTGCGTGCGGCGAAGGCCCTCGAACAAGGCGGCGCGCGCACCGGGATCATCAAACGGTTGGCCGGCTTGGTCAATAGCCGAAACGCCGGCCAGCGGAAGCATGATCGCGGCGGGGCCGGTCGAAGCCGAAACCTTGCGGCCGATTTCCTCGCCCAGTTTTTGATTCTCTTCAATCGTGGTGCGCATCAGTGTGATGGTGGGATTATGCTCGTAAAAGAGGCGGCCGGCGAAACGCGGCGGGACGGTGCTCCGAGCGGCGAAGTTGACCATATCGGTCGCGCCGACGGAAACCACTTGGGGCACGCCACACTCGGCCGCCGCCGTTAAACGCCCGGCCCCCGCCGAAAGCACGCCGCCGACCAACTCATCGGCCAGTTCCGTGGTCGTGATATCGAGTAGGCCGACAAACAGGCCGTCGCGAATGAGCGACTCCATCGCCATGCCGCCGTTTCCCGTGGCGTGAAAAACAAGCACCTCGAAACCGGCTTCCTCCAGTTGGGCGCGAGCCCGCTCGACGCAGGGCGTGGTCACGCCGAACATGGTGGCGGCCACCAGCGGCTTGTCTTCATACGACTCCGGCAATCGATGCGCCGCCATGCCGGCCATGGCGGCGGCGGCGTTGCTTAAAATCGGCCGGCTGATGCGATTCACCCCCGCGATATCGACCACCGAATTGAGCATCATGATATCCCGATCACCCACGTAGGGCCGCACCTGCCCCGAAGCCAACGTGCTGACCATTAGCTTCGGCACGCCGATCGGCAAACGGCGCATGGCTGTTGTGCCGATGGTCGTGCCGGCCGAACCGCCCAACGCCAACACGCCGTCCAGTTCCCCTGCGGCATGGGCCCGCATTGTTATTTCCGCCGCGCCCCGCGCCGCCAACGCAATCGCTTTTCCGCGATCACCTTCGCGAGCGACTTGTTCAAGCGCGACTTCGCCCGGAAAACGGCTGGCTGCTTGAAAAACTTCCTCGCGCGAGATGTCGGCCTCCATGGCCGGTTGGCCGATGCAGCCGGTGTCGACCAACGTGGTTTTTCGGCCCAATTTCGCCAACCGGTCGCGTACAAAGGCTGCATCGGGCCCTTTGGTGTCGAGCGTGGCGAAGAGATAAATACTCATGGCGAGCCTGATGGAAATCGAACTCAATAGCGGGCGACGTCTTGCAACGCCTTTTCCGGCGCCAGCGTTTGCAGGGTTTCCTGTGCTTTTTCCGTCATCATTTTCAAATCGCTGCCGACCGCGATAAACTGCATGCCTTGCTCCGCCCGCTCCAAGGCCGACGCCGCGCTCATCGCATGAATGCCGGTCGGAGTACCAACCTTTTTGCCCGCCACGATCACTTCCTGAATCGCGGCTTCATGTTCCTCGGCGGTGGGGTCGGTTCCATCAGGGGCGCGCATTTGAAATCGCAAATCATTAGGACCGACAAAAATGGCGTCGCAGCCCGGCAGGCTATAAATTTCCTCGGCGTTGGCCACGCCTTGAGGACTTTCCGTTTGCAGTACGACCAGAATTTCATCGTTGGCGTGTTTGAAATAATCGCCGGCGGTGGCGGCAAAGTTCATGGAGTGCATGCCGCCTCCGGCGCTGCGGTTGCCGGTGGGAGGATATTTTGCGGCCGCGATCGCGATTTTGGCCTGTTCGACGGTGTCGACCATCGGCACGACAATCCCCCAGGCGCCGGCGTCCAATACACGCTTAATGTAATGATGGCTGCCTTCCGGCACACGCGCCAGCGGCACGCAGCCCGCATCGGCCACGGCGCTGAAAATGGTCGTGGCTTGCGACCAATCGATGGCGGAATGCTCGATATCGAGCGTCAGCCAATCAAATCCCAGGCGGGCCAACACGCGGGTGGCGTACAGATCGCCCAAGGTGAGCCAGGTGCCGAATGAGGGTTCGCCGGCGGCGAGCTTTTTCTTGACGTAGTTTGTCTTCATGGGGTGTCTTCACTAAGAGTCCGAAAGTGAGTGTGTCCGAAAGTGAGCGGCCAGGGAGAGTGAAAATAGTTGGCTGGCAACTGGCCAGTTTTTCAGAGCCGCGCCGCGCTGGCAACCCCCTGCCACGCGGGCAAGACGGTTTGCTGGAGTATTGGTGGTCGGCCAGTCGGGTTTGAGCAACGGTTTACTCCGCCTCCAAACTGGCGCAGACGATTTCTTTATCGTTCCGGGCGAAAACGTGGCGGTAGGCGAATGCCGGGTGCGACCAACACACGCCGCCGCGCCGCCGCAATTGATTTTGCGTCGGTTCAATTAACGACGCCCGGCTGATTTCCTCGAAGCCCGTCGGCGAGAGTCGCGAAATAATCAACTCGCCGCGTTCGTTGAACATCCAAACCTTGTCGGCGTTTTGAACCATGTGGATCGTGCTCCAGCGGGAGCGGGGCGTGGCGGTTTGGTCGGCCCAAATGCGTTGGCCGGTGTCGGCCCGCAGGCAGCGCAGTTCTCCGTAGCTGTCGACGCCGTAGAGGTGATCCTTGATTTGAATCGGCGTGCTGATGATTGAATGCAGACCCTCGGTGTGGCGTTCATCGGGGCCGACGCTTCGCCACATTTCCGCGAAGGCGGGTTTCTTTTGGTCGAGCCGCAGCATTAGCGAGCCGTCGTAAAAGGAGGTGACGAATAGCTGCTCTCCGGAAAACAGCGGCGTCGCGATGCCGATCGGCATGCGGGAAGGCGGGAACGGGCGGCGCCAAAGCGTGCGGCCGGTTTCCGGCGCCAAGCCCGCCACGCTATCGCCGGTCCAACAGATGACCACGCGCTGCCCGCCCTGTTGGATCAGAATGGGCGCGGAGTAAGAGGCGCGGTCGTTCAGAGCCCGCCACTGCTCTTCACCGCTCCGTTTATCGAGCGCCACGATGCAGGCGTTTTCGCCGCCGACGTGCAGAATGAGTAGGTCGTCGATCACTAACGGCGCCGAGGCGATGCCCCAAATGGGCATCCTTTGCGAGCCGACGAGATTATATTCGGCGTTCAAATCTTGCTTCCATAAAATGGCGCCCGTGCCGGCGTCGAAACAGTGCAAATGCCCCATGGCGCCCAAGGCGTACGCGCGGCCATCGTCGATCGTGACACACGCCCGCGGCCCTGCGTCGTACGAAATGCTGTATTCGCAGGGGTACGAGTAAGACCAAATCGTGGTTCCCAATTGCCAGTCGAAACAGTGAACACGCTCGACTTGCTCCGGTTCGACGAGACGGTCGGTCACGAAAACGCGGCCGTCGGCGACGGTCGGTCCGCTGTAGCCTGAACCGACCGGAGCACGCCAGAGAATTTCCAATTTCGGCTGGGCGAAACGCTCCACAAGGCCGGTTTCCCGCCATTGGCCATCGCGGTGAGGACCTCGCCACTGCGGCCATTCGTCGGCCGCCGCCGTAGCGGCGAACAGTAGCGTGCAACAACCGAAAGCGAAGACGCGTAAACGAAACAGAGTGCTGGCCATGTTAATGGGCTTCCGATGAAAAAGAGGCGGGCAAGGAATTTGAACGCGACGCGTCTGGGAATCTGTCTGGAAATAAGTTACCGGTTGTAGTTCGGAAAAGCCCGGCATTTTGAAAATGCCGGGCTTTTAACTCGGCAGTTCGTTAGATTCACGCCGACTCTGTAAACGTCTTAGGGCTTCCGCGTCAGTTCGCGAAAAGCTGAAGTGAGTTGCCGCGTGAGCGGACCCGGCCGCCCAGCGCCGATAACGCACTGATCGACCTTAATGACCGGAACCACTTCCGCCGCGCTGCCGGTCAGAAAACATTCGTCTGCGGCGTAGACATCGTCTTTGGTGAGGGTGGTTTCATGGACCACCATTCCCGCCTCGCACGCCAAATCGATCACCGCCCGGCGCGTGATTCCATCGAGCAAGCCGGCGTCGAGCGGCGGCGTGAAGAGTTCGCCGCCGCGCACCAGAAAAATATTATCGCCGGTGCATTCCGCCACTTCACCCTTGAAGTTGAGCATCAATGCTTCCACGCACCCGGCCTGCAAACCTTCCAGCTTGGCCAGAATGTTGTTCAAATAATTGAGCGATTTAATGCTAGGACTCAAAGCCGCAGGATGATTGCGAATGGTGCTCGCGGTGATGATTTCGAGCCCCTTCTCGTAGAATTCGCGAGGATAAAGCTGGATATGGTCGGCGATGATGATCACTTGAGGATCGGCGGTTTCGTTGGGGTCGAGCCCCAAGGGGCCGGCGCCGCGCGTGATGATGAGTCGCACGTAGCCGTCCTGGATGTGGTTCGCTTCCAGCGTTTGTCGCACCGCGGAGGCCATGTCGTGGATCGAGATCGGAATTTCCAGCGAGATCGCGCGAGCCGAATCCCATAGCCGACGGAGGTGTTCATCAAGACGAAACACGCGGCCGCCGTAACTTCGCAAACCTTCAAATACGCCGTCGCCGTAAAGCAGCCCGTGATCGAAGACGCTGATTTTCGCTTCTTCCCGAGGACAGAGGCGACCACTTATGTAAACTTTTGTCGACATCAGAATATTACAATCCCCAATTATTGCGATCCGTTTGGAAGACCCTCATGATACCGGCGCGAAGATATGCGGTCTATCGGCGGCGGATTGGGGCTTGGGAATTGGGAGTAACTGGAATCCCGCTCGTTCATTGAGAAGACTAAAATCGCATTTATCAATAGTTATTTGTCAATGGTCAGTCGTCATTCGGCGGCGCCCAAGGAATAATTCGTCGATGATTCTATTGTCTTTGCCTGATGAACAATGCCGGCATTTCTTTCGATGCGCGGGCTTGGCGCGTCATTCGTCGCCGGAAGTGCGACGAAACGCAGCAGGCGCCGTCACTCCCTCCAATGCCAAATGACAATTGACGAATAACTATTTGACCATTTCCCAATGAAGCCGCCAAACCGCTTCTCTTTTCTGTTCCTGTTGGCCGAAGGCCTATTTTCATCCTGCAAGATGGCGAGTGACCTTGGCCTTCAGCCAAGATAATAACTGTTTTTTTCCCGTCCCTGGGGCGATGCCCCAGGCTACGATGATCTTGGCCTTCAGCCAAACAGTGGGGCATCGCATTTATTTCCGAGGCGATGCCTGGCGGTTGGTATATTTTCGTCTGCCGCTCGCCTTAGGCGTGTTTGCCGCCGGCCAAGCCGGGAAATTGTTGCTGCACCCAGCATTTGACACGCAGCGCTTGGGCGCGAGGCGATAACAGCGGGAAGTGGACGAAGTGGCGGCTGTGGGCGACCCGCGTCAACCAGCCTCGCTTGCAGGCCAGATATCCCTCGCCCAGAACCATCCGCGTATCGCCGCGTTGGGCGCTGTCGCGAATGAGATAATAATTCAGAACTGTGCCCGCCCCCTCTTTGGCGAAAGCTTCGTCGAAGCCGATGCGCAGTCCAAACACCACGCCCTTGAAAACGTAGTTATAGGCAAACGCCACGGCGCGTTCTCCCACATACAGTAGACAAATGTCGGACGCCCCCACCCCAGCCGCCGCAGCGTGGGCGTCGCGGAGGAAGCCGCGCACCGACGCATGTGTGAGCGTGGTGCCGGTGGTCGACTTGCCTTGCCAACTCAACTCCGCCACTTGCTCGCAAATATCGTACAGGTCCCAGGTCGGTTCGAGGGCGGCGCCGTCGCTCCCGGCGCGCACGCGAACGAAACGTAATTCGCCGCGCTTCGCCAATTTTTTTTCACAGCGGCGCGTATTGTTGCGCCACTTGGAAGTGCGCGAATTCCAGTACTCCTCCCAACCGAGCGTTAGGTCGATTTTGCCAATGTCGGCCCATGGTTGCGAAATAACGCTACAACCCGATTTTCGAATCGCACGCTGAAATTGCTGATTGGCGTCGCAGTGTTCGCCGACCCAGCGAAGATCGAGTAAATCCCAATCGCGGGTCGTGCGTGAAACGAAACGCAGCGACTCTTGCAGCGTTGTGAGCGGGTCGGGCCCCAAAGGGCCATAAAAAGCGCCCCAGCCATCGAGCGGATAACCCAGCACGCGCATCTTGCCGACGCGAGTCGACTCCGTACGCACATCGAGCGGAAGAATTCCCAACAGACGCTCGCCATTGAAGACCAGCATGACCCGCAAACGCTGCTCCGCGCCATACCAACGCCAGTACGTTTCCAGCCATTCGAAAGTGTGAAAAAACGTGGCGTTGGGTGTTTCATCCAGCAGACGCGTCCAATCTTCGCGCCACGGCGCCAGCGCGTCGATGCTGTTGATTTCACGCACCGTGTAGGTGGGCCGGGAACCGCTCGCCATTTTTGTCGTCGGAGGGCATTGGAAAGCCGGCGGCGCGTTTGGGGGAGTTGTTTGCATGATAGGATCAGTAAGCATTCTGCCTCGATAACACCACGAAAATGGTGCGAAATAATATTTTCAAATCCAACCACAGCGACCATTCGCGGATGTATTGATGGTCGCACTCCACGCGGCGTTCCATTTTTTCCAAGGTATCGGTTTCGCCCCGCCAGCCGTTCACTTGCGCCAACCCCGTGATTCCCGGCTTGACTTTGTGCCGCAGCATGTACCCTTGAATGCGGCCCCGGTACTGTTCGTTATGCGCCGACGCATGAGGACGCGGTCCCACCAACGACATATTCCCGAACAACACATTGAAAAGTTGCGGCAGTTCGTCGAGCGAGGTTTTGCGAATGAACGCGCCCAACCTGGTGATGCGAACGTCGCCCTGTGTGGCTTGTGCGATGGTTGGCCCATCTTCACAGACGCGCATCGAACGAAATTTCCAAACAAAAATCTCACGGCCATCGAGCCCGTAACGTCGCTGCCGGAAGAACACCGGTCCGGGCGAAGTCAGTTTGACCAACAACGCAATCAGCAGCATTAAGGGGGAAAGCAGCGCCAGAATAATGCTGCCGAACACCAAGTCGCAGAGTCGTTTTACGGCGCCGTCGACTCCATAGAAGGGCGTCTCGAAAACACTCACCACGGCCAAGCCGCCCAGATTCACCCAACGCGAATGCAGCAGTTGAAAAACGAACAAATCAGGCACCAGATAAACCGACGCCGTCGAATCGCTCAGTTGATCGAGAATGTGTCGCGTGCGTTCTTCAGCGCGCAACGGAAGCGTGACATACACGGCGTCGACTTCGCCCTGTTGCGCACATTTCAGCAGTTCGTCAACACTGCCCAACCGTTGGTGATAATCGTCGGGTAGTTTGAACGAACGGGCCACGGACCGGTCGTCGTAGAAACCTTTGAGTTTGAGCCCCATTTCCGGTGAGGCCAGAATTTGCCGGGCCAGTTGCAGCCCTAATTCGTTGACGCCCACAATCGCCACGGTGCGCGTGTTGAATCCGCGAGCGCGGAGCATCTGAAGCACGTTTCGAACGACCACGCGAACACTGATCAGGAGCAGCGGGGTGATCGTGAACCACGCCAATAAATGGTGTTGGACGATGCCGATGTTGAAGTCGAAAATGCCAATCGTGGCGAAGAACAAACCGACGGCGCCGGTCCAGGCGGCGGCCACGCAACAGACTTCCCGCTCCACGGTATCGCCTCGCCAAGGGCGGTATAATCCGAACACCTCGGCCACAAACAAGTATGCCGCGATTGCCACGGCGGCCGAAAGCCAAGCCCTCTCTCCCAAGTGGGCCTGATTCAGCCAGATCACGGCCAGCAGGCTGCCCCCGATGCAAAAGGGGTCAAGTAGCCGAAAGAGGCTGTCCAGCGGCGTTCCTTCCTGACGAAGGTTCTTGTTTGGCAAATGCATGGAATCATCAAATGCATGAAAAAATGTTGTGTGCAAAAACGAGTAAACGGCGCCGACGGCCCTCTCCCCTATTAAAAACATAGGCCACGTCTGGAATTGGGGGTTGAAACAGCCGGCCTTGTTTCAGCCGCGAAACCGAAAAATACGCTTACCCAGTTCGTATGCTTGGGGTGAGTCCGCTTGTGTGGGCCTGAAGGCGGAAAAATCGTCATCAGCCGTCTAATATGGCAACCATTTAGATTTAGGAATCGTCCCGAAATAACTTCCGTATTTCATCTCGGACCGAGCGGGGCGATAGCCCGGGTTATTCATGAAACAGGTCAGCACTGCTCATAACCTCTCCCCGAAAACGTGGTTACGTCGATCTTGCTTGCCCAAAACGCCGCGCAGATCAGCCGGAATGCGCTAGCGTTCGGTTCTCCGAGAATGCTGTAAACCGTGAGCTATCTGATCGGCTGATGAATCAATTTAATGGCCCAATGAAGCAGGTTTTGCAGAAACTGTTGGTCCAGGTCGGTGTTCAATACCAAAGGCGCCAGCCCCGTTGTTCGGGGGACAACTGGCCCCCGAGAATGGATTGACCTAAACTTAGGGGAGCGTCAAACGCCCCCGTTCCCAGACGGGTTTGGGGAGAGCGGGCGTGTGTTGCTTGATCACGGGCGGAAAAATAAGAGGTTGTGAAACCATAGGAGCCCGACTTGTCGGTAACGGAACCTTCCCCTGAAATCAATTATGAGTCGACCGATCCTGACGTTCGGCTGATGCTGCAAGTGCGCGACGACCACGCCGCCGCGTTTGAGGAACTTGTTCTGCGCTACCAAAGCCGTTTGATTACCGTGCTCGAACACATGGTGGGTCGCCGTCGCAACGCCGAAGACCTCGCCCAAGAGGTCTTTTTGAGAGTTTATCGAGCCCGAAAAACATATACGCCGGGCGCCAAGTTTTCCACGTGGTTGTTTACCATCGCCAATAATGTTGCTCGAAACGCTTTGCGCTCCAACGCCCGAAGAAGGGAGGTGCAGGTGCGCGCCTCCGAGAGCGGCTCGTTTTCGGCGTCGTCGTTAGAGCAGATGGCGCTGGAAGCCAGCGGGGCCATGCCCACGCGCCAACTCGACAACGCCGAGATGGCCGAAGTTGTGCGAATGGCCATCGAAACATTAAACGAACGACAACGCATGGCGATGTTGCTCTCGAAATTTGAAGGAATGAGTTACGCCGATATTGCCGAATCCATGGAGCTAACCACCCAAGCCGTGAAATCGTTGTTGTCGCGTGCGCGGGAGAACCTGAGAACCGTGCTTGATCCTTATGTGCAAGACGGCGCCAAACCGGCGGCGGGCGAAAGCACGCAAACGGCAGACGCCAACCGCGCGAACGAGTAACGGTCGCACCGAGCGTCTGAAACGTTTTCATTACTGATTGACCGTGTCCAATGAACGACGAAACAAACACCGTCGCGGCGAACAATCCTGAATCGGAGGAGCTGGTCGCCTATCTCGATGGCGAACTGGATACCGACTCCTGCGCTCGCATTGAACGTAAATTGGGCCAAGACGCTAACTACCGGCGCAGTCTTCAGTCGTTGCAAGAAGCTTGGGAGTTGCTCGACCACCTGCCTTCTCCGGCGGTGAGTGAGTCGTTTGTGCAAACGACGGTGCAAATGGTGGCCGTATCCGCCGCAGCCGACAACCAAGATTCCAACGCTCGCGCAGTGAAGCGGCGAACCAAGTGGGTCGCGATTTGCAGCATCGCGATTCTCACCGCGGCGGTGGGAGGTTTCGGCGTCGCCTCCCTGTTTCTCAACCGCGCCGACAACGCCTTGCTGAACGATCTGCCGATCATCGACAATCTCGACGTGTATCGCCATGCGGAGAGCTTCGTTTTTCTACAGAAACTCCATGAATCGGGGCTGTTCCAGCAGGAAGCAGAAAATGCCGTCCCCGTCTCTGGAAACGCTGGGCGGGAGTCGTTGGCCCAGCGCAGAGCCGAAATCGATGCGATGCCGCCCGCCGAAAAAGACGCCGTTCGCCGGCGATGGGAGAAGTTCGTCGGCCTTGATGACAAAGAACAAAAACGCCTGGGTACATTACACAAGCAACTGAACCACGATCCTCGATCCTCGGAACTCCTGAAACTGGCGAAATGCTATAGCGATTGGGTCAAAACGCTCGACTCCCGCCAACGCGCCGAACTGCTTAGTTTGTCGGCCGAGGAAAAAATCGTCCGAATTGAAGAGCTGCGCCAAGAACAGCGAAAACTTCACTTCAGTGAAATTGTCAGTCGAGAGCTATCCGATCACGACCTCAAAGCTATATTTCATTGGCTCGACGGATTTTTCACGCGTCATGAAGAAGAATGGCTCGCCGAACTCCCCCGAGACGTCCGCACGCGCCTCGAACGCACATACGATGCAAGGCATAAGCGGCATGCACTCGCACGAGCCATGATGATGCACACGAAGCACTTTCCCCGACCCAACGCGGGCGAGGAAGAGGAATTGCTGGCGACGCTATCGGCCGAAGCTCGCAAATCGTTTCGGCAGGCGCAGCAAGTCCAGGGGCAAGGCAAGCTGATCGAGGAATGGATTCGAGTCGCCGTTTTTACACGCGTGATGGGCTCTCCGAGCGAAGACGAACTCAAGGAATTTCTCACCAAACGGCTCGATCCTCGCACCAGAAATCAACTGGAGGAGCTGCCTCCCGACGAAATGCGA
>QIKY01000024.1 GCA_003233175.1 Planctomycetaceae bacterium | reverse complement strand
AGCCCAGATCGTCGGCAAGTATCAGTACGATATTAGGCACACTTCCATTTCGGCTTAATTTCAATTGTTTTTCCGCACATATCGACTTTTCTTGGGTTAGTGCAATAAGTATTAGTGTAGTAAATGCGTGTAGTAAAATTCGTTTTATTGCCGGGAGGCGGAGAATTGCGGCGATTTCGTTGTTGGACATCGGGTTCTCTCATTTCTTATTCGGAATGGTTGAGTAGGCCCATTATCAGGTGGATGGAATCGCTGGTCAATAATTCGGAACTGTTGATCGGCGCGGAGGATGGATATGGGACGGAAACGAAAGCAACGTCGGTAGTCGCACGGCTCGGCGTGGCGCTGGCAGCAGACCGACGCTTGGTACTTCACCATGCCTGGCGCCAAGAAGCGAGTTCCGCTCTTCGACAAGAAGGGCGAGCGGATACGTGGCAAAGAGAGTAAGGAAGCGGCGGAGGTGGCGCTAGTGCTCGTCGGCTGATGAATCATCCGGGATAGTACACTCTCGCTTCCACGATTCAAAAAAATATTTCGTGCCTTTCTCGGTTCAGCGTTACATGTCCTGTGGGCGGTTACGAACAGCGGGATCTTATTTCGGGACTATTCCTTAGTCGGATTCGGCTTTGAATGTTGCCCAGGTTCCCGTATGCGCGCTGAACACCGAAATGGAATTGGCCGTGACGGCAATCACCATCCCACCGTTAATAGACGCCGCAGCTTCGCTTTCCAGCACGTCCCACACGCCCAGTTCGGCGCTGAAAGCGTAGATGTGCTTCCCGGTCCGCTGAAATACAATACCATCGGCAACAACCGGCGAACCAACCTTCGCTTTGTCGCCCTCAACTTTGTGGGTCACCCACTTTCCGGTGACGCCGCTAAAGGCGATGACCTCTTTCTGTGGCGGCGTCGAATGAACGCCTGCGACCGCGCCAGAGAGCACCGGAATCAGCCTCACACCCGCCGGCGCTTTGTAGGATACCCACTTGCCGGTTTTGTTGCTGTAACCGGCCAGAACATTCGGCGCCGGCTGTGCTATCAGAACTCCGACGCCCGGTGCGTCGTCATATCCTCGTAAGGGAGAGTTTCCGAGATAAGACAACTTTTTTGTTTGCGCTTCGCATCGAGACTCCCCAACAAGGTTTGCCGCCGCCGCCACAATAAAAATGCCCGCCCAGGTTGTGTACGCTGTTTTTTTCATTGTCTTCGCGCCCTATTTTGTGCTGAAGCCGCTACCTTGCCCATTGGAATTATGACGAGTTGCATTCGATTCGGCAAGATTTTCAAAGTGTTTCAGTGATTTTAGGCTTGCGGCAGGTGAGAATTTACCCACCGCCGCGCATCGCCCTGGAAACAAATGCGACATCCCTTTGTTTGGCCGAAGGCCTATTTTCACCGTAGCCTGGGGCATCGCCCTGGAAACAAATGCGACATCCCTTTGTTTGGCCGAAGGCCTTTTTCACCGTAGCCTGGGGCATCGCCCCAGAGTGGAAAAGAACAGTCCTCATCTTGGCCGAAGGCCAAGTTCACCCGTCATCTTGCAGGATGTGAATAAGGCTTTCGACCATGCCAACGGAGATCAGCCATCGCACCTAGGGCGATGCCCCAGGCTACGGTGAAAAAGGCCTTCGGCCAACAGGAACAGAGAATGACAGGCTGGTCAGGCGATCGCGATTTCGATTCCCATGAATGCTGTGTGTTGATCAGAGCGACGCGAATCGCAACCGCAGTGGTGCAACATCTGCAATGCGTCGATTCATTTGATCTTGCCTCGAAGGAGTGGAAGCGTGTATCTAATAAACGAGCGGCCTGAGTTTGCGTTTTGTTTATTTTGTCCGGGGTGTAAAATCGCGGTGATCATCGCGCGCCATGGGCGCCGGCGGGAGGCTGGGAATGAAGTTGTTCGCCGGAAATCGCCCCACGAAATGGATCGTACCCTGGGCGCTATCGATACTGCCTGTGCTGGCTGGGGGAATGGTCTCACATTTGGCCGCCGGAGAAACGCCGGGCGGCGAGAAAGCAAACCCGCCGGACGCCCGCCAACTTTCGGCCGGGGAAATCGCCGAGATTCTCAAAATACGCCGAGCGTTGGGTGGTCCTATTTCTGCAACATCTGCTTCAGCGCAGACCGCTCCCTCGATTCTTTCGGAAGGCGAACCCCAGGCGTTTCGCGGGGCCTTTCACCAGGCGCTGCAAGCGGTAAAAGTAACGCCCGCCAAATCCCTGGGAACCGGCGATTCTCCTGGTCAGTTACGTGCAGCGCCGCAGGCTCACGCGCCGCGACCTGCGTTTGTCGCGATGCGCCAAGCGGCGCGAAAGCTGGACGAAGTGGCTGCGGATCTGGAAGACATCGGCAGCTACAGGTCGGCGGATCGATTACGCGGAATTGCTGCGTCGTTACGTCTGGAAGCCAGAACGTTGGCGTCGCCGGGCGACGATTCCAGCTCGAAAACCGAATAAGGCCATTCACGAATAAACTGGGCTTCTCAACAATAAGCCGGTGCGAAACACAGAAGCCCGGCATTTTCAAAATGCCGGGCTTCTCAATTTTCTGGAGCATCACGGCCGCACGACTACACCGCCGGCGGGGCGACCTCTTCCAGCGGCGGCAACTCCGGCCCATTAAACGGCGCGCCGGAGGGAATGTACTGGCTTTCGTAGGGGATTTCTTCGCCCCATTGCTCACTGCATTCGTGGCAATCGGCATTGCTGGCGAAACCAGACCATCCGCACTGACGTAGCCTTGCGCAACCGGTAAGACTTGCCAGCGCCACGATTGTCGTCACAAAAAGGAAGCTCTTCATGTTCTTGCATCTCCAATTAAGGCGAATCTAATGACCAGGGGGAGTTGGCGGTTGAGAAAATCTACGACACCCTGGCTGATGTGCAAACGCACCACGCGTTTTTTTTCTCCAACGCGTTTCAAAAAATCAACAACTGGCCGAAAAACGTGCTATTCTTTCTGTAGCTTGCATAACCTCCCTACCTTCGCGGTTCCTTTGACCCGCGTTACCGGTAGATCCGTGCTGACGCCAGAGAGCCACACACGCCCATGTTGTCTTCCATATTGAAATCATGGCATCGGCCAACACCCGACCATGCTCTTGAATCGCGCCGCCGGTATTGCCGCCTGGCAATCGGCTTTTGTTTGTTCGCGGCAATCGAATTAGGCGGCGCCGTTGCTGCTGAAACGCCGGCCGCCGAAACTGCCGCCGCTGGAACATCCGCCGCTGGAACATCCGCCGCTGGAACATCCGCCGCAGTGGAAGAGCCAGCCGCAGTGGAAGAGCCAGCCGCGTCTGGTAGCCAAGAGGCCGATATGTGGCTGGTCAGCACGCGCTCGCTGGGCTGCCATTCCGACCCCCATAAAATGCTCGTCAAACATCGCGACTCGAACGGCTGCTGGCGGGTGTCGTCGTGGGACACATTTTTCGAGGCCTCAACCGACGGCCGCATCACCGTGTTTTACATACACGGCAACAGGACCGACCCCGGAGCCGATATCCAACAAGGCTGGGCGGCGCACGACGCCATGATGCGCTATGGCTCGCCGGAGCCGGTGCGATTCGTCATCTGGTCTTGGCCGTCTAGCCAGATTCGCGGGCCGATAAAAGACGTTCGCGTCAAGGCCGCCCGGACCGCCGTCGACAGCCGCTTCCTGGCCTGGACCATGGCCGGAATCCCCGCGAAAACACCTACCAGCGTGGTTGGTTTTAGTTACGGCGCCCGCATTGCCACCGGCGCGCTTCATTTGCTTGGCGGCGGGAAATTGCTTGGGCGTCGGCTCGAGACGCCGAAAGTGGCGACGGAGGACGCAGCGAAAAACCACCGGTCGCTTCGCGTCGTCTTGTTAGCCGGGGCTCTGAATAATTACTGGCTGAATCCCCATGCGTTTCACGGCCGGGCGCTTTCCCAGACCGATCAAATGTACATCACGGTGAATCCCCTCGACAACGTTCTCAAGCGTTACCGACTGGTCACGCCGCACGCCAACCCGCAGGCCTTGGGGTTCACGGGGTTGGCATGCCCCCGGCTGTTGGGCGATGCGCGAGAACGCATTCAGGTGCGAAATGTTTGCTCCATAGTGGGCCGTGAGCACAGTAATATCGATATTTGGCGGTCGAGTCTGGCCAAGGATATCCAGCGTTATGCGTTTTGGCTGCCGGTCCGCTGACAAACGGCGGGAGCAGGGGAATCGCTGTATGGCCGAATCGAGGTTATCCCTTCTTGATGTTCGCGGTTAAAATGAGAGAAGGTCCGTTCCCCGAAAGATCGCCATGTTTGCCGCGAAATCGTCCGCCGCCTCAATATCACTGCCTGGTCCTGCTGAACGGCCGGGGGCCGATATCGTTATTTACGATGGCCATTGCCGCTTTTGCACGGGGCAGGTCGAACGGTTGCACCGCTTCGACGGCGGCGCCCGGCTGGCGTTTCTTTCCTTGCACGACGACGAAACAGGCCGCCGTTTTCCCGACCTAAGCCATGCAGAACTCATGGAGCAGATGTACGTCGTCGACCAACAGGGAGTGCGATATGGCGGCGCCGCCGCCTTTCGATACCTCACGCGCCGGCTGCCTCGTTTGTGGATCTTGGCGCCGCTGATGTATTTCCCCGGCTCGCTTCCTCTGTGGAGTTTTTTTTACCGGCAAGTCGCCAAGCAACGCTACCGCTGGGGAAAAACCCACGACTGCGAAAACGGCGCCTGCGCCGTGCATTTCAAAAAGTAAGACGGCGGGTCCGAAAAAGACGACTTCAAACGCGCTGCGTCGTTTGCGAAGCGGCGCGCCAGCGTGATCACACCCCGTGAAAGAGTTGTTCATGCCCGACAAACTTCATTCGTTCGTTCGCGTAGGCGGGTGGCGAAAAAAACACGCGTCGCTGGCGTCCGGCATGTTTTTCTCTCGCTGCTTCCTGGGAATTCTCCTGGCCGCCGTTGGCCCATGGACGGTGCTCCAGCCGGAAACGCGCGCCGGCGACGTAACCGCCGCCGTGCAACTCGCACGGCAATACCTGCTAAGCGACGATGCCGGCGAGCGGAGAGCACTGTCCGCCAAACTCGCGCCCTTCGACAAACACTGGCCCCGCGTGCTCGCCGCGTTGCGAATGCAGCCGCAACAAGATGTGCAGCCGGGTTATTATGCCGAAGAACGCTTCACATCGCCTCGGTTGCGGAAGAAACACCCAGACGACCTACTGTACTTCATCGTCCCCCAGAGTTATCAGCCGGAGCGAGCCACGGGGTTGGTTGTCTTCATGCATGGCGGCGGCAAGGGCAGTCCGCGAACGTCGCCGGCTCGTTATATGCGCCCCGACAAGCCTTCAGCGGCTTATATCGGCGATATCTTTGAACAGACCGGGATGATCGGCGTGGCGCCCTCGGCGCCTTGGAATCCTGACGATCATTCGCGTTGGACGCTGCCGGAAACCGACGACTACCTAGCCGACGTCGTCGCTGAATGCAAAACGCGTTTTCACGTCGACCCCCACCGCGTGATCCTGTGGGGCCATTCCATGGGCGGCTTTGGCGGCTTCCACCAAGTGCAGCGGCAACCGGATCGATTCGCGGCAATCATCGCCAGCGCCGGTTCCTGGACCTTGGCCCAATGGCCGGTGATTCGCGGCACGACGTTTTGCATTGTGCATGGAGTGAAAGACGCCGAACGCGGCGTGCGAGATCGACACACCGATATCCAGTTCGCGCGGCAGGCCCACACGCTGCTCAGCGAATTAAAAATCCCGCACGTTTTTATGGAGCACGCCGGAGCGCATCCAGTGGCGGAGGCGAAAGCCCCCGTGCTGGATTTTTTGCAGACGCACGCCGAACTGCGGCGAAACCCTTTTCCCCGGCAAGTGGCGGTTGCTTCGCCGGTCGGTTTTCGAGCGGAGAAATGTTTTCCGAAAACGCACAGCTATTGGCTCTCGCTGAACGAAGCGTTTCCGAATAGCGAATTGGAGTACGACGCCCTGACCGTCCCCCGCCGGGGTTACAGCAAAGACAGTTCGGCAGACGACTGGCGCCAGTGGAAGCTCACGCGAGGTAAGGAGAAACGACCCGGCGCCATGATCGAAGCGGCGAACCTGGGCGGCAATCGGTTTGAAATTGAAACGAGCGGCGTTTCGCGCTTCACGCTGTGGCTGCATCCTCGAATGATCGACTTCAAAAAGCCGGTTGCAATCACGCTCAACGGCGTGAAGCGAACCGAGCAGCCGGCGGCGCCATCTCTCGCCACGTTGCTCGACTCCTGGGAGCTTGTCTATCCCGCCAAAATCGTGGTGCGCGTGCCCGAATGACCGGTTGTCGCGGCGGAAGGCCTCCATGATATAATCAATTCGCCTCGTGTCGGAGTTTTTTGCACGGCCGCTCACGGTGAAGCTATACTGCTCGCGGTTGAAAATGTCACAATCTTTCGTTTAACGGCAAGCCGAAGGCGACTGCGTTTTGTGACAACCCGTTTGGGCAAGACAGAAAAACGCAGCCGCCTTCGGCTTGCCGTTAAACGAGCCATTGACAATCGTGGTGAAGCCGCTGAACCCAATGAAAATGGAATCTACTGCGATGAACAAAATAGCCAGCGCGCTGCGACTAACGGTTATCGGACTTACCATTCTTGCCGCAAGTTCCGCGACTGCGGGCGATGTCACAAAAAACGGCGACCCCAAGGGTTGGGCCGCCACCGCCAGCCGAGACGAAATCCGACCGGCCTTCCATTATAAGAAAGCTGGCGGACGCAACGGAGCCGAACGCTTCGTCATCGAACACGACCAACGCGAAGGTCTGGACGGATACTGGACAACAACCCTTCCCGTTCAGGGCGGCAAGCATTATCACTTCGAGGCGTTTCGCCGGGTTGAGAGAGTCGAAACGCCCCGGCGCAGCGCCGTGGTGCGGCTCCTCTGGCATGACGACCAAGGCCAACTGGTGGAGAACGACCGGGGCGTTGTCTCGGATTATCTGCGCGGAGGAACGCCTCGTGTTCGCGCCGAACATCCTACCGACAAAGCCACCGATAGCGGCGGCTGGACGGAAGTTTCAGACACCTACCGCGCTCCGGCCAACGCCACCCGCGCTGTGCTCGAACTGCATTTGCTTTGGGCGCCGAACGGACGCATCGAATGGAGCCAAGTATCGCTGAAGCAGACCGCTCCGCCGGTTGGCCGCAAGGTTCGCCTGGCCTCGGTTCACTTCAAACCCAAGGGCGGTAAAACGCAGGCCGAGAATTGCCGGATGTTCGCGCCGCTGATCGAACAAGCCGCCGAAAAGAAGGCCGATCTTGTCGTATTGGGTGAAACGGTTCCATATGTGGGAATCGGGAAAACGCCGGCCGAATCGTCCGAAGCGGTGCCGGGTCCTTCCACGAAATACTTTGGCGGGCTGGCCAAGAAGCACGATATGTACATCGTGTTCAGCGTCTATGAACGCGTCGGCCATCTGGTGTATAACACCGCCGTGTTGCTTGGTCCTGACGGTGAAATCGTGGGCAAGTACCGCAAGGTGACGCTACCGCGCGGCGAGATTGCCAAGGGCGTGGCGCCGGGCAAGGACTACCCTGTTTTCGACACGCGTTTCGGCAAGGTCGGGATGATGATTTGCTACGACGGTTTCTTTCCGGAAGTGGCGCGCGAGTTGACCAACAAAGGCGCCGAAGTGATCGCTTGGCCGGTTTGGGGCTGCAACCCGGAACTGGCGCGAGCCCGCGCGATTGAGAACCATGTCTTCGTGGTCAGCAGCACCTACGAAGATATCTCCCGGAACTGGATGGTTTCGGCGGTCTTTAACCACGCCGGCGAAACAATTGCCTTGGCCAAGGAATTTGGAACCGTTGTGGTGGCGGAAGTCGATCTCGACCACCGAACCCAATGGCGTTCACTAGGCGACTTCAAGGCGGAGCTTCCCCGCCACCGGCCGTAACGGCGTGCGGTAGCCGTTCGCGGGTTTTGAACTGCTAAACCGTTTATTATCGCTTGCTTTCATTTCGTCATTTTTTTCTCTTTCTTCTCCGCGTCCTCTGCCCCTTTGCGACCTCCGCGTTTCCCTTTTCTGTAGCGTCGGCCGGGAATGTACGGTCGCATTTTCGGCACCGAGCAATCCGCTACCGGTTTTGGACGGGCCAATTCTTCTCGCCTTCGCGCCTTCGCGTCTTCACGCGAGAAAAAGGGCGCACGCGAAGACGCGAAGACGCGAAGACACGAAGAAGGACGGACGCCCTGAATGGTTCCGCAATGATTTTAATCGATCATTCCAGGTCGAGGCGATCTGTCGCGTCGAGATCTGCCGCTGGCGCTTCGACAAATCGCAATGAAAGTTCTAGACAGTGAACAGAAGAAAACATGCTAAAGCATGAACTCCAACGGCGCGCTGGCTCAGAGCGAGGAATTCTCGAAGAACCGCCAGACGGTTTTCAGGCCGTCGAAATCGCCACACGTTTTGCCGATGATGCGCTCGGGCAGGTACTGAACTCCGCCGGGAATCGTGTGGCCGCCGCCTTCAATGCGGTAGAGAACCACCCGGCTGCCGGCCTTTCCGCCCGACCAGCTTCGCCGCACAACGCGGCAGCCGTCGCGCGGGTCTTTGTCGGGCAGACGTTCGACGCTGGGCTTTTTCCCGGCCAGCCCGTTGTAGTGCAACCAGAGTTTGATCGCGGCGGCGGTCGAGGAGCCCGCGCCGCGCTGGAAATCGTGCGTTTTGGAATCGATCAATCGCGGCATCAAGTTCGGCGTGATCGGGCCGCCATCGTACGGCACGAACGGGTCGGCGGTTCCGTTCATAAACAGCATCGACATCGGCCTTTGGGGCTGGAAGTTTTGTTCAAACGGTTTGGGCAGCGTGGCGATCAGAACCGCCACGGCGGCGAACTTGTCGGAGGCGTCGATCGCCAGCCGATGACTAAAAAACCCGCCGTTTGAAGCGCCCGTTGCGTACACTCGCGCAGGATCGATGCGGAATTCATGCTGGAGTTTTTTCAGCAGCGCCAGCACAAAGGCCACGTCGTCGATCTTCGCGTCTTGCTCGGTGAACTTCTTCGATTTTCGGCCGTCGTTCCAATGTTTGTTCAACCCTTCCGGGTAAACCACGATGAAACCTTCTTGCTCCGCCAGCGGTGAAAACCCCATCTTGGAGGCGACTTCCGCCGTTCCGCCGCCGCCGTGGAAGGAGAACACCAGCGGCATGCGCGATTTGCCGTCGTACTTTTTGGGGACATAAATCCGGTAGTGTCGTTGGCGGCCATCGTGCATCAGCGAAACACGCTTTCCGGTGGGCGGCTTTCGCTGCGCGGCCACATTCGCCAAGCGGACCGCGCCCGCCGAAAACAAAAGGAGCAAAGCGGCCAGCAGCATCCACCGACGCCGTCTTGGCTTCGCTCGCAGCTTGCGTTGTTTCGCCGCCATGATTCACCTTTGGCAATGTCTATTCCAGGTATGCGGACGGTTACCGATCATGCGCGGCGTCGCAGTCGGGGAAGCTGGCCTTTCTTGCGCATTCGAATCAACTCAGTTAACAGGCGTTCTCCCGAATACTGCTTATCGGCGTGCTTGCTAAAGTTTCTTGTGAGTTCCCGCAGCGCCTTCGGTGATTGGCTCAGTTGGTCGGTCGGAGTGTTGAGGTGAAGATAAATATCGGCCAGGATATCGCGCTCGTTGTCCGTTAATGGCTCAAAACCGGTGCGAATTGCTCGGACAACTTCCTCCAAACGACCCAGCGGGTAAACCGGATACATACTCAACGCCGTAGGTAGCTTCGTGGAGGAAGGGCCGTTAATCAGTAAGAACACCGGTTTGTTCCAAGCGGCCGCAGCGCCGATTTCGACCATACCCATGGCTCGCATTGGGGCTTCCGGTGAAATGATGGCGATCAGAGCACGGCTTTCCGCCAACGCCTGCCAGATGGTCTCGGCAATGTCCATTCCAGGTTCGACGGCGCCTTCATGGAATGCCTTCAATCCTACCGAATCGAGACTATCCGCAATTTCCGTCGCAAGATGGTTATCCGCTGCTGCGTGTGAAACGAAGACATCGTAGATTTTGCTAGCGGTGGCGGTCATTTTTTAACCCGTTTCTGGAGTTCCTTCAGATACTGATCAAATTCGTTCAGTTGGAACGCCTTTTTCCCTTTGATTATATCGGGAATGGCATCTACGGTCACATGGCAAAGCACCGGCACAATCCGATATTCTTTCCGCCATCCCCAAGCCGCCCCGACTTCGATCAGAACCCACGGCCGATCAACAGATTTCGGAGTCAACAAGACGACCAGTTCCCGAGACTGCTTAATTTGAGTACGAATCTCTTCGGGGATTGCGAATCTCTTCGGGGATGTCGTCACCGCCGTCGATATCGCGATCATCTCGAAATGTTGATGCGCCGGCAGCCTCGATTTTCTCGCAGAAAGTGGTTGCTATCCACTTGTCTGCCGACGCATGACTGACGAACACCTGATACTTCGGCTTCGACGACGGCTTCGCTTTGGTTGTACGGCGTCGCTTTGCCATCGGGCTTTCGTTTCACGCAGTCAGAAAAACAGCTATCGATAATGGTCTAAAGCAAGATCAATTTATTCACAACGCTTTGCCAATGGTTTCACGAAACGAGGGTCTTTCCCAAGCTGAAACCTGCAAGTCCATCATAGAGTGGATTGTCAGGCCGGGAAAAGAGGTTCTTCGAGAATTTTTCCGGCGATAGTTTTCGTCCAAGATCGAAGCCGGAATTCCGAACAGACTATTGGAGTGTTGTGCGCTCGGGCGGGCTGACTCCGGCAGCCAGCACAAAGAACCCCGTATGCCAACGGCGTCTGGAGTAGCGTTGTGCGGCTAACCGGCGGCAAGCACGCGGGTTACGTGGTGTGATTCGGCGCCTTTCGCTTTCCGGCGGTCGGTCGCTCCCCTATAATATCTCCAAGCTGTGTGAGTCAGGTTGGGCGTTGGAGAATCGGTCAAAATGAATCAACGCAACTCATGTCATACTCGTTATGCTTCTTCTGCAAGCTGCGTTTCTTTTGGAATGCGCTGGCGCCGGGCGGTACTCCGCTGCTCGGTATTTTCGGCCATGTTCCTTTCCTGTGGCTTGCTGGCCTGGGGCCATTCGGCGAAAACGCCGCCAGCGGGCTGGTTGGGGGACGTGAAAAAGAAAAAAGACGCAACTCCCTCGGCGATTGTATTGCGTTTGAACCTCCCCATCGTGGGCAATGAAGACGAACGCTTCAAACGGCGGGTGCTCAAGGCGGTCGAGCAACTGCCGCGCAGCGAACCGCGGTCGATTCTCGTGGTGGAGTTTCATGCCGAGGATGCCTCGACGGCGGCCAATAGCCAATTCGAGCGGTCGTTGGCGGTGGCCCGATTCCTCGCCGGCCAAAGTTTGCGCGGCGTGCGCACGGTGGCCTTCCTGCCCCAGGGCGCTACAGGACACGCGGTCTTGCCGGCGCTGGCCTGTGAAGAAATCGTGATCCAAGAAGACGCTCTGCTGGGCGACGCCGGCGTGGCCGAGGAATTTATCGACCCCACGGTCCGACGAGGCTACGCGGAAATCGCGGAGCGGCGGCGGATCGCGCCCGAAGTCGTGGTGCTCGGCATGCTCGACAAAGCGCTGGAAGTGTTTGTCGTCGAAACGCTCAACGGTCGGAAATTTGTCCTGGCCGAAGCGCTGCCCGCACTTCGGCAGTCGGAGGCTTTTATTTCCGAGACCCGGCTGGCCGGTCCCGGAGAATTCGTACACCTGACGGGTCGCGAACTTCGCTTGGAGTACGGCTTCGCGACCCATCTGGCCGGCGACCGGCGCGCCTTGGCCGCGGCATTGCAAACACCGCTGGAGTTAATGCGCCAGCCGGCGCCGCTCGACGAACAGTGGCGACCGGTGCTGGTGCGTTTGCAAGGAGAGGTGACCAGCGAAAAAGTTTCGCAACTGATTCGCTCGATCGACGAAAACGTGCGCCGCCAGCATGCCAATTTTGTTTGTCTGCAACTCGATAGCGCCGGAGGAAGCGTCGAACAAAGCTTGCGGCTGGCCAACTACCTGGCGGCGTTCGATAGCCAAAAAGTCCGTACGGTGGCGTATGTTCCCGTTGAGGCGCGGGGCGACGCGGCTTTAATCGCCTTGGCCTGCGATCAATTAGCCATGGGCGCGGGCGCCGTATTGGGCGGCCCCGGCGGCCAACCGCTGAGCGCCGATGAACTTACTTCATTGCGCGTGGCCACGCGGGCGCTGGCCGCCCAGAAAGCGCGAGATTGGTCGTTGCCCTACGCCTTGTTGCAACCCACCGCCGTTATACACCGCTTCACCAACAGCCAGACACGCGAAATTCGCTACTTCACCGACCAGGAATACCAAGACTTAAAGCATTCCGACCGCTGGAGCCAGGCCGAGCAGTTGGATGTGTCGGATGGCGTATCGGGCGCTCGCGCGAAGGAGCTCGCCTTGGCGAAATTCCTGCCAGCCGATCTGGCCGAATTGGCCGCCCTTTATGGCGTGGGCGATGAGTTCAAGGAAGTCACGCCGAATTGGGCGTTCGTGCTGGTGGCGGCGCTGGCCGAGCCTCGTTGGGCCGGAATTTTGTTGTTTGTGGCCTGCTTTGCTTTCATGACCGAGGCCATGGCGCCGGGCGCGTCTGTTTCGGGGTTTGTGGCGGTGGTCTGTTTCACGCTTTTCTTCTGGAGCCAGTTCCTCAACGGCACGGCGGGCTGGTTGGAGGTGCTGTTGTTTTTGTTGGGGCTTTCCTGTTTGGCGTTGGAGGTTTTCGTTCTGCCGGGCTTTGGCGTGTTTGGATTGGGCGGCGGCGCGCTCGTGATTGCGTCAATCGTGCTGGCCAGCCAAACGTTTGTTTTGCCACACACGGTCGAGGAATTCCACCAACTTCCTCGTTCGCTGCTTTCGATTGTTTGGTGCGTGGCGGGCGTGGTTGCGGGAGCGGTGTTTGTGCAGCGAGTACTGCCCCACACGCCGTATTTCAATCGCATTTTACTGAAGCCCTTGGCCGATGAAGAGTTGGAGGAGCGTGAAGAGCGCGAGGCGCTGGTCCACCGTGAGCATTTGCTCGGCAAGCCGGGCGTCACGACGACGTTGCTTTGTCCTTCGGGCAAGGCGCGTTTTGGCGACGAAGTGGTTGATGTGGTCAGCGAAGGGCAACTGGTTCGAGTGAACGAACCGGTGTATGTGGCTGAAGTCAGGGGAAGTCAGGTGGTGGTTCATCGGGTGCGGAATCCGACCGGGCAGCCGGCAAGTTAGGGGTGATCATGAGTCCTCTATTCTGGGCGGCTATTTTGATGGCGCTGGCCATGGGGTTGGTCGTCTTGGAGGTGTTCGTACCCTCCGGCGGCGTGCTCGGATTCTTGGCCGGCGGATCCGTGCTGGCATCGGTGATAACCGCCTTTTACGCCGGTATGGAAGTGGGGGCTGTTTTTCTAGCCTGTGCGGTAATCGGCGGGCCCATCATTCTGAGCGCTGCGGTTCGCATTTGGCCGCACACGCCCTTGGGGCGGCGGATTCTGATTCCCCGCCCCGAACATCCTGACGATGTCCTCCCCGATACCGAATATCGGCGCGAACTGAAACGACTGGTGGGGCGTCGCGGAGTCACCGATTGTAAGCTGCTTCCCAGCGGCGCCATTCGCATCGACAACCGCATTTACGATGCTTCAACGGAAGGCGAGTCGGTGGCACAAAACACGACGGTTGTAGTGCTGCGTTTGCAGGGCGTCCGCGTGATGGTGCGCCCGCTCTCGGATCAGGAAAAAGCGGCGTCCGGCGATGCTCCGCCGGACAACGATCCCCTCAACCAACCGTTCGACGACTTTGGTCTCGACGACTTCGATTCACCGCTCTCCTGACAACCGACCAGCGCCGCGAGAGTTGTGGCGCGCGGAAATATGCGATAGAACAAGTTCTCATCGAGCGTCTAGCTTAAAAACGGCGTGGCTGGCTTAAAAACATAGGGTGCATGGCAATGAATCGACTAGCGAGTGAACAGCTTTTAGCGCAGCAACAGCTTTCGCCTTTTCAAATCGTGATGATGGTCGGCGGGTTGCTGCTCGTTGCCGGAGCTCTGGCGGCGATTGCCGTAGTGATCAAGTACGCCGGCCTCTGGATTCAATCGTGGGCCACCGGCGCGGGCATTGGCATCTTTGATTTTATTGGCATGAGTTTTCGCCACGTGAATCCCAAACTCATTCTGCGCAGCAAAATCATGGCGGTGCAGGCCGGTTTGACCGACGATCCGGAACTGACCTCCAAAGCCTTGGAGGCGCATTTCCTGGCGGGCGGCAACGTCGGGCTCGTGATTCGCGCGTTGATCGCGGCGCGCAAGGCGAAGATTATCCAACTCACGTTTCGTGAAGCCACCGCCATCGACCTGGCGGGGCGCGATGTGCTCGAAGCAGTGCAGACCAGCGTTTACCCCAAGGTGATTGATTGCCCGGCCAAGGGTTCCGGCCGCGATGCACTCGATGGCGTCGCCCAAGACGGCGTGCAACTCAAGGTGCGGGCGCGGGTCACGGTGCGGGCGAATCTGCAACAACTCATCGGCGGCGCCACGGAAGAAACAATCGTGGCTCGCGTGGGCGAGGGAATTGTCAGTGCGATTGGGTCTGCGAAATCGCATCTTGATGTGTTGGAAAACCCCGATAGCATCACCCAGATGGTGTTGGGCCGGCATTTGGAATCGCAGACCGCCTTTCAAATTGTTTCCATCGATATCGCCGATATAGATGTAGGCGAAAATATTGATGCCCGGCTGCGGGCAGACCAAGCGGAAGCCGACACGCGCGTCGCGCAGGCTCGCGCCGAAGGGCGCCGCTCCATGGCCGTGGCCGCCGAACAAGAGAAAGTGGCCCGCATTGAAGAATGCCGCGCCACGCTGCTCGACGCACAAGCCGAAGTGCCCAAGGCCATTGCCGAGGCCTTCGCCAGCGGAAAGCTGGGAGTGGTCGACTACTACAAGCTGCGGAATATTCAAGCCGATACCGACATGAGAACCGCCATCGCCGGTAAGTAGTTTTCGGGGCTTTCAAAACGGGAGATGTCTTGTTATGTCGAATGAATTAGAAGATTTCCTCGCCAGAATTCTCCAGGGGAACGCCCAAAACAAGCCGAAAAGAACGCTGCCTCCGCGGCCCGTGGCGCCGCACCCCGAAGGCGGAAGGCCGCACCAAATAACGCCGCGTGCAGACGTCGATGATTTGCAGGTACTTTCGGCCGAAGTGGTTCCGGAGAAGGCTGTTTCCGCAGATGCCAGCCAGCCTCGACGCTTGCGCTCCACGACCGACCTCTCCACTTCCGATGTTTCCCAGCACGCAGACCAACTAGGCCATAAGTTCGACCATCCCAAGAAATCGGGCGTGGGCGCACATGTGAAGTCGCACTACGACCACCAGGTGGGAAGACTCGTCTCGACGGCCTTTGATCCAAACGCATTGCCAGACGCCGCCGCGGAAGGCGGCCCGGTAGACATTCTGGAGCAAATCATGAAAATGATGCAAACTCCTCAAGGGCTGCGGCAGGCCGTGATCCTGCAAGAGATTCTGGCCCGCCCGGAACATCGTTGGTAACAAAGGAACAAGGAATATGTCGGTCAAGATGGCGGCGCCTGGAGAAACAAAAATAGGCTGGATTGGCACGGGAGTGATGGGGCAAAGCATGTGCGGCCACCTGATTTCCAAAGGGTTTGCCACCACGATTTACAGCCGCACCAAGAGCAAGGCCGAATCGCTCCTGGCCCAAGGCGCCCAGTGGGCCGAGAGCCCCAAGGCGGTCGCCCAGCAGAGCGATGTGGTGTTTTCCATCGTCGGGTTTCCACACGATGTGCGCGAAGTGATACTGGGCGAAAACGGCGCGCTGGCCGGTTGTTCGAGCGGCGCTATTTTGGTCGATATGACGACCAGCGAACCCTCGTTGGCGGTGGAAATTGCCGAGCAGGCGGCGGCCCAGGGTGTGGAAAGCGTCGACGCGCCGGTTTCCGGCGGCGATGTCGGCGCCAAGGAAGCGCGGCTCTCCATTATGATTGGCGGCCGCGAACCGGTGGTCGCGGCGCTCATGCCCTGCTTCGAGGCCATGGGCAAAACCATTGTGCGGCAAGGCGGCCCCGGCGCCGGCCAACATACGAAAATGGCGAACCAGATTCTCATCGCCTCGAATATGGTTGGCGTCTGCGAGGCTTTGCTTTACGGCTACCGGGCCGGGCTCGACTTGAACGTCGTGATGCAATCGGTGGCCAGCGGCGCGGCGGGCAGTTGGTCGCTCTCGAATTTGGGGCCGCGCATCATCGACAACAATTTTGATCCTGGCTTTTATGTCGAACACTTCATCAAAGACATGGGCGTCGCACTGGCGGAAAGCAAACGCCTGCAACTTTGCCTGCCGGGGCTGGCGCTGGCCCACCAACTCTACCTAGCGCTGCAAGCACAAGGCCACGGCCGCGACGGCACCCACGCCCTGCAGTTGGCCCTGGCCTCGCTTTCAAATGTAAACTGGCGAGAGCGCTGAGCAGGCTTTGGCGAAGAGAACCGACTTCCCTGGACTGAAAGTCGATTCACTGCAAACCACGCACCGTTGAATGCGCTACATTTTTCGTTTAACGGCAAGCCGAAGGCGGCTGCGTTTCCCGAAACGGCGCGTCAGAAAACGCAGCCGCCTTCGGCTTGCCGTTAAACGAACCATCGGTATCGGTGCGCTGTCTGTGAAAGTAACGAGCGTCCGACGGCCTTAGTCCTCGTGTCCGCTCGTCTTACACCACCGGTTTTCGCGAGCCGAGGGCGATGATCGTGATGGCGGCGAGTATGATTCCGGCGGCGAGGATCGAGCCAATGTTCAACGGACCGGCGGTCGACCACCACACAATCGAATAGCCCAATGCGCCCGCAAATGAGGCGTAATAAAGGAAGATCGGCAACGTCTTGCGAATCACTTCGCCTTCCTTGCCGACTAGCCCCACCACCGCCGAAGCTGCGACCACGTTATGCACGCAAATCGTGTTGCCGGCGGCGCCGCCCACCGCTTGCAAGGCGACCATCCAGGCGGGGTCGACGCCGATGTTTTCTCCAACATTAAATTGAAAGAGTGAAAACATCATGTTGCTAATGGTGTTGCTGCCCGCCACGGCGGCGCCAATGCCGCCAATGAACGGCGCAAAGAGCGGCCAACTCCCGCCGACCAACGATTCAACACCACCCGCTAAAATAAGTGGCATTCCGAGAAAACCGGCAGCGCCGCCGTCGCTGTTAATGAACACCTGCACCATGGGCACGGTAAACACCAACGCCGTCGAGGCGGAAAGCATTGTCTTGCCCGACTTGGCCCAGGCGGTTGCGTAGTGGCGTAGTTTTATGCGTTGCACAAAAAAGGCGGCCAGCGAAACCACGACAAAAACCGTGCCTGGAATATACAACGGCTGCACGGTTCGTTCGATCGACGTGCCAAAGATATGGGTGATCGGAATTACCACCGACTTGAGCATGGCCTCAAATGGCAACGACTTCACACGTGTGGCGACCAACAACACCGCCACCAAAAGATACGGCAGCCAGGCGACCAACAGGCTGAACGGACGGTCGGTTTTCGGCGCCGCCTCCTGCTGCATTTCCGCCCCGACCCATTCGCTGGGCCATTTTTCAGGACGCTCAAAATCCCACACTTCTGCGCGCGGCGGCGTGAACCAGCCGCGTTTGGCGGCGGGCGCCACAATCATCAAGCCGAACAAACCGCCTAACAGCGAGGGGAACTCCGGCCCCAAAAAGTACGCCACCAGCACGTAGGGAATCGTCATGGCGAGGGCGGCGAAGAGTGCAAACCGCCACACGGCCAGCCCTTCGCGAAAGGAGCGGTTGGCGCCAAAGAAACGCGTCATCACCGTGACGACAAACAATGGAACCAGCGTGCCGACCACGGCGTGAAGCATCGCCACTTTCAGGCCAATCATGGCGATGAAGTCCGACCATTGGGCGTAGCCCAACTGCTGGACGTATTGGCCGACCGCCGGGTCATCGCGCAAACCCGTGCTGACGCCGAAAATGATCGGCGTGCCCACCGCGCCGAAGGAAACCGGCGTGCATTGAATCATCATGCCCGCAGTGACCGCCGCCATGGGAGGAAATCCCAGGCCGACCAACAGCGGCACCGCCACGGCGGCGGGCGTGCCGAAGCCGGCCGAGCCTTCAATAAAGGAGCCGAACAGCCAGGCGATAATAATAACTTGAATGCGCCGGTCAGGAGAAATGTCGTTAAAGGTCTGGCGGATGCGCCGCAGCGCGCCGCTTTGCTCCAGGGTATTGAGCAGCAAGATGGCGCCGAAAATAATGTACAGTAGCTCCAACGAAATAATCAGGCCGCGCACCGAAGCCGCCGCAACCTGCACCGCTGGCACTTGCCACACAAACAACGCCAACGCCGCGGCCACCGCATACGAAAGCGGCATCGCCCGGCTGGCCGGCCAACGCAACACCACCAACAGCAGCGCCACGGCGGCTATCGGCAACAACGACAAAATTGGCAGCCATTCTGGAGGCACGCTTCACTCCTCATTTATTTTGTAATCGGGGAGTCATTTGCATGCGCCGAGAATCTTGGTGATGCTGGCGAGGTTCTTCAAGTCGCGTTGGTGGATCAGGCAGGCAGCTTCGTACGATGCGTCGGTCTTTGTGCAGACAAGCGTGAAGGGACGGCCTCTGCGCTCGGTGGCGTGCGTCAGATCGCAGTCATTTCCATCGATGATTTGGTGTAGGTGTTGGCGGCGTTGCTTGGCCAACGGCAGACGGAGTTGCCGATCAGCGGGGTCGGCAAGAAACTTGCTGAGTATGCGGCAGTCGCGGCAGTCGCATGGAAGTTTGTGTTCCCGGCAGAAGTCGGCGGGCGGCTGGGGAGGAGTCGCGGTGCGGTCGGCTAACGCGCCGCGACACGCTTGCAGCCAATGCAAAATAGCCTTGTTTGGCGAGGCCAGCTTGCCAATTCGTGACTTCAGCGTAAAGATTGCCGCCAAATGAGCGTCGGTCAAATCGTAAATCTCGGTGGCAGCCAGCGCGTGGTTAATGAGTTGCCGCAATGGATTGGCGGCGTTCGCGGCCAACATCGCCTTGACCAGCGAGGCCAGGATCGTCGCCCGGTCGAGTTTTCTGGCTTGCCAATCGCCGGGCTCCAATTGCTGATCGAACGACGCCAATGCGTTCACGGCCAGTTCGCATAACCGCTGGCAGGATTCGAGGCGGTCTGAATTCCGGTCTCGCCCGACGCAAAGCCGCTCGATAAGTTTGACATTTCGAGTGACCGTGTCGAGATCAGCCTTCTGCAGCACCTGCGCCAATTCCGTCTCAAAACACTTCCAGCCGTGCCGATTACAGAACTTTACGAATGACTGGTCGACGCCGATCCCGCTGTCGCGCAGCATGACTTGCGAAATGAATCGCTGGACCAGCTCGGCATCGTCCAACTCGCACAGCATGGCGGGAAATTCATCTCGATCGATCGCATCGATCTGTCCATGCGCCATCGACCAATGAGCGCGTTTGGGCCGCCATGAGTTGATGATTGCGGCGGCGAAGGCGATACAATCTTGCCGCAGTTTATCGCGACGGCTTTTCGCCACCCGCCCCAGGCGTTTGACCATCACTTGCCAGCCGCCGATCGCCGCATCCGTGCCGGCGTCGCAAAGCACGTCGAAGTGCTTGTCTCGCGGCCAAAGCACAATCGCGGCGCGATGATACCAGCGTTCGAGCGTCATGCCGGCGTTACCGGTGTAGCCCTCGAATTCTTCGCGGCTTGCTTTCCACTCTTCGAGCGGCGTCTGGGAGACGACTTCGTCTCTTTCAAAGTGAATTTCACCGAGCGACACATTGTTGCCATTCTGCTCGGACCAGAAATTGGCGGACAAACTGTCGTCGAACACTTCTCCCATTTCGTGATCGCTGACGGATTCTTCGTCTTCGTCTTCGTATCGGTTATAGTACCGCCCGCGTCTGCCGCCAGGGGAATAGTCGTCAAATCCGCCCTCCGCCGAGCCGCTCAGCCACAGCGTGATGAGCGCGAGGTGGGCGACAAAGCCCGCTTTCTCAGCGGCCGCGAACAGAACTTCCGCCCGCGCGCGGTCGACGCCCTTCAAGTGCTCGACCGTCAGCCCATCTTGCGTGTAACGATGGTCGAGTGTCACGGCCATCTTTTTCATGGCTGCGTCTTGAACCCAATCGTGATCAAGTAATTTGGCGATCGCGCCGGCCGTCTGTCCATGGGAAGGAGCGGTGACTCCCTTCTTGTTTTTCGATTTTTTAAGAGTGACGTTGTATGTCAGGCATAGACGGTATCCGCTCGTGAGCGGCCGGACTTCGTGCTCGCAATCGGCGTAGAACGCTGCGTAGCTTATTCCCAGCCCCGTGGCGGCGCCAGTCATCTCGACCGTTTGCTCTTGACCATCGTGCGCCACGATCAACTCACCGCCTTGGTAAATCGAGGGCAACGCAATGACGAGCGTCGCCACCATTCCATCGAGCTTTTCACCGTCGCGATGCGGCAGGAAGAAGCCGCCCTTTTCGTAAACCAGCAGTTTGTAAAGATGCACGGCCAGCTTCCGCTGCTCCAGCCCCATCTCCTTTTTCACGTCATCGACGATGGAGTCAACGAAGGCGCTCCATTGGGGATTGGAGAGCGTAAATTGATCTTCGTCCAATTCCCAGACTCGCCGAACGGCTGTATCAACGACCGTTTCGGTTCCCTTTCCGTACGGCGCCTGCCGGCAAAGTTTGATCAATTTGCGGGCCTGCGATTTTGGCAGCGGCAGGCCAACGAGCCCGATCCCTTCGACCTCCAGCCCCGGCATCGTGATCGGCCGATCCGCCGCCGTGCAGAAGTCGCCCGGGCGATTTACCTTGCTCAGCGTTTTCAACAGTTTGTCTTGAAAACTGATTGGTTTCGACTTCGGTGCGATCGCCATATCGTATCCTCCGAGAAGAAATCGTTCCTCCGATGAGGTGCCTGTTTTTACCGGATTATCAAGAGTTTACAATGACCGATGGGCAAAACAACTCGACGAGCCACAAGCAAAATCATTGCCCCGCCGCGCTCTGTTTTGAACACGCCTCGCCCGGCGCGAATGGCGACTATTCCTCGAACGGCCCTGAGGAACAGTCCCGAATTAACAGCCGGGCATTTTGAAAATGCCGGGCTTTTCCGAGCTACAACCGGGAGCTTATCTCGGGACTGATCCTTAGCCAACGTGCCCGGCGCGGCCTGATTTCACTCGGCGGTTACTCGTCTGAACCGCGGCTGAGGCGGCGGAGCGATTCTTCGATGGTTGGCGGCGGGTCGGCTTGCTCCAACAGGCTGAGCCCCGAAGCGATGCGCTCGCCGCTGGCTTCGTACTCACGTTGTTGGGCCGAGCGCCAACGGCTCTGGAGATAAACGCCCAGGGCGATCAGAATCGAGCCGGCGGCCGTTCCCAGCACGATCAATACTCCACTGAAAGCGCTGGGCGGCTGGCGGGCGTCGAGCGGCGAGACGTTGGGCGTCCAACGCGGCTCCTTGGCGAGCAACAGCGGCGCCGTTCGCGAGCCGTCTTGCGCGAGGTAGGCCCAGCGTTTGAGAAAGTAACCCGTGAAAGACACCGTTTCGTTGAGTTCGCTGACGCCGCCATCGCGCACCTTATGTTTGACGGGCGGGAACCCCGGCGGAAGTTCCAAGCAGTAAACCACCATGGGCGCGTTGATCCCGCCAACGGGCCGCACCCACAACACGGTGTACTCCTTAATGCCAACGTAATTCGCGGGGGCGTCGAGCCGGTAGCCTTGATGCGCGAAGCCGCGCACGGTCACCAATTTTCCGCGGTAGTCCTCGGGCTGACGAAAGAGCGAGAGAAAACTGGGCGAGTCGCTGCGGCGCGCTTCAAGTTCGTCGAGCGAGGCGGCTTGTAGCTGCTCCCACATGCGAAACATGGCGGGAAACTCCTTGCGCCACAGAACGGTATCGTCTTCGACTTGCGCGAGTGCGATCCGATCCAGGCGATTTTGCACCCGAACAAAAACAGCCAACTGCGATGCGGTCGGTTTCACATCGGATTGAAGCGTTTCAAACGCTGGCAGATCTTGGCTTTGCCACCGGTGGCGCGTGGTTTCCAGCAAGGCCAGCCAGCCCGCTTTCTCTTCGGGCTCGATTCCCTCGCCCATTTTTTCGAGCGCGGCGGCGGCGTCGTCAAGATACTCCCGCCAGCCGCTGGAGAGCTTACCCACCAGACTGGTCCAGACAGGCTCTTGGCCTAGGTTGGGTGTTTGATCGTCTCGCGTCGATTTCAGCACCGCCCAAAGCAAACGAGTTTCATCGGCGTCGAGCGAGTCGAGTACGGTTTGCCAAGCGTCGAGTTCGATGCGTGTGGCGTCGTCGTCCTGAACAGCGTTTTCTGGAATAGCGCCGGGCGGGGAATCTTGATTGGCGTTGGGCTTTTTTTTCGGCGCTGCCGCCGACCGGGAATTCGGCCGATGCCCGGGGTTCTGCAATGCGTCGTCGGGTAGGCGGGTGTCGAGCGGCGGCTGATCGCTGAAAATGCCATCGCTGAAAATCGGCTGCCCGCCGCCCCAAACCCAATACCACATTTTAGGATTGGCCGCTTTCTGCATCAGCACGAGCACCAGCATCAGCATGCTCACCAACAGCAGCAAGCGAACCTGCACGCGGCGCGAACGGTAGTTCGGCGGCGGTTTTTGCGACTTCTTGCGGCTGGGTGTTGGGTCGAAGGTTTTCATGCTGTTATTCGTAAGACAGGCCTCGTTTCAGCCGTTTATAGCTTATTGGCGAGAATTCAGCGAATCAGCGCGATATTTCCGCCAACGAATTCAATCCCCGTCGAACCGCTGTGAACAGTGAAACTTTTTTTTGACGAAAAATCAGTTTTTCCCCATAGGCGTTTTGCCTTGTGTGCGGTCTAAGAAACACCCACGATAGGGGTGCGTTGCCGCCCATTGGCGCTATTGAGGTGTAAAAAAGTCCTCGACATCGCCGCGAACCTCGTGTATGTTGCTGGATGTCGCCCCCCGGTTTCGGGGTGTGCTAATCGCGGATTTATCCATTTTTTTCATGTGGAGGATGTGCTGATGCGAAGATTACGGCCTAAATTGGGGTTCACCCTTGTGGAGTTGCTGGTGGTAATTGCGATCATCGGCATTTTAGTCGCAATGTTACTGCCCGCGGTTCAAGCGGCGCGTGAGGCGGCCCGGCGCATGAGTTGTGGCAACAACCTCAAGCAGTTGGGCTTGTCGCTCCATAACTACCACGACACGTACAAGTCGTTTCCGCCCGGCGCCCACGGTGTTGGCGGGCGTTCCAATGGCCAGTGGGGCTTCTCGTGGTTTGCCCACATATTGCCCTATATTGAGCAATCGACGATGTACGACCGGCTGTTCATTGGCGGAGATCATCCCGGTTGGGGCGATAGCGGCGTGAGCGCCGGCCGGGTGAATGGCCAGAATTTCAATCGGGTGGAAATTGCCTCGTTTCTTTGTCCCTCCAGCCCCATAGCGCCTCTGGGCGTTGTCGGACGTGGAGGCTTCCAGCACACCCGACCCCATTACGTGGGTATTTCGGGCGCGGCCAACGGAAACGGTTTTTTGAACAGCCCCGCGAACCAACAGCGCACGTGTTGTGCGTGTTGTAGTAGTGTCACCCCTGGCGGTCTGGTGAGTAACGCTGGTGTTCTCATTGGACATGGTTGGGGAGGCAAACCACGTGGGCTGGCTGTTGTCAAATTCGCCGAGATCACCGATGGCACATCAAACACCATGGCAATTAGCGAGTGTGGCGATTGGTTCTTCAACGCCGATGGTACGAAAGTGCGGGTCAATAGCCACCATGGTTGGCTGATGGGCAGCCCTGGTCGAAACAGCCGCAAATTCAACATCACCACGATTCGTTATCCGCCCAACACGACGAACAACACCTTGCCGGGAACGGGAAATAACGATGGCCCCAACAATGGGATTTATTCGGCGCATCCGGGCGGCGTGCAAGCGGCGTTGGCTGACGGTTCGGTGCGTTTCATCCCGGACACGATTAATATCCTGACGCTCAAGCGAATCGCTTCGCGCAATGACGGATTCTCCGCGACCCTTCCCTAACCGCTGGCGCTGGCCCGCGGTTTGCCGTATGCAACGTTCCGCCCTTCGTCGGGGCGGAACGTTTTCATTTTTTTTGTCCAAGTGTGATCGGAAACGCTTTAAAATGAGTGGAAAGTCGTGTGATTCTTCTGGGAGCAAGCTTGCTCTTCTTTTAGTGGTTATTCCTGTCGCATTCTTATTTACGGCATGCAGCAAGAGTGGAATACCGGCCGGTCCGACCGGAACCCTCACGGGCAAGGTCACTTACAACGGCGCGCCGGCGCCGGCTGGGTCGTCGATTTCGCTGATGCATGATGAAACAGGACAGTCGGCTGTCGGGTTGATCGAAGAGGGCGGTGTTTACGTTGCCAAAATGGGCGGCCAAAAGAGCATATTGGCCGGCAAGTACCATGTGGCTGTCGCGGGGCCTCCTGCGGCCGAAATGTCGGACGACGACATGGCGGCTATGTACGAAGGAAAGGCCGACGCCCCCACGGCAAGCGGTTTTCCCGCCAAATTCGCCGACGTCGACAACAACGGCCTGACATTCGAAGTGAAAGAAGGCGAAAATACCTACGATGTTGATTTGAAGGACTAGAATTTCGGCCGATAGGCATTTCGGCCGAAGAGGGCTTTGTTCGAAGGTAACTACTCAGCGATGATCGCACGCTGCTGTTTGCGAGAACCACGAATGGACACAAATTCACACGAATGAATTTCAATGGGCTCTCAGAT
>QIKY01000153.1 GCA_003233175.1 Planctomycetaceae bacterium | reverse complement strand
GATTTTGTCGACCGCCGCCAGGCCGTCCACGCCGTAAGCCAACGCCGCCACTCCCTGAGCGCCGCCCACCCGATACACCTCGCGCACGCCGAGTTCGTGACAAACCGCCAGCATGTCGGGGTTGTTGGCGCCAAACTTCGTCGGTGGCGCCACCACCGCCAACTCCTTCACTCCGGCCACCAACGCGGGAACCGCCGTCATCAGCACGGTGGAAGGGTAGGCCGCCGCGCCGCCGGGAACGCAGAGCCCGGCGCGCGCCAACGGCAAATACCGCTGCCGCAGTCGAATGCCGGGCGTGCGCACGACGTCGACGTCGGCGTGCAAAATCGCGCGTTGGAACTCCTCAATGTTACTCCGAATTCTGCGCACCGTGCGGATGAGCTTGGCGTCGGCCGCTGCATGGGCGGCAGCCAGTTCGTCGGCCGAGACGCGAAGTTGCTCCGGGGCGACTTTTACGCCGTCGAGTTTCTGCGTGTAATCGAGCACGGCTTCCAGGCCGCGTGCTTGGACGTTTGCACAAATTTTCGCCACGACCTCTTGCGGCGATAATGGCTCGCCAAAAACTTCGATCGTTTTTTCACGGCCTCTTTGGCTGACCACATCGCCGCGGGGGCTGAGCTTTTTTCGCAGCGCGTCGAGTTCGGGGCCGATATCCCGTGAGCGGGCGTCGAGTATTCGTAGATCAAGTTGCTTGCTCACTGCCTAAAGTTCTTTCCGATTCAAAATGGCCATTTGCCGTTTTCGATTTTTTTCAGCGTCAGGCGGCGGGGGTCGAGCACCACGTGCTTGATGCGGCGGCGCTGCCAAGTATACGTGATATGCACCAGGCCGTCGGCGGCTTGTATGACGGCTGGGTACGAAAACTCGCCGCGTTCATTTTCCAAAATGAGGGCGGCGAACCATTGCTCGCCGTCGGGACTGACGGCCACGTTGAGCATCTCGCGGCCTCGGGGATGCTTGCCGCCGCGCACGGTGTGATTGTACACCAACAGTTGCCGGCCGTCGGCCAGTGTGACGCCGTCGGCGCCCGCGTTCGGATTGGGCAGCGACGTGGCGGTCATTTCGCCCCACGTTTTGCCGTTATCGTGGGACCAAATTTGCGTGAGTTTTCCCTGCCGGCTGCGGCACAAGGCTTGCAACCGCCCGCCGGAATGAAAGAGCACCGAAGGTTGGATGGCGCCGAATTTCTTGCCGTCGTTGACGGCTTTGGTTCGCGTCCACGATTTGCCCAGGTCGGGCGTCATTTCAAAGTGTACGCGCCAGCCGGCGTGTTCGGAACTGGTGGGGCAGAGCAAAACGCCGTTGGGCAAATCGACCGGCTTGTTTTTGATCGGGCCCAGAATTCCGTCCGGCAGTCGAACGGCGTCGCTCCAGGTTTTGCCGTTATCGGAACTGCGAGCCAGCATGCCCCACCACGTGCTGGGGCTGGGGCCGACTTTATAAAACAGCAGCAACGGGCCGTTTTTGGGTTGGTGGAGCACAGGGTTCCAACAGGGGTAGCGGGTTTGGGCGTTTTTCACGCCGTTGAACGCTTCGACCGGCGCCGACCAACGGCCGTCGCGATAGCGGCTGACCCAAATGCCGACATCGGGATGTTTTTCCTCCGTGCCGCCGAACCAAGCCGCGACCAAACCGGCGGGCGTATCGGCAATCGTGGAGGCGTGGCATTCGGGGAACGGCGCTTGTTCGTAGACCAACTCCGCACGCACCACCGCCGAAGGGGGCTTTTTTTCGTTGCCGGGGTTGCGGCGATAATACACATAGCCATCTTCTCCGCCGACCAACAGGTCGGGCAGTTTGCCGCCGCCCCAACGGGCGGTTGCCGGACTGCTGGTGTGACCGGCCAGTTTTCGGGTATCCAACAAACCTTTGTTCTCGAACAGATAACGTCCCTGACGCTGGCCGACGTTGCGTAGCCAATCGGCATTCTGGCTATTGAGGAGGATGTCGAGTCGGCCGTCGCCATCCCAATCGGCGAGCACGAGTTTACGGCGTCCACTGCCGCCGGCGCGTTTGGCGTTGAGCCGCAGCGGCTGCATTTTTTCATCCACAAAAACGCGTTTGCCCGGCAGCAAGACAAGCTCCCCGTTTTGCTTGGCGCGTTCGAACAATGCCAGATAGCCTTGGTGGTCGAGCATGACGAGGTCGGTCAGACCATCGCCGGTAAAATCAATGGCTACCGGCGTGGTGCGCCATTGCGTGGCCAGTTCGTTCGAGTCGGGACGCCACCAATTCCAAGCCGGGTAGGGCGGCTGGCCTTCCCATTGCACCTTGACCGGCTGCGCCGCCGCCAAGCGAGGATGCCTGCGGTCGCCGATGTTTTGATACCACACGACCTTGCCCCAAATGGAATTCACGATTAAGTCGGGCAGGGAATCTTGGTTCCAGTCGGCCACGGTGAGCGTGGTGTAGCCCCATTTGGCTTCGCAAGGACCTTGAATCGAGCCGTTCTCGCCAGCCACGATGCGGAGTGTTTCGCCGCCAGCCCGCAGCCGTTTCGGCGCCGCCCAACGGGGAGGATTGCCGCCGAGGTTTTCGATAAAGCCGATGTAGCCGGCCGTGTTTCCGCAGAGCAGGTCTTGATTGCCATCGCCATTCCAATCGAAGGCGTAGGGCGTGGCCAGGGCGCCGAATTTGATGTTTTCCGCCTCTTGTTGGAAATAACGCGGCGGCAAAAATTGAGGCAGGCCGTCGAGGATGTCGCCCGTGTTTTCAATCAAGGCCACGCGGCCGTCTTCATCGCCGACGATTAAATCGTGGTCGCCGTCGGCATCCCAATCGAAGGCCACGGGCGTGATCATTTCCAGGTCCATGGTGAGCGGCTGGCCGTTGTGCGTGAGGCGCCGCCCGGCCGCGAAACGCGGTTTGGTCGGGCCGCCTTGATTTTCAAAGTAGGTGAAGCCGTCAAGAAATTCGCCGCAGAGCAAGTCAAGATCGCCATCGTGGTCGAAGTCCTCCAAATTGGGCGAGGGCATGCCGTAAACGTCGACGTCGCCGGTTGCACAGGTGAGCTTCACCGGCGGGGCGTAGTCGGGAGTTTCGTTCCCGCCCCGGTTTTTCAGCCAATACACATAGCCGTGCAGCGGGCCGCGCGTCCAACGGCCTTCGGCGCTGAAAGCGTCGTCCCAACCGTACTGGGCCCAATCACCCACGCCGACGATTAAATCGAGTGCGCCGTCGTTGTTGAGGTCGGCGTATTTCCATTGGTTGGCGCGGATTTTTCCAGGATGGATGTTCGCCTTGGGGAAGATCTTTTGGCTGCGTCCCCAACCGGTTTGCCCTTTTCCCTGGGGGAGGAAATCGACAATTTCAAAGCCCGGCGTGAGCAAACGCGGCTGGCCATCGATGTACGACGCCTGCAGATTGCGAGCCGCCGGCCCCAACCGTACGCCCGCTTTGAATACCGGCATCTTCACCTTGCCACTGATGTTCTCGAAAAAGTAAACGCCATTGTGCGGCTTATCGGGGCAAGAAACGAGGAGGTCGTTATCGCCATCGTGGTCGTAATCCAACGGCGCCGGCCAAGCCCACAAGCCGACGCCCAAATCAACCGTCAATCCAGGATTGTTGTAAGCCAACGCCTGGAGTTCTTCGGCGGCGGTCGGTGCAGACACCAAGAGCAGCGGCAATAACAATGCCGAGAGGGCGTATTTCATGAGATGGCCATCCAAAAAGGAAGTTCGTAGTCTGTGAGGGGGAACAGATTGCTATCGCAACTCCACGCGCCCTGGCGGAAATTCAGATATTGCTCGGAGGTTTTCGGGTGAGCATTTTAACGCAGAGAACGCAGAGAACGCAGAGAACGCAGAGAACGCAAAGGCGCAAAGGGCCGCAGAGGACGGAATCCAGTCATCTCGGCCCCCGTTGACAACGCAATGCAATCGCACAGCCGATGATCATCGCCGAGATTTGATTTTCTTTCATTTCGTCATTTTCTTCTTCTCCGCGGCCCTCCGCGCCTTTGCGACCTCTGCGTTTCCCTTCTTCGTAACCGTATATCGGTTATTCGCTGCCCGGTTGTTGCACGGCTCAATGCGCGCCGCCGGCGTAAAGGTTCCGACCGGCAACCAAGGCTCGCATTTTCGCATCGGCCACGCTACGGGGCAACATCCAGAAGCCGCAGTCGGGGTGGACATAGGCAATTCGTTCGGCGCCGAGTTCCTTGGCGGCGCGTTCGATGCGGCGGGCCACTTTTTCGGCCGTTTCGACTTCGTTGTCCTTGATATCGATCACGCCGATGCCGAGTTTCAACTCAGGGCGAACCTCGCGCAACAGCGGCAGTTCATAGTCGGGACGACGGGCCATTTCCAATACCAGATGATCGGCGTCGAGAAGATTCAAAAAGGCGATCAGCTTGGCGTAGTCGCCCTTTTGGATCGTTTGCCCGCCGTAGTTTCCGTAGCAAAGATGCACCGCCTTCTCACCCTGAGCGCCGGCCAGCACGCGGTTGATTCCCTCCGCCGCCAAGGCGCCGTCTTGGGGCGAGCCCGTGACATTGGCTTCGTCGACTTGCAGCACGTCGGCGTCAATAGCGGCCACTTGCCGCTGCAAAATATCGCCCAGCGCCAGGACCAATTCCCGCAGATCGGGGTAATGTTCGTCGGCCAGTGTTTTGGCCAGCATGTAAGGACTCGTGACGGTGAACTTTTTCGGCAGCGGCGTTAAGTCGCGGTAGAGCGCGTAGTCGTCGGCCAGATCCAGCGAACCTGCCGACAAAGAATCGACCACCACTCCGGGCGGCTTGGCGCGAAAGCCGCGTCCTGGCGCGCTGCGCCAGTCGGTGAGTTGCTGCAAGGTGAGCGTGCTGTTGATGCCGGCGAGCGGCCGGACGAAGTAGTCGATCATGCCGTTGGTTTCGGCATGGTTGATATCCCAGCGGTAGAGTTCGCCATCGGCCACGACATCGAGCCCGGCCAATTCCTGCGTTTTCAAAACGGCCAGCATGGCGTCTTGCAGGCTTTCCCGCGTGCTCATCACACGCAGCCACAGGGGAACCGGATAACTGCCGACAACGGTGGTTTTGATCATGGCGGTTTTTTTCGTAACGGTTTTATTCGTGGCGGCCCGTCTGCCGGGCCAATGTGTCTACCGAGCCAAAAGGCGCCTGTCGAAACGTTCCAAAGTACGCGTATTGTAATGAAACGCCGAAAAACTTGCCATCGCCGATCAGTTAGTTCCGTTAACATCAAGCGAACGAGAGAGCGAGCCTAGCCTATTTCCCCTGCTTGGAGTTCTCATGTTACTCGTCATGCGGACTCAGGAGTTTTGCTTACGTGGACGGTAAATATTATTTTCATTTTTCAACTTGAAAACATATTACCAATCGCGTAAAGTAATATGGAATGGAGTCCGATGATCGTGGATATAGAATTTGACACGGCGAAGCTCGCCAAGCTGTGCAACTCCGCAAGGAAGTTACGGGGGAAGTATGGCCCGAGAATGGCTGATCTGATTCAGCGACGACTGGCGGACCTAGACGCCGCGGAATGCCTTGAAGTAATGAGAACACTTCCTGGAAGATGCCACGAGTTGGCTGGCAACCTAAAAGGCCGCTTGGCGATTGATTTAGTGCACCCTGATCGATTGGTCTTTGCCCCGAACCACGAGCCGCTTCCAAGTCACGACCACGGAGGGTTGGATTGGGCCCATGTCACGAAGATCATCGTCGTGGGAATTGGCGATTATCACTAATAAGGAGATAGGTCGCATGGCCGAAAAGCACTCATTTAACCCGGACTATCTGGCGCCTCCCGGAGACACGCTCAAGGAAACCCTCGAAGAGCGAGGGTTATCCCAAGCCGATTTGTCCCTGCGCACCGGATTAGCGGAAAAGACGATCAGCCAAATAGTAAACGGTATCGCTCCTATTTCGTATGAGACAGCCGAAAAACTGGAGCTGGTTACGGGTGTTCCAGCGGGTTTTTGGAATCGGCGTGAATTACGCTATCGAGAAGGTATCGCCCGGCGAGACGAAGTGCAAAAGTTGTCCGCTGATGTAGCGTGGTTAAAGACGATTCCAGTGAAGGAACTCGTCCAGCGGGAATATATCGAACAGTCGGCGGATAAGACTGAAATGGTCCGCCGTGTTCTCCAATTTTTTGGTGTGAGTAATGTCGCGGCATGGCATGACACATGGGAGGCGCCCGCTGCACAATACCGGGGTAAAGCTGCGCAACAACGCCAGCCGGGGTTTGTTGCCGCGTGGTTGCGAATGGGCGAAATCGAAGCGGCTAAAATTGCTTGCCAGCCGTTCAATGCGCGTAAGTTTCGCCAGATCCTGACCGATGTTCGCAGTCTGACAACAGCGCCGGCCACAGACTGGGCGCAGCGCCTTCCCGCGATGTGCGCCGAGGCCGGCGTCTGTTTCGTATTGACGAGAGAGGCGCCAAGAGCATCGCTAAGCGGAGCGACGCGCTGGTTAACGAAAGACAAAGTCTTGCTTCAAATCAGCCTGAAGTACAAAACAGATGATCAGTTTTGGTTCACGTTCTTTCATGAAGCCGGCCATGCGTTACTGCATGGTAAACGGCAGGTGTTTGTTGATTACGGAATGCAAGACGACACGAAAGAAGAGCGAGAAGCCAATCAATTCGCAACAGACTTACTCATTCCGCCCGAGTACAAACACTTGCTGCCCGATCTGAAACGAAAAGTGCAGATCAAAAACTTTGCCGAATCCATCGGCATATCACCCGGCATCGTCGTGGGAAGACTGCAAAGAGAAAAGTTTCTGAAGCCGTCCTTCTGCAACGACCTCAAGAAGAAATACGAGTGGGCATGACGTATGCCGTCGGCATTTGCGATAGTTAGCACCTGTTCATGATATATTCCGTGCAATGGTGTTATGAAATTCCCGCCAAGCCGGAGGCTTGCCAGCCATTAGCCGGTGGCTGAGCGTAGCGACACCACCGGTAGGCCAACGCAACGAACGTGCATCCCGGCGGGATGCCAGCACAGCGGCCCCGAAAAAGCCTCGAAGCAACGTCGTCATTTGCGTCGCCGCATTTCGCCGCCCACCGTTGGAGTTCACGCTTCCGCATGCTTTCGGAATCACGCACACCTTCAAAAATAAAACACGCTAAAGCGTGAACTCCAACGGTGGCAATGAAAAACCACACCTTACGCGCCCAGCCATTGCCGCGCGCGCTGAACGACGTCTTTCAGGCAACCGGCTTCGAAGGGACTCACCAACCCCGCCGACTTGGCCAGCGTTTGAAAAGGCGCCGAACCACCTAGGCGGCAGAGGCGAATGTACGCCGCGAGCGCGGCGTCGGCGTCTTGTTCGGCCTTGTCCCAGAATTGCAGCGCGCAGGTTTGCGCCAGCGCGTAGTCGATGTAGTAAAACGGATCCAAATAGATGTGCCGCTGCGATTGCCAAAAGCCGCCCTCCGCCGGACGCGTTAGATCGCCGTAGTCGCGCCAAGGCAGATAGAGACGCTCCATTTCTTGCCACATGGCATGGCGTTCTTGCGGCGAAGCTTCGGGTTGCGCGTAAACCAAATGTTGAAAATGATCGACCGCCGCGCCATACGGCAAAAAAAGAATCGCGCCGAGCAGATGTTGGCGACGAAAGCGTTCGGCGGCGTCGCCGAAGAATTTTTCCATGTGCGGCCAAGTGAGAAATTCCAAGCCCATGGAATGAATCTCACACGATTCGTAGGTCGGCCAATGGTAATCGAGCAGCGGTTGGCTGCTGCTGACATAGTTCTGGAAAGCGTGCCCCGCCTCGTGCGTGAAGACCTCCACATCGCCCTTGGAACCGTTGAAATTGGCGTAGATATACGGCAACCCCGCCTGCGGGAAGCTGGTGCAGAAGCCGCCGCCGGCTTTGCCTTTTCGCGTTTTCAGGTCCAATAAATCCGACCCGACCATGGTGCGAAAAAAATCGCCAAGCTCCGAACCCATGGCGTCAAACATGTCCCGCGCGCGGGCCAGCATCCAATCGTGATCGCCTAGCGGACGCGGATTGCCGGCCGAATCGTGCAGGGCGGCGTCCCAGAACATGAGTTCCTCAAGACCCAGCGATTTCGCCTGCTGCTTGCGCAACTCCACGGTCAGCGGTACGACATGCTCGCGAATTTCGGCTCGAAAGCGTTCGACGTCGTCTTGGTTGTAATCGATTCGGCACATTTTTCGGTAGCCAAGTTCGACATAGTTGGCGAACCCCAGCTTTTTCGCCATGCCGTCGCGCAAGGCGACTTGCTGATCGAAAATGCGATCAAGCTGCTCGGCATTCGCGCCGTACCAGCCCCAACGTAAACGCTCCGCTTCGTGACGGATTTCTCTATCCGGGTTTTCCAAGTGCTTGACGATGCCCGAAAGGTTGGTCGTTTCTCCTTGGAAATCGAATTCGGCCGCCGCCAGCAGTTCGATATACTCGGCGTCGAGTTTGGAAACCCGCACCAGGTCTTCTTCAATCGCGGGGGCGAACGTGGTCACTTCCGATTCCCACAGCGCGAACGCCTGCGGACCAAACTCCGATTCCAGTTCCGCTCGATGTTCGCTTTCCAGCAGGCGGCGTTTGAAACGCACCGCCAAGCCGATTAACTTGGGCCGCAAGGCATCGCAGCGGTCGCGCTCCTGTTGCCGCTGAAGGTCGGTGGTGTCTTGATGGAACCGCAGTTCGGTGAGCGATTCCCAGGTTTCCAGGCGGCAGCGGATCTCGTTCCAGATTTTGATCGCGCCGATCCGCTCGGCCTTTGTTTTCGCATTCGCGAATTGCGTTTCGAGGGCGTTGTATTGCGAAACGACGTCGTCCAGATTGGGAGCGGAAGATTCTATTTCTTGAAAGCGGAGAGCCATTGAGAGTTTCCATACATGATTTCGGTCAAACCGTTCGGACGAAGCTCCGGCGTGCGGTGGTTTGTCCGACAGTTTCGGTTGCGAGCGGGTGAGAGCGTTCGTGATCAATGTAACATTTCAGCGGCGATGCGACGTGGGCTGGCTGATCGTTTTTGTGACAAAACAACCACGCGCCGGCGGGGAGACACTCGCAATTTGACACTGCCGCCGGACCGCCCAGTCTGGAAAACCGCGTTTTTTCCGGAAGGTTTCGCGAACCCTTTGGCCTTTGCTTGCATCTAAAAAGTGTCGCCCGGGATTTTTACCCGAGGCGGTTGCGGGAAAGGTATCAAGAGCAGGAAGGCACGACTTGCACGCGGAGAATATTTGCCATGACCGAACAATCACCACAACCCGTTAGCTTGCGAATCGTGTTGTCGCCGGAAAAACAAAACGGCCGCATCGTGGTTGATTTTCGCGTCTTTCTCGATTTCGATCAGGCGTTCAACGCCGATTTAGAAAATTTCGACTACCGGTTCCAACGATACGCCCGCCCAACGCCGCCGGCGCCGGGGCGAATCAGCGAGGAAGCTGAGTAAGAAGGCGGCGCGTGTGGCGGAGGAACGTGCGACAATTTGCAACGCATTACCAGTACCTGGCTCGTTCGTACGCCACGCCTTCCTGCGGACTGCACCACACCGAAAACCCGGCGCCATTCGATGCGACAGGGCTGTGATATTCAATTGCGGCGTCGAGCGGCGGCCAGCCCAAATCGCCGAATCGCAGTTCGTGAGACTCACGGTCAACTACGGATACCGAATGCATTTCGCCGCGTTTCACGGCCGACTGATCGCCGTATCGCTCCCAAATGTCGTCCAAGTAGGCTATCAGATCGGGTTCGGTGATAGTGTATCGCGCGCGAAAGCCTTGCGGATATTTATCGAGGGTGATTTTCGTGGCGGCGGGCGGCAGATATCTTTCGACCCGGAAGTCGTTGACGTCATCAAACGTAGCGTATTCAAACACGCCAAACCGTTGCGTGTCGATAAAGGCCATGACTCCAGCGAACAAGGGGATGAACGCCAGACAGGCGGCGAGTGCCGAGATCAGAAACGTCTTGCCGCGTTTCCATTTCAGTGCAGGCGCGATGGCGGTCGCGATCACGACCAGCGCCGCAAGGAGCGAAAACGTAATTTTGAACGGTAGAACGAGTGTCCAAAGCATTTGTCTGTGTGCGATAACGGCCTGCGCAACCGAGCGGCAAGGTTACGCGCGAGTTCGGACTCCACCAAAATCGCCGCTTCCGTTCACGCAATCCTTAAGAGGTTCCGCGCGGCTCATGTCGTTGTCAGCGGCGCGCAATACGGTAAGGCCGATTAGTCAAAGTTACGGAGAACGAAACGCCTATTTATGGGCTCAAGCTGCCTCGCATGGTGTCCGAAACACCCAATGAGTTCTTCGAGCCGTTTGCGACCAATCTTCTTTGAGTGGTTAAACACGACCCAACTAACTGTTTCACAGAACGGATCTGTGGTAAGCGATCCCTCATACCGATAGTAGGTATCAATATTAGTGGGCAACCATTCGCTAGGGATGATCGTTATCGGTTCGGTTGACCGGCGGCAGTTGGCTTTCCGCATATCGGAAAGACATTCGAGCAGGCCATCAAACATCGCCGGAACACGCCCCCGCGACGCACATTGGATCATTACCGCCAACACCGCGTATTCATTTGTAACGATGTTTTGGTGGACGATGTGCAGTTCCACGTCTCGCAATTCGCCTTGAATATAGTGCTCACTGGGATGATGAAAATGAAATTGCTTCAACCAATATGGCTTTCCATTCAGCGTGAGGCCAACATTGGTTGGCACATGGAATTCTATCTTCAAGCCGTGGTCGCCCTGAACAACAACGCCTTGAACCTCATGAGCAGAATCGTTCCATACGATGTTTTTCAACTTACCATCTCCAAAATCGGGAACGTAATACGAACCCAATATATCGATTGGCGACTGCTGTCCTTGGTTGCCCATGACGGTTCCTTAACGAGGCGTGAAATACTCTATTGACTTGCGACGAGGAAATTCCGATTGACGCCGCCAACGCACGAAACTCGTGGTTCCTTGAATCAAACAGGCAAAGAATAACAGATACCGAGAGGATATCAATCTTTTGCCGCGATGCGAGCAGGGTCCAGGAATTGAATCGGCAGGTCGGTGCTTCCGTTGAGGGCCAAATCTTTCAAGGCTTCGCCTAGCACGCAGGTGAATTTGAAGCCGTGGCCGGAGAGTCCGGCGGCGAATGAAACTTGCTCATGCCGGGGATGCCGGCCGACGAGAAAGTGTTCGTCCGCCGACATGGTGTAGAAACAGGTGGCGTGATCGGCGTCTTGTTGCGCCGCGCCGGGCAGATACTTCGCCAGAAATTGGTTCACGCGGGCGGTGTCTTTTTCGTTCGGCTGGCGGGAGGCGTTGAGGGGATCAGTCAGCACTTCGCCATGGGTGTGCTCCGCCACTTTCAGGCCGCGCTCGTCGAGTTGTGGGAAGCCATAAAAGAATTTGGCTGGCGTCTCGGAATCGCGCGTCTCGGAATCGCGCGTTTCGGAAACAGGTGTTTCAAAAAAGAACGTGGGGCAACGCTCGGCGGAAAACGCCGCTGGGGCCGGCCGCCAATGCAGATGTTTTTGTCGAACCTCCAACTTCGGCGCCAAATGGCTGAGCAAGTCGGCCGCCCAGGCGCCCGCCGTAATGACCAACCGCCGGGCTTCAATTTCGCCGGCGCTGGTTTCCACCACCACGCCATCGCCCTGAGGACGCCATCCTAAAACACTCACGCCGTCGCGCACTTCGGCGCCGTATTGGGCGGCTAACTTCAAGTGCGCCAGCACACAACGTTCGACCAACAAATAACCGGCGTGCTGTTCAAACACGGCCTGCCAGCCAGCGGGGGTGTGAAACTGCGGAAAGCGGCGGTTCGCTTCCTCGGCCGTGAGATGATCGACCGCAAGCCGATGCTGGCGCGCGGCGTTTAATACGCCGGGAATCACGATACCGTCGGCCGGACCGACTTCCAACAAGCCCACCTCATAATAAAGTTGCTCTCCAATCGCTTCGGCCAAATCCGACCACAACGCATACGCGCGGAAGAGCAAGGGGGTGTAGTCGGGGTGTTCGAAATAGGCTTGGCGGATAATTCGCGTATCGCCGTGGGAACTACCGCGGTCGTGCCCGCCGGGAAAACGATCCAGGCCAATAACCTTGGCGCCGCTCTTGGCCAGATGATACAGCGCCGCGCTGCCCACGCCGCCGCAGCCGATCACAATTGCGTCGTAACTGGTGTTCATTCGATGGCAAATTCGATCAGGCCTTGTCCAAACTTCTTGCCTTTGACGTCTTCCACGGTAAGCTGGAGCGTGTAATCGCCGGGATTGAGACGTTTGGGCATGTATACGCGAAAGGGCACGAAGAAATCGCGGCGGTGGTTGCGGCAGAGTTCGTTCTCCACCGGAAAAGTGTGCTCGGCCACGCGGCGTCCCGACAAATCAAAAATCTGGTAACTGGCCTGCAACGTGGTTTCATAGCCGGCCGATTTCTTCTCCACCACAAAATTCTCCACTTCCGCATACAATAACGTTTCTTGGTTGGGACGAAAACGATAATCGGGAAATTCGGTGAAGGCGCCAAAGCTTTGCACGTGCGAGCAAAACGCCAGATTTCGGACATCGAGCACGCTATCCTTACTCAGCGCCTTGGTCGCCTTGCGCAACTCACGCAGCGCCAAGGCGGCGCGACGGTCGGGGTCGGGCGAACCTTTTTCGTCAAGATAGAGCGAAAGCCCGCTGATCTGGCGATTCCAGAAGGTTCGAGAATTCTCAGCGAGTTGTTTGATCGGCGCGGCGGCTTCTTCACTGCGGCCGGCCAACAGATACAACAGACGTAGCTGCACTTCCGCACGCGATTTGGAGCCAGCCTCTTTTCCCAGAAGGCTTTTTCCCAGCGCGTCGCTTTGCGGAGTTACGCCCTCGACCAAATAGTCTTGCTGGCGTTGTTGCTCCAAAGCCTCAATGGCCGCGTCCAGATGCTCGCGCCAGTTGCGTTGGAATTCTGGCTCAAGGCCCACGGGTTGCTCGTTGCTGGCCGCCGCGATTTCCGCCGTTGTTGCCACAGCTTCCTGCGCTAGTTGCGCCGTGGATGGCGGCGCTGCTGGAGGAGAAGCGTTCGATGACGTCGCCGAAACAGATGTTGCCGGTGCAGGGGTCGCGGTTTCAGACGACAGCGCGGGCGGCGCGTCGGTCCGCGCTAATACAGGCGGGTACTTTGCTTCGACGCGCGTCGGCGCCGCGGGAGGTGCTGTTTTTACAGCGGATGCATCGCCGATGGCCGGCGCTGGGCCAACCCTGTCGCCCGGTTCGAGTTTTTTTCGCGGAGCGCCAGCGGTTTCGGGAATGGCGTCGGGCTCCTTGCCGTCGCTGAAACCGCCGGCCGCTTCGTTTTTCAGCGCCAGCATTTGATCGGCGAACGACGGGTGTTCCGAAAGAAAATCGCGGAACATGGAAAGATCAGCCTCGCTGGCGCCCTCTTTTTCACTCAATTCGGCCAGCAGTTCGGTGATCGCGATATTGGGAATTTTCGCGCGGCGCGCCATTGCCGCAGCGGTGGGCGGCGGCGTTTTTGCAGCAGACGCTGGCGGCGCTTTTCCGACCGGCGCCGTTTTTGCAACTGGAGGTTCAGTCGCTGCCGCCTTCGCCGTTGGTTCGGCTGTTTTTTTCGCTACGGCGGGCGGTTTGGCTGCGGCTGCTTTTTTAGCCGTCCGTTGTTCGAACGTCTTTGAATCGACGACGTGCGGGTAGCGGTCCAGACCGCTGTCGGAATAGGCGCCGCCAAAAGGCGCGCAGCCGAGGAATCCGACAAGCGTCAGTACGAGCGCACAGCCGGTCGCGCGGGCAATGCAATGACGGCGTTTGACCAAAAAAAACACTTGAAAACAAGAGTTGAAAGCCGCCACAACCCCAGGTGTCTTACCGTCCATGTTCGTTCCCACCACCCGAAGAAAGCACCGGCCGCGCTCGAAAGAACGGGCCAGAAGGAGGGGGATAGTACCTAAGTACGCCAACCAGTGCAAGATTCCCTGCCAGAGGCGGAAAAAAAAACGAATCGCGTCGACGCATTTACCGTAAGCTGCGCAGGTCGCCAACTAAGGACCTCGCGGTCCTAATCACCTGTCCACGATCTATTCCGTGCATCGGGTGTTGTGGATTTCTCATCAAGCCGGAGGCTTGCCAGCCATTAGCCGGCGGTCGAGCGTAGCGAACACCGCCGGTAGGCCAACACAACGAACCTGCATCCCGCCGGGATGCGGAATGTCGGCGTTTCGTTTTCCGGTGGCGTTCGCTGCGCTCGACCACCGGCTAATGGCTATGATCCTTCCAGGATATAAAATCAAAGACGTCGCCTTGGCCTTGCCCGCATCGGAAAACACGGAATAGATCTTGGACAGGTGCTTAGACCTTCTAACACAGCTTGGTGGATTAGCATTAAACTCCGTGTTTGAAACGCCAAACAGGGGTTATGTTAGGAGCTCTTAGCGTATGGCCGTGCAGCCTACGGCCACCCGTTCATTTCCCGCTGACGTCCCACCACTGGTCAAGCTTGGCGGTGAGCTGTTTTACCAATGCGGGGTGTTGCCCGCTGAGATCTTGCTTCTCGAACGGATCGTTCACTACATTAAACAACTCCACCGCCGCGTTGGGCATGCGGCTGGCATGGGGAACGATCAGCTTCCAGGGGCCGGAAATCACCCAGCGAAACCGCAGGCTGGCTACGGGGTCGGTCATGTGTTGGATATCGTGCTCCAAAATTTCGCCGAAAATCGCCTCTCGTTTTTCCACCGCCTGTTGGTCAAGCAGATTGACTCCCTGCATATCGGGCGTGGGTTTCAAGCCCACGGCGGCCAACACCGTGGGAACAAGATCGATCGAACTGGCCAGATGCACGTCGTCTTGCCGGGGTTTCACTTTACCAGGCCAGCGAACCATGATCGGCGTGCGCACGCCGCCGTCGTATTGCGAACGTTTGGAGCGCTTGGCGTAGCCGCTGCGTTGGGGAAGATTGATCCAACCGTTGTCGACCACGTAGAGCACGATTGTGTTGTCGGCGAGTTTTTGTTCGTCCAAGCGGTCGAGAAGTTGGCCGACGGTTTCATCAAACCATTCACACATGGCCCAGTATTTGGCCAGCGGCAAATGCGGCGTTTGCTTTTCGTATTTGGCCAACAATCTCTTCGGCGGTGTGTGCGGCGTGTGCGGCAGAAAGGGAGCGTAGTAGACAAAGAAGGGCTTCTCTTGCTTGACGGCCATATCGATAAAATCGAACACCGGCTTCATGCCTTCGCGGCCGATCTTGAGGCCCAAATCTCCATGCCTGCCGCCGCGCCGGCGGTCGCCATGAGTCATGCCGTGGGTGAATCCGCCCCGGCTGAAATTCCCCTCCCACCATTTTCCCGATTGATGAGAAAGATAGCCCCGCTCTCGATGCAAAATTTCGGCCAGCCTGGGGGCGCTATCAATGTGATTGATGTAATCGATTCGCCGTTGCAGGTAGCGGGGGTCTTTTCTTTGCACCGCTTTGGAAGCCTTGGCCAGATCTTCCGGCGGCGGCGGGTCGTTGCCCACGATGCCGTGTTGGTGGGGATACAACCCCGAAATGATCGTGGTCAGCGAAGGGCGGCAGAGGCTGTCGGGAACGTAGCCCCGGGTGAACGTCAGCGATTCCCTGGCCAGTTGGTCAAGCCGGGGCGTTTGAATATGCTCGTGCCCCATGAAACTGTAATCGTTCCAGGCTTGGTCGTCGGAAATGATCAACACGATATTCGGCGGCGGGTCGGCGGCAAGGGCGGTCGTCTGGGCGCCAATAGTCGCGGTGATAACCGCCAACAAAAGAAGGAGCCGATTCCAGCAAGACAAACAGATCATCAAGACATTCCCGTTTTCGTACGTCAGGCCCCGCCTAACACCGGTTGTTGGTTGCCGCCAGAAACAGCCTAGCAAGCTACTTGCTATTGTAATCAAAAACCGAGCGGCGTGGTTGGCAAGAAGAAAACATGCTGAAGCATGAACTCCAACGGCGCGGAAAATATGTGAAAGCATGAACTCCAACGGTTACTCCAGCGGGAGGCAACGCCGCAGGCCCAACAGGAATATAATCCAGACCGCGGTCAGGGCTTCCTTGAGGTTAATTTTGGAGTGGCCTTGCTCACGTTCGCGAAACACAATGGGCGTTTCGCGAAACACGGCCCCCTGGGTTTGCAACCGCCAGAGAATCTCTTCCAAATAGGAGTAACCTTGGGAGCGCATGCCGTTGAGGTCGATCTTTTTGAGCATCTCGATTCGATAACAGCGAAACGACCCGCTGCAATCGCGCACCTTCAACCCCAACAGCAGGCGGGCGTAAAAGTTGATGGCCCGACTCATCAGCCGCCGCCGCAGCGGCCAACCTTCAACGCCGCCGCCGGGCACGTAGCGAGAACCAATCACGACATCAACCACTGGCGCCTGCTCCGCCGCGATCCGCAAAAAATCGGGCAGGAATCGAGGGTGGTGGCTGAAGTCGGCGTCCATGTTAAGCATGTGCGCGTAGTCATGCTCCACGGCGTAACGCATGGCGGCGAAGGTGGCGGCGCCCAACCCTTGCCGCTCCTCGCGGTGCAGGCAATGCAACCGCGGGTAGGTTTCGGCGTTCTCGTCGCACCAGCGTCCGGTGCCGTCGGGCGAATTGTCGTCGATGACGAGAATATCGACCTGCGGCGCGTACGCAAAAATTTCCTTCACCAGCCGAGGCAGATTTTCAATTTCGTTGTACGTCGCGACGGTGACGAGCGTTGCAGCTTTTTGGTCCACGTACTCTCCACTCCCGCGTTTCGTCATTTGCCGCCGTGTTCAACGCCGTGTTCAATGCTTCGCACCGGCAGGCTCCATGCGCGGGCGTTTGCGGCGCGAGAGCCGATGCCCAACTCCATCCGTTTTCCCACTTCGATGGTTCCCATGAGAACCAGCATCTGTTCGCCGGGCCGCGTGCGGCCGTGGGTCGCCCCCAGAATATAGAGGGAGCGAGGCGGGCTCAAGACCCGCCCCGACGCCGACGCCCTGGCGGAAACATGGCCGGTGCGGGGATTGAGCACGGTGAATCGATACACGCGTTTTGTTGTCGTGACGGTAAACGCATCGCCGACGCGCATTTCCGCCAGCCGACAACTCCGCCACGGCGGCGGCCCATCGTTCGGCGCGTCGCCGCCGATAAACGAAAGCTGCGAAATTAAAAGGAGTGATAAAAACATATGCGTTGCTGTTGTTTATCCCGGATTATTCACGACGTTCCTCACGCGGTTCGCCGTAAGGCGCCGGCAACCACCAATTGCATTACCAAGCCGTTTGTTCGATCATTAGCGGTTGCAACCATCCCTGCAGCAGGCCGCCAACACACGCCAGCGATTGCCCGCCCTCACTCTGAATACCTTTGCTTTTATGGATCTGCCTCAGCACGAAACCGCCCTGCCCAAAACCGTCCTGCACGAAACCGCTGCCCATGGTGTTCGCCCGCCGCTGCCTCTGCTGATTACCGGAGTGGCCGGGGTGGCGGGTTACAACGCTTTTCGCTACTTCCGCAAGTTGTACGGAGAGCAGGTGATCGCCATTCGCCGGCCCGACAATTGGCCGATCCAGCGAGCCGGCGTGTTTCCCTGCGCCGTGGAAGACGCAATTGAGCTTAGCCGCTTGTTCGAGGAATTTCAATTCGCCTCGGTTTTATATTGCGGCGGCAGTTGTGCGTTGAAATCTTGCGAGCTGGATCCCGCCATGGCTTGGCGGGTGAACGTACACGGCATATCGAGCATGCTCGATGTGATCAAGCACCGCCCGACGCGGCTGGTTTTTTCCTCGATCGATTTGGTCTTCTCGGGCGATTCCCCATTCTCCGGCAATGGTCGCCGCGGTTATACCGAAGAAGCCCCGCCCGATCCCGTCACGGTGTACGGAAAAACCATGCAGGTCGCGGAGCAGGTCATCCTGGACCGACGCCCCGATGCATGCGTGTTGCGCATCTCGTTGCCGATGGGTGAAAGCTTCAACGGACACGCCGGCGCCATCGACTGGATCCAATCGCGTTTCCAGAAGTCGAAACCGGCCACGTTGTATTACGACGAAATCCGCACGCCCACGTACACCGATTGCCTGAACCGCGTGTTTGCCGAAGTGCTTCGCCGCGACTTGCGGGGAATCTATCATGCCGGCGGTCCTCGCCGTTTGAGTCTGTACGAGATCGCGCAGGTGGTGAACCGATTGGGCGGCTACGACCCCGACTGTCTGTTCGGCTGCCCGCGCATGGAGGCCGGTCCGATGCCGCCCCGCGCCGGAGATGTCACGCTCGATTCGAGCAAATTGACCGCTGCGTTGGGGCGACCGCCCTTCGACCCTTGGCCTTATCATGAAGAGCACGCGCCGACGCATCATGAGTGGCACCGGGAGCGAACGCCCAACGACAAAGGCTCTTCGACCCATTTGGAAGCCATGCTCTATTGCAATCCCGCGGCGCGTTGAACCATCGGCCGGAGCCGTTGGAATCCGAACCGTTGGAGTTCAGCCTTTAGGCTGCTTTTGATGAACACCGAGGTAAGAAGAAACGTAACCGTTCACGGGTGAGAATTGGTAGTGCTTTGAATTGAGTGATTTTTTATACTTGTTGCATGGCGAACAAGGATGAAATTATCGCGGAACTGCGACGGATTGTCGAT
>QIKY01000157.1 GCA_003233175.1 Planctomycetaceae bacterium | reverse complement strand
TTGTAAGAGCCTTGAATCCAAACTTCCTTACCGCCCTTGCCAACACGTTTGTATTCCTGGGCTTCGTATTCGCCGCGATTCAATTTCGCCCAGAACTCTTTGTATTCAGGGCTATTGGCGAAGGCGTTTTCCACGAACATGCGGTGATGCTGGCCTTTGATTTCGGCGAGCGTATACCCCAACGCGCTGAGGAAGTTCTCGTTGGCGTCGATGATGGTGCCGTCCATCTCGAACTCGATTGCCGCCTGGGCCTTATTAACGGCTTCGATTTGTCCGGCGAAGTTCGCGTTTTGCAACTTCTGCTCCGTCACGTCGTTGGCGTATTTGACGACTTTGAACGGCACGCCGTTGCGGTCGAGGATCGGATTGTAGGAGGCTTGAATCCAAATTTCCTTGCCATTCTTGTCAATGCGTTTGAACTCTCCGGCTTCGTATTCGCCGCGGTTCAATTTTTCCCAGAGGCCCTTGTATTCAGTGGTGTTGGCGAAGGAGCTTTCCACGAACATGCGATGGTGCTGGCCTTTGATCTCGTCCAGCGAATAACCCACCGTGTTGAGGAAGTTTTCGTTGGCGTCGATGATCGTGCCGTCCATCTCGAAGTGGATCACGGCCTGGGCCTTGTTGATGGCTTCGATCTGGCCGCCGAAGTCTCGCTCGAGTCGGACTTTATCGGTGACAACTTCCCAGGAGATCATCGGGCCGGAATAGTTGCCGTCAACGTCGAACACGGCGGCCGCGGATAACGCCAAATACTCGCCGTTGATTTCAATTTCCGACTCCAACGGAAGATTCGCCGGGTCGCTCAATATTTTTCGCTGGTGCGCCGGGTTTTTATGGAATACGTCGTAACTGCCGCCCACGATCTGATCAACCGGAACCGGCAAAATGTGTTCGATCGAACGCAAGGTCTTGAACGAAGCCGGATTCATATACGTGATGATTCCGTTGGTGTCGGCCTGCATGATGTTGATCGGCACGTTTTCGATCATGGCCGTCTTTTCAGCTGCTTCGGACTCGATTTTGAGCTTTTCGGTGACGATATCCCAGGTGACCATCGGCCCCAGGTACTTGTTGTTTTCGTCGTACGTGGGGCTGACCAGCAAATCGAGTTTTTCATCGGCAAGTTCGATGATGGCGCGATGCGGCAGGTTCTTTTCGTTGCCGAGAATGCGCCGTTGGTAGGCGGGATCTTTGTGGAAGATGTCGATATTCTGGCCCGTGAGTTCGGCAATCGGGGCCGGCAGCAAATGCTGCAACGGGGTGAGCGTGCGTACGCTGGCCGGGTTGATGTACGTGATGTTCAGATCGGTATCGGCCAGAATGATGTTGATCGGCGAGTTTTCGGCCATGGCCCGATTGATCGCCAACTCCTGTTTCAGCTCTTCCAGTTTGACGTTGTCTTTGCTTTTCGTTTTCGCTTGTGTCATGACGGTATCCCCTTTGTTCGCTCAAAAAAGTTCGTGTGTGTTTGAAATCGAAATGAAAAAAGTGTGTGTGTTCCGGGTTGCCGTCGATTGTCGACCGCGCACCCGGCAGAAGACGCTTTGTTAGCCGATCGCACCAATCGAACCGGCTTCCTCCTCGCCAAGAATCTTGTCGATGTCGAGTAGGATCAGCAGGCGGTTTTCGAGTTTCACCAGCCCGGTCAGATACTCGCGCCCCAAGCCGGCCACGGTCGGCGGCGGCGGAGCGATTTGATTATTCGAGACACGCAACACCTCGCTGACGGCGTCGACAATAATGCCGATCGTTTTCCCCAATACATTCACCACCATGATTCTGGTTTCGTCGGTGGCGTCTTGTTCATGCAAGCCGAATCGGCGCCGCAGATCCACTATCGGGATAACAGTGCTTCTCAGGTTGATCAGCCCCTTGATGTAGTCGGGCGTTTGCGGCACTCGCGTGATTTCGCCGACTAGAATGATTTCCTGAACCTTGGTGATCGCGATTCCGTACTCTTCCTGGTCAAGGCGAAAGCCCACCAGTTGTTCGGACGCGACATTCTCCGCTGCATCTCCGGCAACAGATTCAGTGACCGTCGTTGACACGTAAGAGCTCCTTTCTAAAAAACTCTTCCCCCTCAGCAAACAGACCAAACTCGAACAGATCGCCGGCATGCGACGCATCGAGATTGTTTTGTCAAACGTAGAACGCAAATGGCGCCTGTGTCGGCGAATCGATTTTTGAGCGGGCCGGTTTACAACAATTCTCTCAGCGATTGCTGCAGGAAACGGCGCCTTTGGGTGAGAACGCCCCCTGGGAGGACGCCACTGATGTTTTCGTAACTCTCATTACAGATGCCGGTTAACACTTGTTGCCGACCTTCTTGTCGGCCGTCTTTTTGAATTACCCCCCCTGAATGAGGCTGCACAAATCCACATTCAAAAAAGGCAAACCTTTTTTTATCTATTGGACGGTCGAACCTGAAATCCGCCGATTCATTGCCGAGACCGAGCAAGTAGGCGTTTACGCGCCGTGGGAGTTCCCGCTTCAGCGTGTATTAGAAGTGTGCGGAAGAAGAAAACACGCTGAAGCATGAACTCCAACGGCGCGTGTTTGACTTCACATGGGAGCAACCTAAAGTTTGCCAAGCGTTTATTGAGCAGAACCAACAAAGCGTTCTGCATCGATGCGCTCCGACCACCATCCAACACGCCGCCTCTCAAGGAATTGAAAATGTCTACAAAGGTTTTGGTTGCCGACGATTCGAGCACAATGCGCAAGATTATTCTTCGTTCACTGCAAGCCGTTGGAGTGCCCGGCGCCGTGGAAGCCGCCGATGGCATAGAAGCGGTGCAAAAGTTCGGCGAAGGCGAGTTTGATCTTGTCTTGACCGACTGGAACATGCCGGGAAAAAGCGGCCTGGAAGTGATTCAGGAAATTCGCAAAACGAACACCTCGGTGCCGATCATCATGGTCACGACGGAAGCCGAAAAGTCGCGCGTGCTGGAAGCGATTCAAGCCGGTTGCTCCGACTATCTGGTCAAGCCGTTTACGGCCGACACGCTGCGTGAAAAGCTGGAAAAATTCGGCTGCTGAGAAGAGCCAGATCGCTGCCTTGGCGTCTCCACTCAAAATTTGCGTGCAAATGAAAATCCCGGCATTTTCAAAATGCCGGGATTTTTTGCGCAACATCCGCCGGGCTTTTGCGCTGGGCAACCGTTATTCTGCTTTTCCGTGACGCCTTATTTACCGGCAAAAATTCCAGTTGTCGTTCGAGTATTTCTCCACAACCAATTGTTGCGTCGCCGCCGCGGGCCATGGAGAGAGCGATTCCTCGGCGCCGAACGCCAGCATGATTGCCGACTTCAGCCCGTCAGGCTCGGCGTTGAGGTTCGCCACGAACTCATCGTGCGAGCGCCCTCGGCGGTAGTCGGGTTGGCGCGGCGCCGTGCGCAGGCATTTCCCGATCAGAGCGAGAGGGAAGTCATGCAGCAAGGCGCCATGATACAGCAACGTGTTTCGCAGCACTCGGAGGCTGTTGCCGGAAACCTTTCTGTCGGCAACCGTGAGGTCGCTCACGCCCGATATTTCCACCTCCAGCGATAACCCGCGCAGCGCCGTTTGGATTCGACCCAGCACGAATCGATGCGCCGCCGACACGACTCGTAATTCGGCGTGCTGGCCAAGATCCAAGATCAGGCTGTACATCAGGCAGCCTGGGCCGGTGAGAACACTCGCTCCACCGCTCGTTCGCCGCAAAATGGGAATATTTTGTTGGCGGCAAAATGCTTGATCCACTTCGTCGGCCACTTGCGAACTTCGCCCCACCACGACCGCCGTGGAGGCGGGCGCCCAAAGCCTCAAAATGCCGTCCGCCCGATTCGCGGCGTCTGGCTCGACAGACCTTTGTTCAAAGGAATTCAGCAACGCTTCGTCGAGCGCGAGGTTGGCGGCGGCGGTTTCGAGGGTTAGGTCCAGCAGTTGCATGATTTCGGATCTGACAGCCGATTTTAGTGGGCGACCACGTCCTCGTTCAAAAGCCCGGCATTTTGAAAATGCCGGGCTTTCCGAGAGACAACCGGCAACTAATTTACGCACGAATAATTTATGGGCGAACTCATTGCCCGTCGAAATATGACGGAACGTTTTAGCCCGGCTTTGACGGCAAACACCCCGTGGCCCGCCGCGCTCGCCTTTCGGATTGTGCCGTTGGTGGTAAACTGTACACGGTACGTTTCACGAGGGGGAGGCCACAGATGCCGGTATCGGAAGACGCAGCAGAACAACAGCAACCGGTTCGACCCGTTCCGGCCACGGAAGACGTCTTGCCGAATGTCACGCCTCCCGGCGCTGGCTTTATTCTCCAGCTTTTCCTGATTCCGCTGATTATCGTCACGATTATTGTGTCGTTGTATCTGATGTTCAGTTGGTTCGCCCACATGGGCGGCAGCCCGGCCAAGCTCGCCGCCGAAATCGATCGGGGCGGAAACGCCACCTGGCAAAAGGCCGCCACATTGGCCGACCTTTTGAGAAATCCACAGTACGATCATCTCAAAAAAGATAAAGAACTTGCGCAAAGTTTGGCCAAGTCGTTGGAGGCTCGGCTCGACAAAACCGACGAAGAGCAGATCAGCCTGTGTGTGTTTCTGAGCCGCGCGCTGGGCGAGTTTTACATCGACGATGGTTTGCCGGCGCTTTGTCTGGCGGCCGGTCCAGACACAGCCCCCGACGTGCGGCGAACCGCCGTGGAAGCCATTGCCGTATTGGCGCCAAGCCTGGGCCGCGAAAAAATGCAAAACAATCGGCAAGTCATGGCGGTTCTCAAGAAAGCCGCCACCGCGAACACCGCTGGGGAAGATCCCCAAGACGAACTTGGCGTGCTCCGTCAGACGGCCGCTTTTGCGCTCGGCGTGGTGGGCGGAGATGAAGCCATCGCGGCGCTCAACGTTCTGCTGGCCGACGCCTACCCGAACGCGCGTTACAACGCCGCCACCGGCCTGGCTCGCAACGGAGACATCCGGGCGGAGGATGGCCTTCTGGAAATGCTCGACCCCAACAATGAGCAAGTGGTGGCCGATGAGAGCAACGAATATGGCGTCAAATTCAAACGAGGCTTAGTGCTGATCAATGCAATTCGGTCGGTGGAATTGCTGGCCCGGGCCAATCCCGGCGCGGATGTCAGCGAACTGAAAGCGGCGATAAAGCGGCTCTTGGAAGCAGACATCAACACCAACATAAAACTCAACGCACGCGAAGTTCTTGATCGGCTGAAGAGCATTGAGGCGGCCAACGCCGTTCTCTGAGCTTTGCTATCTTGCGTATGGCCGCCAATCATGCCTTTTTGCCCATACTTCACACGCGACGTATTTCCCCGCAATAAACCTCGCTGCAACCTCTGCTCCGCCTGGCATTCGGTGTAAACGGAAACGTGGTCCCAAATATCGCAAACTTACATTGTCTGGCGGCCGATCTTTCTGATATAGTCCCACGCCCTGCATGGTGGGAAATTAGGAATGGCCTGCAAGAATGGATAGCGATATGCGGAAATGGATCCTCCTGGCATCTACCGGGTTGTTCTTTTTGAACGCCGGTTGTTCGCAGTTGTCGACCATGCCGGCGCCGAGTTTCTGGCCCTTTCACACCGATCGGTCGGACGACCTCAAACGATACGGCCCCACCCTCGACCAACGAGAAGAAGCCACGCTTTCGTTGGGGCGCCGAGCGGAAAGCATGGCGCCGGAAGAGTACGCGCGTCTGGCGCATGAGTTGTCGGTGGGCGTCGAGAACGAGCCGAATTCGCGTTTACGGGCCGCGGCGGTCAGGGCTTTGGGTCATTTCGACACGCCCGACACAATCGCCGCATTAAAAATTGCCATGCACGACGGCGACTCCCGTGTGCGGATCGCGGCTTGCGAGTCGTGGCAAACACTCAAATCGGCCGATTCGACAGCCGCCTTGGCCGAGTTGATTGGCGGCGACACCAATGTCGATGTGCGTCTTGCCGCGACGCGCGCCTTGGGCGATTTCGCCACAAGCCGAGCCGTGATCGAATCGTTGGAGCTGGGGCTCGACGATCCCGACCCAGCCATACAACATGAGACCGTTCTCTCGCTGAAGAAAGTTACTGGTAAAGACTACGGCGGCGACTTGGCCGCCTGGCGAACCTTTATCGCTGGCGGCGAGCCTATCGTGGCGCCGACGCCTTCGCTTGCCGATCGACTGATGGGCTGGGTCCGATGACGTCGATCGAGAAAGCCGGAAATTTTTCCCGGCTGCTCTTTTGGGTGAAGTAACGGTCGCGGTGGTTATTCATTCTGTTGGTTGCCGTTTACCGACGGTGCGCCGGAAAGTTGTGATTGTTGTCAAATGCCGACAACCCTTCGTCGATAAAAAATTCGCCTGGAGTTCATCGGTACGCATCGAGCCTCGTTGGAGTCTGCCTCATTTGATTTTTCCCGATAATCGGGATTTCCCCGTCTAGCTCTCTCCTTGTTTCAGGATACGCACGCAACATGTCTGGTACGTTCGGTTTTAGGAAATGTGAAGCGACGCCGTCTCGATTCAAGCGCCCCGGATTGTTGCAGGTCCGTGCTTTGAGGCCGTTGATTCGGGCCCGCATTATTACGCCCTTTTTTATTCTCGCTTTGATCTTGCCGTTGGCGACGGAATCGTTCGCGTTCTTCTTAAAGGAAGCCGCCGGAGAAGACGTCGTTTCCAATTCGCCCGATGAGCCGACGCCGGGCTTGGGGTTGATCAAAACTTCCGCCGCTCTCGCCCGGTCGCAGAGCGAACGAGAAGACTCCGGGCCGGTCGTTTTGGAATCGACCAAAAAACGAACCGTGTCGTCCAGACGCCGTAATACAACAGACGTCAAGCGAAAAAAATCAGCCAGCGCCGCCGCCCTCAATCCGAGAAAACCGGAAAAAATCGCCTCGCGCGTGGAGTTGGCGCCACCCACGCCGCCCGCTGCGGTCACGCCCAAAGCAAGCCGCCCTGCATTAAGCCAACGACAGCGACAGTTGCGAGATTCGATCGACGCAACACTTTCGCTTTACGCTCGACGCGTGGAAAACGTGGGGAATCGGAACTGCTGGGAGATCATGCATTGGCTGATCGGCTACGGCATTGAGGCGAAGGTATCGGTGCGAGGACGCTCGGCCAACGCGATCGGCTGGTTGTGTCAGAATGGGCGTTGCAAAGGCACGCAGCTATTTCATTTATCGGGTGCGCGATTGCAAGCCCGCGTTGGCGTTGGCGTGCAGGGGCACCACGGGCAGTTTTTGGCCATGTTAGCGCAATCGAAGGTTAAACAAGAATATCCGATCGTGGTTAGCGGCCGCAAATTTACGCTCGCCGACCTGATCGCGTTTGAACAAGGGAATTGCCGTCTTGGCGAAGAGCTGACCTTCAAGCTCATCGCTTTCTCCCATTACCTCCCCCTCGACGCCAAATGGCAAAACAGGCAGGGCCAGAAATGGGATATCCCGCGACTGATCCAGGAAGAACTCAAGCAGCCGGTCGTGGGCGCCGCCTGCGGTGGAACGCACCGACTGATGGGAATTTCTTACGCGGCTCGGAAAAGACAAGCCAGCGGGCAGCCGCTGGAAGGTCAGTGGAAACGCGCCGAAAAATACATCGACGACTTCCAAATCTATGCGCTGCGTTTGCAAAACAGAGATGGCAGCTTCAGCACCGATTGGTTCAAGGGACGGGCCGATTCCGGCGACGCCGCTCGAAAACTCCAAACCACCGGCCACATTGCCGAATGGCTGACCTACTCACTGCCCGAAGAAGAATTGCACGGCCCTCAAATGACCAAGGCGATCGGCTTCCTGGCGTCGTTGATGCGAAAACACGCTCGCAAAAAATGGGAAATCGGTCCTCAAGGACACGCCATTCGCGCGTTGCGGCTGTACCGGGAACGCGCCTTCCCCGAGCCAGCTTCGCTCCATCCCCAGGAGGAATTGGCCGGGCCATCGTCGACCAAACAGCCCCGCTGATCTTCCGCCGCCCGCCTTGGTGAAATCTTTGTCCTGTTCCGCCCCTCGCCAAGAAATCGAAATTCTGCTAAATTGCCTGTAGTGATTGATTCACTTCCGGCCAGATTCAGATTCCCACCTTGTTGGGCTTGCTTTGCGTTTTGCGAATTCTCCTTTTTAGACCGCATAACGTAAACTCATTGCCCATCGATTCCTGAACAGCACCTGACGCGTTCGATCATTTCTTGCAAGTAGCTATGGCATTCCTGGTGTGCGTCGATAAGCGGCGCCTTCTGGTTGCCGGGCTAACGCCTGTCGTTTTTGACGATAGCAAGGGCTTGCACCGTTGTTCGTCCGCGATTGCACTCCAGGTGAAACTTCCTTTGAACGATTCCAAAGCAGGGGCTTTCCCCGTTTTGGCAGGGCTCGTGTCGCCCATCGACGACTCTCCGTGGCGGTCGTTGGTTCAAACGGTTTACCAAGAATATTCAGGTACTTTATGTCTGTGTCCGAAATTGAGTTTGAGAGAGAAGTTGCGTCGATTGATTCCGATACCACTGGCGACCACGCACCCGTTCCAGCGTCCGAGAGTGAGAGTGAGAGTGAAAGCGAAACGCAAACGCCGACAGCCGATGCCGGCTTTCCTTCGCTTGGCCTGAGCGACGCCCTGCTGGCAACGCTCCGCAAGCTCGACTACGCCACGCCCACCCCGATTCAAGCCCAAACCATCCCGCTGTTGTTGGCCGGTCGCGATGTTCTCGGTCAGGCCCAAACTGGCACCGGAAAAACCGCCGCCTTCGCCCTGCCGTTGCTCGACAGGATTGATCTCTCCAGCAGGCAGCCGCAGGTTTTGGTCCTCACGCCGACGCGCGAACTAGCGATTCAAGTCGCCGAAGCGTTTGAGAAATACGCCGCCAACACGCCCGGCTTGCGAGTCGCGCCGATCTATGGCGGGCAAGACTATCAAATCCAATTTCGGCAGCTCGACCGAGGCGTGCATGTTGTTGTCGGCACGCCGGGACGCGTCATGGACCACATGCGCCGCGGCTCTCTGAAACTCGGCGAACTGCAATGTTTGGTGTTGGACGAAGCCGACGAAATGCTCCGCATGGGTTTCGCCGAAGATGTCGAATGGGTGCTAACACAGGTTCCGGGAAATCGGCAAATGGCGTTGTTCTCGGCCACCATGCCGAAACCGATTCGCGAAATCGCGAAGCAGCATCTCAAAGACCCGGCCGAAATTACGATCACGCAAAAAACGGCCACCGCCGACACCATTAACCAGCGGTATATCGTGGCGGCGCCGCATCAGAAACAGGCGGTTCTGGCGAGGCTCTTGGAAGCGGAGCCCACCGAGGGCGTGCTCGTTTTCGTCAAGACCAGAAACATGACCGAAACGCTGGCCGAATACCTCTCCCAAGGCGGTTTCAAAGCCGCCGCCCTGAGCGGCGATATCGCTCAAAAGCAACGCGAGCGGATTGTCGAACGTTTGCGGAAAGGCAGGGTCGATATTATCGTCGCGACCGACGTCGCGGCCCGCGGTTTGGATGTCCAACGCATCAGCCACGTGATCAATTACGACCTGCCCTTCGATAGCGAAGCCTACGTGCATCGCATTGGACGCACCGGGCGCGCGGGCCGCAGCGGCGAGGCGATTCTGTTCGTGCATCCTCGCGAACGCCGGTTGCTGGAGCGACTCGAATACGCCACCCGGCAAGCCATCCAACCGATGGACCTGCCGTCCAATCGCGACATCAACAAGCAACGCGTGGCGCGGTTCCATGAGCGAATCACGCAGGGTTTGGCCTGCAAGGATCTGGAAACGTTCCAGTCGATCGTCGAGCAATACCGACAAGAAAACGACATCCCGATCGAGTTGGTCGCCGCTTCATTGGCGGTTTTGTCCAATGAGGAAAGTCCGCTGCTGGTTAAAAACGAGTTGAAGCAAGTTCATTTCACCGGCGATGCAAGACACCAGCGGAGCGGGGGAGGGAGCGCCGAACGAAATAACAGTCGCTCCCAAAGGCCGAAACGCGAGTTTCGAAACGATCGCGATTCCGGACCGCGCCGTACGGAAGCCGGCATGCAAACGTATCGCATTGAAGTGGGGCGGAATCATCGTGTTCGACCGGCGAATATTGTTGGCGCGATTGCCAACGAAGCCGGTATCGGCAATGAATCGATCGGCAGAATCACGATCTTCGATAGCTTTAGTTCGATCGACCTGCCCCAAGGCATGCCCAGCGAAGTGCTCGAATCGCTCCAGAACGTTTCCGTGGTCGGACGCAAGCTGAGAATTTCGAAGATGGACGAAGCCGCGCCGCGACCCTCTCGTTTTCAAAATAGCAAACGGCCGTTCAATAAAGGCAAGTCGAAATCGAAATTCAAATCGAAATCGAAGACGCGATAACATTACCCTCATGGCGAGCGGCGGATGAGGATTTACCAGCCGATTTTTTTTGTCGGTAAGAAAAAAGCCCGGCATTTTCAAAATGCCGGGCTTTTAACTTGGTCAATTCTCAACCGCCGCGTAAGCGGTCTCTCGCGACTACCAATCGCCCACGGAGCCGTCGGGATGGTTCACGCGTTGCAAAATCTCTTGTTCAAACGGATGCTTACGGACTTCGTCTTCGTTGATGATTACGCCCAAGCCGGGCTGGTCGTTCGGGCGCACCGTGCGCGTTGTTTTGTCAAGCGTGTAACCTTCTTGTACGACGTCGCTCCGCCAGGGCACGTCGTTGTGAACGGTCTCGCAAATGATATAGCTGGGCTGCGAAAAACCGAACTCCAGGGAAGCGGCGGTGCTCACAGGTCCTTGAGGATTGTGCGGCGCCAAGGCAATGCGGTGCGCTTCGGCCAAGGCCGCGATGCGGCGTGCTTCGGTGAAGCCCCCGCAATGGGTGAGGTCCATCTGGCAGACGTCGCAGCCGCGCTGGGCGAACAAATCTCGAAAGGCGGCCAAGTGCGTTAATCGTTCGCCGGTGGCAATCGGCGTGGCCACGGCGGCGTTGATGCGGGCCAGCCCTTCAATGGATTCCGGCCAACAAGGCTCTTCAAAAAAGTAGAGTCCGTATGGGTCGAGCGCATGCGCCAGTTTGAGGCCCATGGCCGGTGAAGGGCGGGCGTGGCAATCGACCATGATATCGATATCATCGCCCACGGCTTCTCGCATTCCAGCCACGCAAGCCTCTGCCGCCTTGATCGGTTTCAAACCTTCCAACGGCATGGTGGGCGGCGCGGCCATGGCCTTGAAGGCGGTGAATCCTTGCGCCACCGCCTGCCGCGCGAGGTCGGCGAAGCGGGCCGATTCCTCCACCCGCGTTTCGTAGAAACTCTCCATGTTGCCGCCGCCCAGATGGCAATACAGGCGAATGTAGTCTCGTACGGGGCCACCCCAAAGTTTGTGGCAAGGCAGGTTGGCCGCCTTGCCGACGATATCCCAGAGCGCGAGGTCGATTCCAGAGATGGCTGTCGAACGAACAATGCCGCCGCCGTGCCAAAAGTGTTGCCGCCACATCGTTTGCCACAGATGCTCCACGCGCGTGGGGTCTTCACCGATGAGCAACGGCGCCAGGTCGTCTATCGAGCCGGTCACGCCGCGCGTGTGCCACTCCAACGTCGCCTCGCCCCAACCGATCAACCCCGGCTGGTCGGTCACGACCTTGACAAACACCCAATTCCGCATGCGGGCATGACAAACCAACGTTTCAATACGTTCTATTTTCATAATGCCTAAGGTGTATTGGCTTTTGCCGCCAATATCAAGTGCCGTAGGAGAATGGCGACGGCAACGTACGGCAAGGAAGACGTGGAAACGCACCTGCTCCCCGGAAACGCCTTGGCTGGGAAGCCGCAGCGCAAAGCGAGGAAAGAAAAACGCCGAGTCAGAGCGTTTGGCTAAACCAATTCGCGAATGGGTTGGCGGCGATCAAGCAGATATTGCGGCCGTCCGTTGGGGTCGGCGAGCATGGTTTTCGCGACATCGATTCCCAGGCAGTGGTAAAGCGTGGCGAAGACTTCCTGCAGGTGAACAGGCCGATCTTTCACGTTTTCCGCATTCTTGGTCGACTGGCCGACCGCCTGACCGGTGCGCATGCCACCACCGGCCAAGAAGCACGTCGCCAACGCCAGCCAATGGTCGCGACCCGCACCCGGATTGATACGCGGCGTGCGGCCGAATTCGCCCCACATGACAACGCTCACGTCGTCAGCCATGCCGTGGTCGTGCAAGTCTTGCAGTAAGGCGCTCATGGCTAGGTCGAGCTTCGGCAGTTGTTTTTTCAGATGCCCGAAGTTGTTGCCGTGGGTGTCCCAACTGCCCCAATTAAAAGTGACCGCACGGACGCCGGTTTGCACCAAACGGAAGGCGCGCAGGAAGGAGTCGCCATCGCGGGCGCCGTAACGCTGGCGCGTTTTGGCGTCGGCTTTGTTGAGGTCGAGCGCGTCGGCCACCTTGGCGGAGGTAACGACATCAACGGCGGTTTGGGTGTATGCGTCGAGGGCTTCCATCTGGCCGGAGTTGTCGACATCGCGGCGGATTTGATCCAAATCGGCGAGCAGTTGCGTACGCGAGTTGAGCCGTTCGGCGGTCAGGGCGCCGCTCAAACGGAGGTCGCCGCCGCGCGGACTGTAGGGCTTATAAATCGGCCCCAAATATCCTGGGTAGCTGCCGTTGTAGCCGATGAACGGCGGGGCGCCGGTTCCAGCCGGCCCCAGCAGCTTGGCCACCACGCTGCCAATCGAAGGGCGGCCGCCCACGTTGCTCAAATCTTTTCGGCCGTAGCCGGTTTGGGTGTGGAAATCGGAATGATCGCTGATCATGCCGGTTAACGATCGGATCACGGCGAATTTGTCGCCCATCTGAGCCAGTTTGGGGAAATGCTCGCAAATGTCCAAGCCGGGAACGTTGGTTCGTATCGGACTGAATTCGCCGCGAAACTCCGCCGGTGAGTCGGGTTTCAAGTCGAAAGTGTCTTGATGTGAAGGCCCTCCGGCCATGTGGATGTTGATGATCGCCTTGTTCGACGAACCGCCGCCAGCCCGCGCTTCGGCCCGCAGCAGGTCGGCCATTGTCAGTCCGCCAATTCCCAAGGCGCCCAATCGCATAAAGTTCCGCCGAGAAACACCATCACAAAATCGGTCCGACTTTCCAAGCGTGAGCGACAGCATAACGCACCTCCAGGGAATGAAACTCATTTTCCAACGAACTCAAAAAGTTCGTTCCATAAAGGGAACCCCCGGAAGACGAGGCGTTTCCCTTGTTGTTGTCTGCCGAGAGCGGAGGAGGAAAATCAATGCTGTGGAGAAAGAGCGGCGCGACGACGACGCCCAAATTGTAATAGATGCTCGGCAATGAATCAACTATTTTTGATGCGTTCCTGGCGAGCCCACTCCGGCAAGGCGCCTTTTCAAGGTGGGAGCCGGTCGGCGATACTAGCGGCGATCAGGAGCTGCGTGGAATCCATACGCCGAATTAAAAGCCCGGCATTTTGAAAATGCCGGGCTTTTTCCGGCCACAAAATACTTCGTAACAAATCACCTCACCGATACCGATGAACATACTCGCTGAAATCAAAAGACGTTTCTCTCCAGTTTTGTCGGAATACGCCGATCACCCAGCGCCGCTGTTAGACATGATTCGCCCTGTCCAGGACGCCCGCCATGGCGACTACCAAGCCAATTGCGCCATGCCGCTGGGGAAAAAGCTGGGCCGCCCGCCGCGAGATATTGCCGCCGAGATGATCGCCCGCGTCGATTTGGCCGACTTCTGCCAGCCGCCGGAAATTGCCGGACCGGGCTTCATCAACCTGAGAATTTCCGACGCCTTTCTTTTGGAATCGCTCGAAACGGCGCGGCGTGATTCTCGTTTGGGCGTGGCGCTGATCGAGCAGCCGAAAACCTATGTGGTCGATTTTTCCTCGCCCAACGTGGCCAAGTCGATGCATGTGGGACACATTCGCTCCACCGTCATTGGCGACGCCCTCTGCCGTCTGCTGCGGTTTCTCGGCCACCGCGTGATCAGCGACAACCATCTTGGCGACTGGGGCACGCAGTTCGGCATGATCATTTATGGATACAAACATTTTCGCGATGAAGCCGCGTATTCGGCGCAGCCGGTCAAGGAGTTGGAGCGGCTCTACAAACGCGTCAATGCACTGCTCGAATACCATGCGGGAAAGGCGAAACTTCCCCAATTGGAACAAGCCTTGGCCGATAAGGAAGCCGAACACGCCGCCGCCCAAGCCGCTCCCAAAAGCGACGACAAAAAACAAGCCAAGCGAGACGCCAAACATCTCAAAGACATAGCAAAGTCACTAGCCGATTTACGCAAGCAGTGCGAGGCGGTGCAACAAAAAATTGCTGCCGTCGAGCAGGACGAAGCATTGCGGCAAGACGCGCAATCGCACCCCGAAATCGCGCAAGCCGTGCTGAATGAAACCGCGAAGCTGCACGCCGGCGACGCCGAAAACCGGCAACTCTGGGACGAATTCCTGCCGCAATGCCGGGCTTCGATTCAAAAAATTTACGACCTGCTCGACATCTCATTCGATTACGAATACGGCGAGAGTTTTTATCACGGGCGGTTGGGGCAAGTCGTGCAAGACTTGGAAAAACGCGGCTTGGCGCGCCAGAGCGACGGTGCGATGTGTGTGTTTCTCGATCAATTTGAAACGCCGATGATCGTCCGCAAGCGAGATGGCGCTTATCTGTACGCCACCACCGACCTAGCCACGATTGCCTACCGGTTGGAGGAGTGGCGGCCCGATGCGATTTTATATGTCGTGGACCACCGGCAAGGCGAGCATTTCGGCAAGCTGTTCGCCGTGGCGGCGCAGATGGGCTGCGAAAACGTGGACCTACAACACATTAGTTTCGGCGCCGTGTTGGGGGAAGATGGCCGACCGCTGAAAACGCGCAGCGGGGAGAATGTTCCGCTCGATTCGCTGATCGCCCACGCCATTGAAGCCGCGCATGCGGAAGTTTGCCGGATCGATGAAGAAGCCGGGTTGTTGAATGAGGAGCAGCGCAAGAATGTATCGCGGGTGGTGGGCGTGGCGGCCTTGAAATATGCCGATTTGGTTCAAAACCGCGAGAGCGACTACGTTTTCAGCTACGAGAAAATGGTCGCCTTACGAGGAAATACGGCCACGTATATGCAATACGCCTATGCTCGCACGCAATCGATCTTCGCTCGCGGCGGCATAGATATTGAATCGCTGCGCAATTCCGCCGCCGTCATTTCGATCAACGAACCGGCGGAGCGGGCGCTGGCGATGGAACTGCTGCGATTTTCCGAGGCCCTGGAGGAGTGCGCCGCCGATTACCGGCCGAATCATTTGACCGGCTACCTGTTCGAACTAGCGAAGCAGTTCTCCGTGTTTTTTGAACAGTGCCACGTGTTGAAGGCGGAAACGGAAGCACTACGCGACAGTCGGCTGCTGTTGTGCGACCTCACCGGCCGCACCATTCGCCAAGGCTTGGAGCTACTGGGCATTCAAGTGGTGGAAAAAATGTGAGCAACCGTTGGGGCGTACGCTGCGGGATTACAACCGTTGGAGTTCACGCTTTAGCGTGTTTTCTTCTTCATGCACTTCAAAACATACTCCAGCACGAACAATGGTTGGACGCCCATCGAAACGCAAGCAGGTGAATGCCGTAACGCTCCAGTCCTTCGGCAACGATTTTCTCGAACGCCTCGTAATTGGAGTCCTTACGAAAGATCGTGGTTCGAGCGTTCCCGCGTTTTAACGCGTGATACAGTTCGTCTGCTTCATCGGCGCCGGGTGGTCGTGGCATCCAGGGAGTCCATCACGCGCCAAAACGCCAAACAATGAGTCCTGACCCCTTAGATTCCCCCTGACCCCTTAGATTCCCCACGCAACGAGTTGAAAGCCGAGACCTCCGGAGATCGCCAGGGCTCCGGATATTTCACATGCGATAATGACATTATCATACGCTGTCAATCAACCTTTTGGTGGTTTGTTTGAAACAGGCTTGCCATCACTCCCACTAACCTCAATACGCCAAAGCAAAAACCCAATGACACTTACCATAGACTCTGCGATTGGCGAGCGGAAGAACGATGTACTTGGACACCTTCGCTCGCGAACGCTGGAACTTCTGGGAGAAATTAATCGGACATTCGGTTCAACCCAGTTCAAGAAACGTGCCGCCGCTATCAACAAAGCATTAGCGGCGGAACGAGTCAAACTTGAAACCGTTGTGCAGCAGGTTGCGACCAGAGAGGATTGGAGTTTTGTCGATCAGACGAAGGCTAGATTAATGCTTATGCACTGTACGAATGCAGTCATGCTAGAAGGGCGGAACGAGGTTTGGCCATACGAGTACATGGCTTTTTCTCGAAGGATCGGAGAGTTATGGGAACCGTTCGTGACCACCTGTTTCGACTTACCAGTGAGAGACAATGTGACTCTGTTTGTCCCGCCGCTATTTGAAGACGTTCGGAAACGACTTGCCAACGAAGTTCGTCAGTTTATTCAGAATCTTTCCATCGGTGACAACGACAAGAAGGCACTGCTTAAATACTACGACCAAGTATGGCAACTCGTCACCTCAGGAGAGATCAAACTAGAGCTTGATCTGCATTTCATTGCAGATGGTGTACGGAACGTGGTGGACTGCAAGAGCGGATTTGGCTCGAACGAAAAAGGTAACACAAATCGGCTCCTTTTGGTTGCCAGCATTTATCGTAACATCGAGAAAGAGACGTACCGTTGCATGCTGTTTGTTCGGTCCAAGGAAGATGAAAACAACAATTATCTACAAACGTTGAAGAAATCCGGTCTTTGGGAAGTGTACTGCGGCACGGAAACATACCCGAAGGTTTTGGAATTCTCAGGCTTTGACCTCGGCAAATGGATTTCAACAAACATTGACTGGAAAAACGACCTCAGTGCCGATTTTTACAATCACCTAACGACAAATGGATTGGACAAGTATTTGGCATGGTAGTCACAAGACCGCAACGTTACCGCGATGAGTTGCAGGCCCACTACACGGCATCCACGCCAATCGTGTCTTTCATGGTGTCGCGGCTGCGCCATGGCGATGGAGACGTGATTTGGGAGCCATGTGCAGGTGCTGGCGACTTGATTGATGGTCTACTCAAAGTAAATCCACACGCCACGATTCGGGCTTCCGAGTTGAATCCAGACGCAGCGTCGCTGCTTTCTGAAAAGTATCGCGGTACATCCGTTGATGTTCATCAAGAAGATGCGTTGGACTTTGGACTGCCCAGTCTGTTTGACTCGCCGGTGTCATTCACACGCATTATCGCGAATCCGCCATATGGTGCATACCAGTCCCCCGAGCGACGAAAACAACTGCAATCGCGATTCAAAAATGTTTATGTCCGCGAGTCATACGGATTGATACTTTTTCACTCGTTGTCACTGCTCGACGAGAAAGGGCGGCTCGTTTTTATTGTGCCGGACACGTTTCTTTGGCTAACTCGACACAAAGCACTTCGGGAAACACTTCTTCGTGAAACAACGATTGAGGAACTGGCTCTATTTCCTTCCAACTTTTTTCCGAACATAAACTTTGGTTATTCTGGTTTGTGCATCATAACCGTCAGGAAAGAACGACCGCGAGCCAACCACGAAATACGTATTGCCACCAAGTTCGAAAACGCCGACAGCTTCCTCGATTGTATTGGCAAGAAGGAATCCAATTGGCCCTGTGCGGTCAGTTATGTTTCGCAGGAAGACGTTGCGAGCCAATCTCACTCGGAATTGGTCTATCAAAACGGTGGCAATGGAATTGCAATTTCGTCGCGAGCGTCCGAAGCCATTGAAGAATATGCTGAGTTCAAAACTGGCTTCTACTCCGGAAACGACCGAAGGTGGATTAGAAAATCGGCAGAAACCGTACGCCGATCGAAGCCGTATACACTCATCGAATCCTTGGAAATCGCCCGTCAACAGCCGACACTGGAAGGGTTTGAGGGCAAAGCAGCTTTCATCCCAATCGTTCGAGGTGGGGCCATTCCGTTCGTAAAGGAAACACACTGGTACGTAGACTGGAATGTGAACGCGATTTGTGAATACCGAAGAAGAGGCAAGAACCCTGCTAGATTTCAGAATTCAGCGTTCTATTTTCGTGAGGGACTCGGAGTGCCAATGGTTGCGTCCGGTCGCTTGACAGCCGCCTTGCTTGAGGGACGGTTGTTTGACCAAGGTATCGTTGGCGTTTTTCCGAAAGAGCCTCGTTACCTCTTATTCCTCCTAGGCTTCTTTAACTCTGTGATAGCAACTGGGTTAGTGCGACAAATCAATCCGACAGCGAACAACTCGGCGAACTACCTAAAGCGTCTTCCGTTTGTGGTTCCAAATCAGAGCGAGTTGGCGACTGCCAACAAGATAGTCAAAGCAGCGATCTCCGAAGCCAAACAGTGCGGGGCTGTCAGCGACGAATTACAGCAGAGAATTGATGAGTTTTACAGCAGGCTTTGGCAAGACAATGAATTATAGGCCAGCAATCGGGATTGTTCTCGTCGAGAACGAAAACCAAGAGAGGCTCTACTTCGTAGCGGAAACGAAGGGAGGACTTTTCGCCGACGCACAACGACCAATTGAGCAAGCAAAAAGCGACGGCGGTCGAGAGCACTTCAAGATACGCATAAGGGGTCAGGATACACATAAGGGGTCAGGATACACATAAGTGGTCAGGATACACATAAGGGGTCAGGATACACATAAG
>QIKY01000001.1 GCA_003233175.1 Planctomycetaceae bacterium | reverse complement strand
TTGGGGTGGGAAACCTGGATGCAGGTGCAAACGCGGCCGCTGACTCGGGTTTTGTAGAAGAACTTCACCTCGCATTCGTCGCGTTTTTCGTCGCGCTCGCCTTTTTCAATCAACTTCATGATCAGGTTTTCGATTCCCAAATCGTAGAGCGGGTACCGCTGGCCGCGCATCGCCAAGAGGCCGGTCGGGTGGAGCCAGACGGTGGGTAGGAATCGCCCGGCGGAACCGCCCTCATGCGCGCACATTTTATTTTTGTTCTTCCCCGCCACATAAATCACCTCGCGGCCCTTGATGTTTGCCGGTTTGAGGAACTTCATGTACACGCTAAACGGCACGACTTCACGGCCGTCGACCACCTTGCGGTTGCGAATTTTGGCGAACATGTATTCATGGTCGTTGAGCTTGCCGTTGATGCGCTCGCGCTTGACCACGGTGCTGGTGTAGTCGCGAATGTCGCGTTGTATGTGTTGCAATCCCTCGCGGGCGATTTTCAAGGCGGGGTCGAGGGGGTGCGGAGCTTTTGCGGCGCCGGTGGGTTTCGTCGCGGTTTTACTAATTCGGAAAACAGGCTCCTTAAGCGGCCGGCGCCCGCGCGGCGTCTGACCAAACACCGTCAGGCTGGGAGTACTGAATGCGGCCGCCACGGCTCCAAAAAGAACCGCTCGCCGAGATGTGAACTTCCCCATAACTTTAGGTCCTCTTGTACCAGCCCGCTGAAACGCTGGACTCCAGCGTAGAATTCAGAACTCCATCTCACAGCAAAACGCGCGCCTGCACAATATTTATTCCCAGACTCGCCAACCCAGACCTGCTCGCGACCAAAAATTCGCGACCGAAAGACGCTTTTTTGCCGCCCAATCACGACTCAACAGCGCCCCAACGGGCGAATAGTCCGCCACAACTTGCAGGACCGCTTCATTGCAAACATCGCCCAGACCTTACCGCCAAAATTACAATAATCTGTCCTACCCGATTCCCTTACCCAACCAACCACTTTGTAACTTTGCCCAGATGCCTTCGTGAGATCGATCAGCGAATAGGCGGTGTACGCCAATTTTAACGGCCGAACCGATGCCGGAAAACCTCGAAATCTTGAATTCGACGAAAATCGGAAGATGGTGCCGGTATCAATAGCGCTACAATGCCGCCTCTCGGGGTGCGAGTGGCAAGCAGCAGCAATCGAGCCACGCCTAGCCTTCATTATTACGACCGGCTAAAACAACAGCAGCGGCGAGCACGCCATTTGGCGAAGTCGGACTTGTATCGTGTGTGGGGGCAAACTGTCCCTACAGGGCGAGCGGAAAAAAATTACCAGTTGTAAGATGGGCGCTCTTGCCCGTCTGGGCATTTTCGACGGGCAGGAGTGCCCGTCGTACTGGGAGCGGCTGGTTAATTTTTATCTGCCGCTCGCCCAGAAGCCGGGCTTCTCAAACCCTGATGCAGGAACCATCCCCTTCGAATTTGCCACCTGCTTTACCTAGCCTACCAAACACCCATCTTCTGAAATGCTGGTCGACCCGATGCCTGCAACGCTATCTGTTCGTCTTGGAACCCGCTCCAGCGCTTTGGCGCAGTGGCAGGCGAATTGGGTGTCGCGGCAACTCCAGAATTCCGGAGTGGTTGTCGAGATTGTCCCCATTCGCACCGAAGGCGACGCCAACACGGCGCCTTTGGGCGAAATCGGCGGACAGGGAGTTTTCACCAAGGCAATCCAACGCGCCCTGCTTGCCAACGAAATCGATTTGGCGGTTCACAGCCTCAAAGACCTGCCCACCGAGCCGATTGCAGGCCTGCGGTTGGCCGCTTCGCCCCAGCGGGAAAGCCCCGCCGACGCCTTCGTCTGCAACACCTGCGAAGAACTTCTCTCGTTACCCAAGGGGGCGAAAATCGGCACCGGCAGCGCGAGGCGCCGGGCGCAGCTCCTGCATGTTCGGCCCGATTTGAACGTGGCCGAAATCCGAGGTAATGTGGATACGCGTCTGAAAAAATTGGACGACGGCGAGTATGACGCCCTGATTCTGGCCGAATCTGGCCTACGAAGGCTCGAATTGAGCGACCGCATCAAGCAGGTCTTGTCATTCGGGGTGATGCTGCCGGCGGTTGGCCAAGGCGCCTTGGGGTTGGAAATTCGCGAAAACGACGCTGCGGCCGCGAAAGCGCTGGCGCCGCTCAATCATGCCGAAACACTGGCGGCCGTAATCGCCGAACGGGCCATGTTGCGAACATTGCGCGGCGGTTGCATGGCGCCGGTCGGCGTTTGGGGACGCCTCGAAGACGGGAACAAACTCGCCTTGGAGGGAGTCGTACTCAGCCAAGATGGCCGGCAACGCATCGCGGCAAAGTCGACTGCCGCAGTGTCGGAAGCCGAATCGCTGGGAGTTGCGGAATCGCTAGGCGTTGAGGTCGCCCAGCAATTGCTTGCCCAGGGCGCCGAAGCCCTGATCAACGCCGCCCGGTAGCGACGGTTTTTCGATGGCCTTTCGAGAATCGCCGTGAGGCCAATACCCCGCAGGGGTTGCACTCCGAAGCCCAGGGTCAGCGGCATCGCCGCGCCACCCTGGGAATTCGATGGCAAACATAGGGTGAACCCGCCGGGGTTGGGTTTGTGTTCGCTATTAACCCAAGGTGCGCTCGCTCCGCTCCCGACCTTGGGCTTTGGAATGTAACGCCTTCGGCGTATATGTGACGCCGCATCTTCGGCGAATGTTGCGAGTGGCGTTCGGCAATACCTGCGCCTTTTGCAGGTCAGGCGAGCGCCGCGTCAACCAAAATTCCTGAAAAGATTGTTTTCGTAAAGATAGTATATAAATGGCGTTGCGTCGTTTTCATGGTTTCGATTCGGCCTGAAGGCTGGCTTTGGCCCGGCGGTTGCTTGAAGGAGGCGTGTTGTCTCAAACTACCTAACCGTTAAAGCCAGTTACTATGCCCTACGGACTTTACATTTCGGCGGCCGGCGCTGAAGCCCAAAGCGAGCGGCTGCAAGTGATTTCGAATAACCTGGCCAACGTTTCCACGGCCGGTTTCAAGCGGGAAATCGCGGTGCTGCAAGCCAAGCATTCGGAGGCGGTCAACCAGAATCTTGATTACCCCGGCAATCGGGGCGTCAACGACTTGGGCGGGGGCGTGTTCGTTTCGGAAACCGTCACCGACCACGGCGCCGGTCCGCTCAACAATACGGGCGTTCCGTCTGACCTAGCGATTCAAGGCGAAGGCTTCTTTCGCGTTCGCGACAATCAAGATAACGAATTTCTGACCCGCGCCGGCAATTTCAATTTCGACCGAAACGGCCTGCTGCGTACGCAGTCGGGCCATTTGGTGCTCTCCGAAAGCGGAGGACCGGTGGCCATCAACCCCGACTCCACCGAACCGTGGTCGTTCAACACCGCCGGCATGTTGCAGCAAGGCGATGCTCAAACTCCGCTGGCGGTCGTGCAGCCACAGTCGCTGGGCGATCTGGTCAAAGTGGGCGACAACCTCTTTTCTCCCTTGGCCGACAACCTAACCTCCATTCCTTTTGTTCAGCGGAACGTGAGGCAGGGCTACTTGGAAATGTCGTCGGTCAAACCGGCGGCCGAACTCATGGAAATGATGACGACCTCGCGCGCTTACGAAGCGAACGTCAATCTGATTCGAAATCAAGATGAACTGACCGGCCAACTGCTGAACCGGGTTCTGCGTTCGTAGCGTTTCACTGAACCTAACACGATCACCTTTTAACGATAGCACGGAAGCAAGCGAATGAGCGTCCAGACCCTTTACACCGCCGCCACGGGCATGCAGGCGTTGGAAACGAAGCTCGACGTGATCGCCAATAATTTGGCGAATGTGAACACGGTGAGTTTCAAGAAAGATCGCGCCAACTTTGAAGATCTTTTTTATCGCAACCGAGTGATTCCCGGCGGTTTGGACCAAAGCAGCAATCCCACGGCCACGGGCACGCAAATCGGTTTGGGCGTGAAGGTGTCGAGCGTGCAATCGCAATTCACGCAGGGCGCCTTCCAGCAAACGGGCAAGCCGCTCGATATCGCGATCGAAGGCAACGGTTTTTTGCAGGTCGACGACCCCAGCGGAGAAACGCTCTACACTCGCGCCGGCAACCTTTCGATCAACGCCAATAATCAACTGGTAATGGGTTCGGCCGCCACCGGGCGGCTACTCAACCCCACGATCACGATCCCGCCCGACACGACCAACATCACGATCACGCCCGACGGCCGCGTTATCGTCAAGCAACCTCAAACCGTGGGGCCTACGGAAGTCGGGCAGCTTCAATTGGCGTTGTTCGTCAACAATGAGGGTTTGCTCAAGTTGGGTGAAAATCTGTACGCGGCGACCATCAGCTCCAACAACGCGGTTTTGGGCGTGCCCGGCCAGAACGGTGTGGGCGTGATTCGTCAAAACGCCTTGGAGGCCTCGAACGTGGAGCCGGTTCAGGAACTGATCGACTTGATCACCACGCAGCGTTCGTTCGAGTTGAACTCACAAGCGATTCAAGCCGGCGACGAAGTGTTGCAACTGATCGCCAACCTGCGTCGATAACGACGGCCGCCTTTATCGAACACACTTGTAACCACACCTGTTTGAATGATCGAAATGCAATATTCCACACGACCCTCGTTGTTGGCGTTCACACTGCTGCTGGCGTTCGCAACCATAAGTGCCGTGGCGACCGCAAACGCCGCCGAGATTCGCCTCAAGCCGCGGGCTCAAACAAGCGGCGCGACTGTCCGCCTGGGCGACGTGGCCGACGTTTACGGCGATGACCAAGCGAACGTGGCGAAACTGCGAAACGTCAACTTGTTTCCATCGCCGGCGCCTGGCGAGCGGCGGAAAATTTCGCTTCGCCAAATGCAGGAAGTGCTGCAACTCCAAGGCGTCAACCTGATTAAGAATCGGATGTCGGGCGCCAGCACGATCGAACTCATTCCCGCCGCCGGCACTACTGTTCAAACCGCCGCAATGCGGCAACCGCCCGCTCCGCTGAACACCGCCGCTCGCACGCGGGCACAAAAAAAAGCCGAACAATCGATTCGTTGGTTCCTCACCACCTACGTCGACGCCGAAGCCGATTGGAAAGTTCGTGTCGAAACCTCGCTCGATGTATTGCGAAGCATCGATAAGAACCGCCATATTTTGGTGGCGTCGTCGAATCAGCAAGTTACGGCCGACCGCCAACAGTGGGTTGGCCGCCGCCAGTTCACGTTGGCGTCGCCTCAAGAGGGAGCGGGAGCGGTGTTGCAGGTCGAAGCCGAGATAGGCCTGCCCGAATTGGTGGTGGTTGCCTCTCGCTCGGTTCGGCGGGGAGAGATTTTGCAAGAAAGCGATTTGCAACTTGCCGCCCCGCCGCGCACGCGGTTGGTCGAACCGGCCTACCACCTGGAAGAGGTTGTTGGCAAGGAATTAAAGCGTTCGCTTTCGCCGGGGCAGGCGGTTTCGCAGGCGGCTCTTCAATCGCCTCGCTTGGTGCAGCGGAATGAAATTGTGACGGTTTACGTGCGTGCGGCGGGCGTGCAGGTTCGCACCATGGCCCGCGCCTTGGAAGAAGGCGGGAAAGGCGAAGTCGTGAGAGTCCAATCGCTCGACGCCGCGCGTATCAAACACTTGGCCCGCGTCACTGATTTTCAAGTCGTGGAAATTCTCGCCGCCGGGCCCGCCGTCGTGCGGCCAGCTCAAAGATGACCAACAAGTAAAACGGCTTTCGAGTGAAATTCCTTCGAGTTAACCCGCTACCCCGAAACAAGCAACCGATGCATCGAATCAAACCTAGACTGGCGGCCATTCTGCTCGTGCTACTGGCGAGCGCTGCTTGTGGCGACTTTGCCGTCGCGCAAAACTCCAGTCTGTTCAAAATGACGCAGCCCGTTGCTGGCGGACCAGGACTCACGCTGGAGAACAGCAGCCTGATCTATAACACGTTGCCGGCGCCGGTCGGCCGGGAAATTCGCGTCCACGACTTGGTCACGATTCGCGTCGACCAAAAAGCCGACCTGACCAGCGAGGGCAACATCCAACGACGAAAGAACGCGCTCTACGACGCCAAACTCGCCGATTGGATTCTGCTCAAGGGCCTGAAAGCCTTCAAACCCTCGGCCCAAGTCGATGGCGACCCCCGCGCCAACGGCCAACTCAATCAGCTCTACCGTGTGCAGTCGGAACTCGAAACCACCGAATCGCTGGTGTTCGACATTACAGCCGAAGTCACCGACATCATGCCCAACGGCAATCTGGTGCTCGAAGCACACGACGTCGTGCGAATCAATAACGAAACTTGGGAGCGGTCGCTCACTGGAACCTGCCGCCGCCAAGATATCGACCCCGGCAACGTCCTGTTGAGCAAGCATATTGTCCACCTCGATATCTTCAAACGCGAGCGAGGCCACGTTCGAGATTCCTACCGTCGGGGCTGGTTCATACGCTGGTTCGACCGCTTCAGCCCTTTCTGATCTTGCCGCGTTTCGTACTCGTTCGCCAAATTATAACTCGCTATTGAAACGTAAGCACGCCATGCCCATTCGACACCGCCTATTGTTTGCCGCGTCGCTCGCACTCGCTGTTTTTCCGTCCAGCCAGGCGGAGGCGCAACGACACATTCGCGATATCTGCCACGTCAAGGGTCAGGAAGAAAACACGCTGCAAGGCATGGGTTTGGTGGTCGGTCTGAAAGGCACCGGCGATGGCGCCGCCAAACCGACGGCTCGCGCCTTGGCTCGCATGATGGAGTTGATGGGTAGTCCCTTGCCAAAAAGCCGCCAAGGGAGCTTGAGCCTAGGCGACCTCGATAACGCAAAAAACGTGGCCCTGGTTTTCGTCACGGCAACCATTCCCGGCGCCGGCGCCCGCCAAGGCGATCGGCTCGATTGCCAAGTCAGCGCCATCAGCGCCAAAAGCCTCGAAGGCGGAATTCTCATGATGACCGCGCTGCTGGGGCCGCAACCGGCGGATCATCGGGTGTATGCCTTTTCTCAAGGACCTTTGCAACTCAGCGACCCCTCGCGCCCCGGCACGGCCACGGTTCACCGCGGCTGCCGACTCGCTCACGATTTTTTTAATGTGTACCACCAAGAGACCGAAGCCGGGAAATTGGTCACGCTCGTTCTCGACCGCGACCACGCCACTTGGCAAACCGCCACCGAAGTGGCCAGCCTGATCAATAGCCAAAGCGACTTAGGCGATAGCGACTCGCAAGACAGAAACAGCGACCAAGGCATCGCCATCGCACGCGATCAAGTGAATATTGTCGTTCGCGTTTCCGAGCAATACAACAATGACCTGGTTGCGTTCATCGCGCTCTTGATGGACACGCGCATTTTGAACCCGAATCGATCCGACCGCGTCGTGATCAACGAACGGGCGGGCATCGTGGTTGTCGGCGCCGATGTTGAAATCGGGCCGGTGGCCATCACCCACAAAAATCTGGCGATTGAAGCCGGCAGCGGCTCCTCGTTTGTTGGCTTCGACCCGGAACGCTCGGCGGAGCCCAAACTCAAGTCGCTGGTTGCGGCGCTCAACGCGCTGCAGGTGCCAACTTCCGATGTGATCCAGATCATCAAGCGGCTGGAACGCAGCGGTCAGATTTTCGGCGACGTTATTATCGAATAACCAATCGCCGAATAATCAACCGACAGCAACCGAGACCAACAAACATTCTCATTTTCATCGCGGAAACAGGCCATGGACACAATCGGCTCGATCAACGCTCGGATGGCGGCGGCAACGCCCATAACGTTGTTGCAACCGCCAACTCGCAACACGCAAACAAATGCCGCCGACGCGCAACAACCGAATTCCATACTGCCTTCTGCGTTCGCCAACGAACTCCACAAAGCGGCAACGCCCGACCCCAACGCCACGCGCGACGCCTTCGATGAATTCGTCGGCAACACGTTCTATTCGCAAATGCTGAGCTCCATGCGGAAGACAACTTCCCAGCCGGCCTATTTGAATGGCGGACGAGGCGAAGAAGTTTTTCGCGGGCAGCTCGACCAGGTGCTCGCCAAGGAGATGACCCAGGCCACCAAAGGGCAGTTCACCGGACCCATGTTCGATTTGTTCAGTCTTCCACGTCCTTAGAAAGCGATATCCCGGTTCAGAAGCCCGGCTTTTTCAAAAAGCCGGGCTTCTCAAACACCACTTCGGTAATGATTATTCCGCGTTTTCTTAACACTCGTTTTTGAATCGCTGCCGCCAAGCTTAATTTTAGGATCAGCCGCAGGGCGCTAGCCCACGGTTCTGAGCAGGAAAACCGTGGGCTAGCGCCCTGCGGCTGATATCTTGCAACTCTAATTCTTAGCTGTGACAAAGCACGAGCGCCACTATCCTATGTTCACTGAAATGCACTCCGAAAACACGCAAACCATGGATAACCCGCCACGCAACTGGGAAGCCGATATCTCGGTCCTCTTGGATGACCTCTCGGCGTCGCAAGAAGAGCTGCTCGCCGTTCTCGCCGAAAAGCGAGAGGTGCTTTCGCGACGAGATCCCGGAGAAATCAGCGAGCTCCAACAACGCGAACAAGTGCTCGCCGACAAACTCCAAACCTTTCACGACCGGCGGGCTTCCCTGCTGGAAGACGCCGCCCACGCCGGCTTGCCGCACGATAGCATCACGTCGCTGGCAAAATCGGTCGGCAATGAAGAACTAGGCGGACTGGAGCAACAGGTCAAGCATTCGTCCGATCAGATGAGATTGCTGCGACACGAAAGCCTCACCAATTGGGTGATTGCGCAGAGATCTTTACTTCATGTCTCGCAGATGTTGGAGATCATCGCCACTGGAGGTCGATTACAACCAACGTACGGATCCGACGTTTCCTCCCACGCAACCGGCTCGCTCGTAGACCAGGAAGCTTAGGAGATGTGGAAAAACTTGATTTCAGTTCAGAAGCCCGGCTTTTTGAAAAAGCCAAGCTTCTCGAACGCCAATTCGGGATCGAAATGTCGCACGTTTTCTAAATCATCGTTTCACTAGAACAACAACACACCGTAAGGTCGCCCCGGAATTAAAAACGCGGGGCGCAGGCTACGACAAAAGAGATGTCTCTTTTTGGATCCATACAACTCGCCGCGAACACGCTTTCAGCGACTCAAATCGCGCTGCAGGTGACCGGCAATAACATCGCGAACGCGAATACTCCCGGGTATTTGCGGCAGGAGGTGGTGTTTACTCCGGCGCCAACGCAGATGCTCGGCACGTTGCCGTTGGGGCTGGGCGTCCAGGTGGAGGCGATCGTCCAGAAGGTTGACCTTTTTCTCGAAGAGCGTCTGCGCGGCTCGGTGAGCGACCTAGCCAACGGCGAGACGCAAGAAGATGCGTACTTGCAGCTCGAGACCATTGTCGGGGAGTTGAGCGACACCGATCTGAGCACGTCGCTTTCCAACTTTTTCGGCAGCATAAACGATATTTTGAACCAGCCGGAGAGCGTTTCGGTGCGGAATCTGGCGAGTCTTCAAGGGCAAACGCTGGCGGCCGATATTCGCCGGCTGTCGAGCCGCGTTGGGCAACTTCGTAATGAGTCCAACGACCGCGTGCGTGAATCGGCCACTGATATCAATCGATTGCTCGATCAGATCGCGAAGTTAAATGTTCAGGTCGTGACCACCGAAGGCGGCTCCACTTCCAAGAGCGACGCCGTGGGGATTCGCGACCGCCGGCAGGTGGCGCTTTCGGAGTTGGCCTCGATCATCGACATTCGAGCGTTGGAGCAACCCAATGGCTCGGTCACGGTGTTGGTCGGGAATGAGTTCGTGGTCTCGGAGGGAACCAATCGGACGGTGAAAACCGTGGCCGGCGACCAAGGCGCCATTGAGGTGCGATTGGAAGCCACCGATTCCACGCTGCGTTCGACGTCGGGGAAACTCTCGGGTTTGATTGCCGCTCGCGATCAAATTTTCGGCGGCTACGAAGAGCGGCTCAATAATTTTTCGCGCTCCCTGATTTTTGAATTCAACCGCACGTACTCCAGCGGCCAAGGGCTCGTGGGTTACTCCCAGTTGACCAGTGAATCGGCCGTGACCGACGCCACGTTGGCGTTGGATGCCGCCGGTTTGGAATTCACGCCGGAGAATGGGTCGTTCCAGGTTCAGGTGCTCAATCGTCAAACCGGGCTGACCGAAACCACCGACATTTTTGTTCCCTTGAACGGCCTCCCGACCGACATCACGCTCGACGGCTTAGCCTCGCAGCTCGACGCCATTGACGGCGTTTCGGCGCAGGTCGACGTGTCGCGGCGGTTGGTGCTCAAGAGCGAATCGTCGAACTTGGAATTCGCCTTCGCCAACGACTCCAGCGGCGTGTTGGCCGCCTTGGGATTGAACACGTTTTTTTCAGGATCGTCGGCCAAAACGATCGACGTCAGTGCGGTCGTGCGGGCCGATCCCAACACGTTTGCCGCTAGTCAGGCGGGTGTTGGCGTCGACACCGAAGTTGCCGTCAGACTGGCCGACTTCATCAACACGCCCTTGGAAACACAAAACAACATATCGTTGGCCGACACCTACGACCGGCTAACCGCCGACTTCACCCAAGGCGCCGCCGTGGCGCGCTCGGTGGCCGAAGGGTTTCGAGTTTTCAACGCCACGTTGGAAGGCCAGAAGCTCTCGATCAGCGGAGTGAATCTGGATGAAGAAGCGGTCTCGCTGGTGACGTTGCAACGCGTGTACCAGGCCTCCGCCCGATACATTTCCACCGTCAGCGACTTGTTAGACGTGTTGCTCACGCTGTAATTGAAACCACTTTTGAACCCATATTTCGCATGGCCAACATTTCTCCGTTGCCGACCGGCCGTTCCAGCGATCTGCTTGTGCAGTCTCGACTGCTTGCACAATTGAGCAGCGACCAGCGCGCGCTGCTCATTCTCCAAAACCAAGTCAGCACCGGTCGGCGAATCAGCTCGCCCAGCGAAGATGCGCCAGCCGCCTTTCGCGCGATCAGAATCCAGCGGTTGTTGGAGCAAAAATCGCAGGCCAAAACCAACCTCACCACGAGTCAGTCGTATCTGGCGGCTTCCGATTCCGCGATTTCGGGCGTTTCGCTCATCATGGCCGATATTCGAGGCGCCGCGGTTGCCGCTTCCGACACCTCAAGCAGCCAACTCGCTCGCGACGCCATCTCACAGACCATCCGCTCGGCGCTGAGCCAACTACTCGATGTTGGCAATAAGAATTTTCGCGGCCGCTTTCTGTTCGCCGGGGCGAAAACGACGGTGCAGCCTTTCAGCAGAGCGGGCGAATTTGTTGAGTACCAAGGCGACGAAGGCGTGATTCGCAGTTTTGCCGACGTCGATCTACTCTTCAATTCCAACATTGCAGGGTCCGATATTTTCGGCGCTATTTCTCCAAGTGTTCGCGGCAACGCCGATTTTCAGCCTAATCTGACTCCGCAAACGCGTTTGCGCGACCTGCGCGGCGGCCAAGGAATCAGTTCCGGGAGCTTTACGCTTTCCGATGGCGCCGCGACCAGCACGGTTGATATCAGCAACGCCGAAACCATCGGCGATGTCGCCCGACTTCTCGAAAGCAGTCCGCCTGCGGGCAGGCAAGTAACCGTTCGCATTGAAGCCAGGGGGCTGGTGATCAGTCTCGACGACGCTGGCGGCGGCAACCTCTCGATTTCCGAAATTGGCGCCGGCGCCACCGCCGCTGAACTCGGCATTTTGTCGGCCGGTACGATCGGAACGGGGCCGCTGGTCGGCCAGGATTTGCAACCCATTCTACGAACGACGACGCAAATTTCCGACACCCTGGGCGTCAAGGCGAGCGCGCTGGTTCCTTCCAGTGGAGAGGCGAATAACCTCATCGTTCGCGCGCTGAGTCGGGGCGCGGCGAATAACGGCGTCAAGGTGCAGTTCGTCGACGACTCGCTATTGTTGGCCTCCAACGGCCTCGGCGCGGGGAGCGAAACGGTCTCCTTCGGCGAGCCGACTCTGGCCCCGACCGCCAAACTGGCCCTCAGCGGAGTCGACAACGACATCATCCTGACCGGCGTCGAAACCGGCGTCCGGTACAATGGCGTCAGCATCGTGCTGAACGCCAGCGGCAATCTGGGCGACGCCGCGAACGCCGTCTACGACCCCGCCGCCAAACTCCTCACCTTGAATATCGATGACAGCAACGAAACGACCATCGCGACGTTGCTCGGCGCCATCAACGCCTCGGGAGCTTTTACCGCCGGCCCCGATCCTTCGGCGGGCGAATCGTACGACCCGGCCGCTGTTGTGCAATCGGCCGACGCCGGGCTTGTCACTGGTAGTACGGGCGCCAGCGGCAAGGCGCCGCAATCGTCGCGGGCGGCGCTCACCTTGACCGGCGTCGGCAACGACCTCGCCTTCACCGCCGTGCAGCCCGGCGACGCACTCAATAATGTCACGATCAAACTGGGCGTCGACGCCAGCCTGGGCGATAGCGCCACCGCCGTGTATGACGCTACCACCAAGGAACTCACGATCAACATCGACGACGCCGACTTAACCTCGGTCGGTTCGTTGATCTCGGCGGTCGAGGGCACGGGCCTGTTCTATGTAGCCGCAGACGGTTCCGCCGGCGATACGTTCGATGTCACGGCGAAAGTTCTCACCGCCGATTCGGGAACGGTCGTGGGCGACACCGGCAATAGCGGCGGCGACTTGGAAACGGTTTTTGTGAATATCGCCGCCGGGCTGACCACCGCCGATAATGTCGTGACGGCCCTGCAAGCCGATAGCGCGTTTTCCGCTCGTTTTGAAGTTCTGCTCGACGCCAAGGACGCGCCGCTCGGAATTGCCTCGGGAACCGGCTTGGTCGATTTGAATGCCACCGGCATAACCGCCGACGGAGCGGGCGCCGATTTTGATTTGGCCTCCGGCATTCGCATTGTCAACGGCGGCGAAACATTCGTCATCGACTTCCAGGGCGCGCAAACCGTGGAAGATATTCTCAACCAACTCAACGGCTCGGCCGCCAAGGTGATCGCCACCATCAACGCCGACGCCACCGGCATCGACGTTCGCTCCCGGCTCAGCGGCTCGGATTTCTTCATCGGTGAAAACGGCGGTCAGACGGCCACGCAGTTGGGGATCCGAAGTTTTGATCGCAACACGCTGCTCTCCGATTTGAACCAGGGCTTGGGCGTGCAGGCGGTCGAAGGGGTCGATTTTACGATTCGACGTAATGATGGCGTGGAGCTCGATATCGATCTTTCCACGGCGGCAACGGTCGGCGACGTGCTCGACCTGATCAACCTCAACCCCGACAATCTCAACCCCGCGACCGCCGTTGTGGCGCGGCTGAAGACCGTCGGCAACGGCATTGAGCTTGTCGACGACACCCCCTCGGGAACGGGCGCCCTGCGGGTGACGCGAAGCGTTCGGAGCCAAGGTGCGATCGATCTGGGCCTGATCCCGCCGGGCGCAAGCGAAGTGTTCGCCTCCGACGCGCCGCCTCCCCAAAGCGCCCAAGCCACGATTTCCCTGCCGCCGCCCAACGAAACGAACAGCGCTTTTCGAATCGTGGCCAACGACGCCGGCGACGCCCTCAATGGCATTCAAGTGGTGGTGGCGAACAACGCCGCGACGGGCAATCAGGCGTTGGTCAGTTTCGATTACCAGGCGAAAACGCTAACCATCGACGTCGACCCCTCGGCCACCACGATTGCCACCGTGGTGGCGGCCATTTCGGCGGAAGGAAATTTCAGCGCCGCACTTGAAACATCGCAAGATCCCACCAACAACGGATCCACGTTGTTGGCAACCACCGGCGTATTGGCGACCACCTCCGGCGGCACTCCGAACGGATCGGCGGCGCCGGCGCAAGTTTCTTTTTCCTTCCCGCCGCCCGACAGCACCAACACCGCGATGCTGTTCACGGCGCGGCAGTTCGGCTCGACGCGCAACGATGTGCAAGTGCTCTTTCAAGACGACGCGTCGTTGGTCGGAGATACGGCCGTCGCGAACTTCGATTCCGCGCTCAAAACGCTCACCGTTCGCGTCAACACCGGCGCCACGACCGCCAACGCCATTTTACAGGCGGTGAACACCGAAGGCACTTTTCTCGGCACGCTCGATCGCTCCGCCGACGCCGGCAACAACGGCTCCGGACTGGTGCAGCTCACTGGCCTGGCTGGCGTTACAAAGGGCGGCGCCGCCGAAGTGCTGAGCGGCTCCGACTCCAACCCGTTGGAGGCAAAAGGCGTTTTTAGCGCCCTGCTGCGACTCGATCAAGCACTTCGCAAAAACGATATTGTGGGCATCCAACGCGCGGCCGCTCTGATCGACGACGCCATGGGACAGCTCAGTTTTTTCCGGGCGGAACTGGGCTCCCAACAAAATAGCCTGGATCTTCTGAATTCGCGCATTGATGACGAAGAGATTGAACTTCAGGCCACGCTCTCCGAGGAAATTGATGTCGATTTGGTCGACGCAATTTCAAAACTAACGGCCCGCCAAGCCTCGCTCGAAGCCTCGTTTAATCTTATGGGGCGCCTATTCCGACTCAACCTGCTCGATTTCTTATAAGACGAGCGGCGGATGAAAATTTACCAACCGCCGCGCATCGTCCTGGAAACAAATGCGGCATCCCGGTGTTTGGCCGAAGGCCAAGATCATCGTAGACTGGGGCATCGCCCCAGGGACGGGGAAAGAACAGCCCTCATCTTGGCCGAAGGCCAAGTTCACACGCCATCTTGCAGGATATGAATAAGGCCTTCGGGCATACCAACGGAACTCCCGACTTGACTTGCGGGTAGCAAAATGCTACCGTTGATGCATTAGGAGATGAAATCATGGGTCAGCCAGTCAAACTTTCCGACGATCTCGTTTGCGATGCTCGCTCGACCGCAGAATGGTCGGAGCGTAGCATCTCTGGTCAGATTGAATTCTGGGCGCAACTGGGAAGATCACTCGAGCCGCTATTGCGTGGCGATCGAGCGATGGCGTTGCGGCGGGCTGGCAGCATCCAGCCTCTCTCCGAAGCCATTGCGGGCGTCGACACGCCTGAAGGAAAACAACGGGTGTACGAGTATTTGCAGTCTCGGCCGTTTCCGCATTTCGAGCCCGTGGGGGGCAAGCCTGGTCTGCTACGCAAGATCGATGAAGACGGCGCCGAGACGATTGGGCGGTTCGTGAATCGTGTCTTTCGGCCGGTCAGCCACTGATGCCCGATTTCTCTTTCTTGTCAGTACGGCCGATCGTGGTCGCGTTAGCAGGATCCAATGGGGCGGGGAAGTCAACCTTCTTTCAGGCATTCTTGACCGCCTGCGGATTGCGATTTGTCAACGCCGATGAGCTTGCCAAACAACTGGCTATCGGCGCCTACGAGGCTGCCCAGTCCGCTGCAGCGATCCGGAGCGCATTGATTGCGAAGAAGGAAAGCTTCATATTCGAGACGGTGTTTTCGGACCCCGTGGGCGAGAAAGTCGAAATGCTTCGTAGCCTTACCAAGCAAGGCTACAAAGTCGTGCTGATCTTCATACAAATCGAAGATGCCGCCACATCAATCCAGCGCGTCTCGATGCGAGTCGGACAAGGCGGGCACGACGTTCCTGACGAGAAACTGCTGGCTCGCTTCGAACGAACGCGACAAAATCTTCAGAGCGCCATCAAAGTCTTGCCGAATGTGCTCGTGTTCGACAATTCAAATCTCGCTGATCCTTTTCGTCATGTGGCGACGTATCACATGGGCGGCAGCGTTCACCAAGACGACGTTTGACGCCGCCGCATCATAATGGTCGGCCTCGATAGAATTCGTCGCCCGGGGTGGAATTCAGCGTGGGCCGATGGCTGACGAATCAATACTGAAAAACATGCTGAAGCATGAACTCCAACGGCGCGGCGCCGGCAGGCCAACTCGAACGGCGGGGATAAATCGTAGCGATTTTTCTGGCCGTCACGGTCGTGCCCGGCCGATGAATGAGGTGAGTACGCACAACTGTAAGGAATGTATGCGTCGAGCGGCTCAAACCGAAGTTTTGCATTTCATCAATGCCAAAACCCGAATGTGGGCCGTCCGCGGTAAAACGTTCTTTCACCTCAATTATTGATTCCAGCAATGGGCGGATCCATCATGCAGATTCAAACCTCTCGCTTCGGGTTCGTGGAAATCGATCCTAGCGATATTCTTGTATTTCCGGCCGGTTTGGCGGCGTTTGAAAAGCATCTGCATTGGGTGCTGCTGGCCGATGGCGAATCGGACTCACTGGCTTGGTTACAGAGTATTTCCGATTCCGAAACAGCTTTTCCGGTTGTGAGCCCGCGCCGATTCGCGCCCGACTACCAAATACGCATCGCCCGCAGCCAAATGGCGCCGCTGCAATTCAGCGACGCCGATCAGGCGTACGTTCTGACCATCGTGGGCAAAAACGACCACGGACTGACGCTCAATCTTAAAGCGCCTCTTGTTTTGAATCTCGATCGCAGAATTGGGAGGCAGGTAATCACCAACGATGACCAGGAAATACAGTTTCCGCTTCGCCGGGAATCTGGAAGTCTGCGGCAAAGCGCCTGAGGATTCGTTGCGGTCGGAAAAACGGTAACGATTGGGGCGCCTTGTGGTTTTCGGTAAAGTACTCTGCCGATAAGCATACCTATCGGGCCTGTTGAAGGTTTGCTTCGCGTTGTTGTTCGAGAGGTCGATCCTCCCGGCGGCGCCGTGGAGCGGTCATCGCGGCGCCTGAATAATCGAAACCCGCAGCGACAAAAACTTTCGCTGATTTTTTCGATAAATACCGCCTTGGAGCGTATTTTTCGTCTTATGGTTCATAAGACGGATATTTCGCCCGTAGCGCAAACCGCAATCAGACAAAACAAAATAAACCTCCCCAAAACGGCGGCGTTCGCAATAGCGCGAGGCCGAACAAACAAGCAAGGAGCCAAGGATGCTGGTTCTGTCGAGACATCGCGACGAAAGCATAATTATCAACGACAACATTGTTGTCACGATCGTCGATATTCGCGGCGATAAAGTCCGCTTGGGAATTAATGCGCCGCAAGATATTCCAGTGCATCGGCAGGAAGTTTTCGACGCCATCCAGCGTGAGAACCGCCGAGCGAGCCAAATACAGCCATCGGAAACCCGCGGCCTGGACGACGTCGTCAACGACTGATTGAAAGAACTTTGATTTACAGCGACAAATTACGAGCTACACTTTTTGCAAATTACCTAAAGTGAATTTGTAGTGAGCGACGATAATGTTTCACAGATACTAAGGAGTAAATAGGTGGGAAATCCTGCCGATGCTCAAGTTGCAAATAATCGCGTGCTTTCAAAGCGCCGACAACATAAACAGACAAATAGGTAAAGTAGCGTTTCCAGTAAATAATATTGGTTTCGCCAGAAATGAAACAGGGCTGCGTTGATACGAAGGGCAATTTTTTTTGTCAGCCAGCCGTTAGCCAAACAGTGACTCTCCCCTCACCGGTTTGGCGCCTTAACGTAGTCCTCAATATACTCGAAGGGGTGTCTTTCAATGACCCGTATCAACACAAACGTTAGTTCTCTTGTCGCTCAGAAAACGCTGGCTCGATCCAACACCGACCTCCAATCCGCTCTAACGCGTTTGAGCACCGGTTTGAGAATCAATGCCGGTAAAGACGACCCGGCTGGTTTGATCGCCAGCGAAGCGTTGCGAAGCGATATCATCAGTGTCGAAAAGGCGATCACCAATAGCGAACGGGCGAACCAATTGATCTCCACGGCCGATAGCGCCCTGGGGCAGGTCAGCCAGTTATTGAACGACATTCGCGGGCTGGTTTCCGAAGCGGCCAATACGGGCGCCCTGAGTACGGAACAGGTCAACGCCAACCAACTTCAGATCGATTCGTCGTTGGAAGCCATCGACCGTATCGCGCAAATCACTTCTTTCCAAGGCAAGCGTCTGCTCGACGGCAACCTGGATTTCATCACCCAAGGCGTCGACGACTCCTCGATCAGCGGCTTGCAGATCGATCAAGCGAACTTCGGCACGCAGAATTCGATTGGCGTGGAAGTGAACGTGGTCACGCAGGCGACCAAGGGCCAGTTGACGTTCGGCTTCGGCGCCGTGGCCAGCGCCGTGACCCTGGAAGTTGGCGGCTCGAACGGAACGGAAGCGTTCAACTTCGCGGCCGGTTCGACGATTACCGAAATCGCCTCGGCGGTGAATCTTGTTTCTGACGCCACCGGAGTTGCCGCCAATGTCGCGCAACAAGCCACGCAGGGAGCGATTACGGTTTCCAGCCTAGGCCTGGATAACGACATCCAACTCACGGCCGATCAAGCCGGCTTCGACACCGGCAACCTGCGGGTGAAATTCAGTGCCGGCAACTCCTCGGCCACCACGGTCAACTACACGCCTACTTCCGGCTCAACCGCCGGCAGCATTGACGTGCAACTGCGAACGTTGGCTTCGCAATTCGCGGCCGGCGATATCAACGACAATTCAATTCAAACCAAGGCCGCGTTGAACGTGGTTTCCGGCGGCGCCAATAACGATCTGACGTTCACCGCCACCAACGCCGGCGCGGGCGGCAACGATATCAAAATCGAGATCGTCGACAACGGCAACACCAACGAAGGTGTGAGCTTCAATCAAGCGACGAACACGCTAACGGTTGACGTCAGCACCGGCGGCACAACCGCCAACAGCGTGATTGCACTGCTCAACGGCGACGCCACCGCCTCCAGCTTCGTAACAGCTTCGCTGGCCTCGACGGAGGCGAACACGGGCGCCGGCAACGTGGCCACGACCGCGGCGGCCAATCTGGCCGGCGGCAAGGGCGATATCAACAACGACCTCACGATCACGGCGAAACTGGCCGGTGAGCAGTTCAACAACACGAATGTGAACGTGGTGAGCGGCAACGCCACGGCGGCCGGTATTTCCTCGCTGAACCGAAACGCCTCGTTTGCGTTTACTGATAACGCCGCCACCTTGACCTTCACCGCCAAGCAGAGCGGAACCGCCGGTAACGATATTAACATCATCACCACCTCCGCCGACTTGACCGGCGGCGCCGAAACGGTGACCGTCAGCGGCAACACGATCACGATCAATCTTGACACCGACGCCGGCAACGGCGGCGCCAACGCCACCACGGGAACTGATATCGCGACGCTGATCAACAACGATGTCAACGCCAGCGCCTTGGTTTCGGCGGTTGCTTCGGGAACGGCCAGCAACGACGCCAGTGCTTACATCAATGGCGGCGAGAACCTCAACAACGGGCAACGCGCCCAAACCTCGATCACCACCGGCTCCACGGTGATTGATCTGCAAGCCAAAACGGATGGCCCCGCCGGCGACTTCCAATTGGTGGTTACCGAGAGCGCCGGCGGTCGGCAGGTCACGGTCGTGGGCAACGTGATCACGGTCGACCTCGACAGCGGCGGCAACGACACGGCCGCTCAAATCAAGACCGCGCTCGACGGCAACGCGGAAGCCGCCCGCTTGGTGAATGTTTCGATCGAAGGCGCCACCTCCACCAACTTCAACGGCGTCACGGGCACCAACACCTCGACCCGCGGTGCGTTGCAAGCGGAGTATGTTGAATACTCGGCCGACGCCCAAAAGGCCCGCGCCAGTGTGACTTTCGCCGGCGCCGCCGGTAGCGTCGTCAACAACGATTTTATTATCGAAGCCGCCACGGCCGGTTCGGCTTTCAATAACCTGAGCGTGGTGCTGCAAACGAGCGCAGCGGTGGCCGCCGCCACGCCGACCGCTGCCTACGATGCGAACACCAAGGTTCTCACGCTGACAATCAACAGCGGCGCCGCAACCAACGTCACGGACATCAAAACCGCGATCGAAGGCGTGCAGCTCAACGCACAGCAGGCGTTCACCGTCGCCTTCGACGACTCCGCCGCCGATGGCGACGGCACCGGCACGATCGACGGCTCCGCCTTGGGATCCATCACGGCGGGCGATGAAGTTGGCAACACCGCCAACACGGGCGCCGAAGCCGGCACGCTGTTTCTCTATGTGGAAGAGGGCGTGAGCACGGCCAATAACGTGATTTCCCAACTGGCCAACGCAGCGGGCAACGGCACCGGCCTGACCGCCGCCAATGAAGACAACCTCACCAAACGAGCGGCGGAACTCTTCAGCATCACCTCGGCCGCCGACAACGACGGCACCGGCAAACTGTTCGCCACCACGAACAGCTCCACGCTCTCCGGCGGCGTGACCGGCGGCGGCATCGCGGCCGACGCCAACGAAGTGATTGCCGCCATCAACGTCACGACCGGGCTGAGCGATGTAATTACCGCCAGCCTGGCTTCCGGCAACGATGGCAAGAATGTGGCGGTATCCGCCTTCCAGGATTTCGCCTCCGTGGGCTCCGCCTCAACAAACAACTTGGTCCAATTCCTGGCCAACGATAATCCTGCCAATCTCCGGCTGGTGGCCGGCGCCGCCAACTCCGTATTGAGCCTTACTGATAATCGAGGCTTTGCTTCGTCGGTCAAGGACTCCGCCGCGGCGAATTCGGCCTTGGTCTTTACCGCCACGCAGAAAGGCTCCGATCTTGACGGCGTGCGAGTGGTCTTTGTCGACGACGACAAAGTCACGAAGGGAAATGAAGTTGTCGTCTACGACGCGGACAACAAAGTTCTGAAATTTAGCGTGGCCACCGGCAACACGACCGGCAACAACACCACCGCCGCCGATATCAAGGCCGCCTTGGCCGCCGATGACTTGGCCAGCCAGTCGTTCGCCGCCGCCGACTTCGGCACCAGCGACGGAACCGGCGCCATTGACGCCGATTTGGTGCAGGCCGACGTGACGCTCGGCTTCAACACCAACGCCGATCAGATCAGAATTCGCTCCAACGCCTACGGAACCGACGGCAACAACATTCAGGTCGTGGTCGCGAACTCCACCACGGGCACCAGTATCTCGTTTGCAAACAACACGCTGACGGTCAATATCGCGGTCGCCTCGACCACGGTCGAAGACCTGGCCCAGCAGATCAACACGGCGCTGGGCGGAACGTTCACGGCGGAAGTTGTCAGCACGGCCGGCGGCGCCATCGCGGCGGTCACCGCGACAAACCTCACCGGCGGCCTCGGCGCCGATGCAGACGCCAACGCCATTCCCGACACCGCCGCTGGGGATATCCTCACTTCGGGCGGTCGGGGAGATACGCTGATCGTGAACTTGGCGTCCGACGCCAACGGTCTGGTGACCACCACGGCGAGCGATTTGCTGGCCTTCTTCGACGACTCGGCCAACTCATTGCTGACCGACAACTTTGGCATCTCGGTGAGCAACGGCGCCGGCAGCGATGGTTCCGGCGTTTTGTCGGCCACCAGCTCCGACCTCGCATTTTCAACCACGGGCGTTACCTCGGTTGATCAACAAGCCTCGGGCACTTCGATCGCCGTCAATGGCGATACGGCTCGGGTGAGCGTGACCGCCGTGCAGCAAGGCGCCGCCTTCGATAATGTTTCGGTCGTTTATGTGAACGATGATTCGATCACCGCCGGCAGCGAGACCGCCGTCTACGATGGCGCCACCAAAACCTTGACCGTCAGTATCGACCAAGGCCTGACCAACGCCGACCAGGTGATTTCGGCAATCAACACCTCGTTGAGCAGCCAGTTCACGGCCAGCAACGGCGGCGCCAACGGCAACGGCCTAGTAACCACCACCGATTCACTCACGCTTACCGGCGGCGTGGTGGAGAGCGGCACCGTTCAAGGCGCCGCGTTCGTGGGCAACGCCGATCAAGCCGATGTTGGCCTGACATTCACCTCGACCTCTTTCGGCACCGAAGCTTTTGTGTCGGTCAAAGCTCTCAGCGGCACCTTCGCCCTGACAGACAGCACCGGCGCCGCTTCCGCCCGAAACACCGGCACCGATGTGAACGCCCGCATCAACGGCATTCAAGCGATCGGCCGTGGTTTGAAAGCCACCATCAATACTTCCTCGCTCGACCTCAGCTTCTCGGTCGCCCAGAGCGTTACCGACAACCAGCAGTTCAACTTCTCGATTGTTGGCGGCGGCGCCTTGTTCCAACTCGGCCCCGATGTTGTCAGCAACCAGCAGGCTCGGCTTGGTATTCAGAGCGTTAGCACGGCCACGTTGGGCGGCGTCAACGGACGTCTGTTCGAGCTTCGCTCCGGCGGCGCCAAGGCGTTGGATACGAATGTCAGCGGAGCGGCTGCGGTGGTCGACGAAGTGATCACCGTGGTTACCTCGCTTCGAGGTCGATTGGGCGCCTTCCAGAAAACGTCGCTCGAATCGAATATCTTCACCTTGAACGACACGTTGGCCAACCTGACGGAAGCCGAAAGTGCGATCCGAGACGCCGACTTTGCCGCGGAAAGCGCCAAACTCACGCGAGCCCAAATTCTCGTGCAGTCGAGTACTTCGGTGTTGTCGATCGCCAACAGCAACCCGCAGAACGTGCTGGCCCTGTTGCGATAAGGTTTCAAGTTACCGGAATAGCACGCCGGGTCGCCACTGGTTGAGGGCGGCCCGGCGTTTTTTTGTGCCTCGCGGCAAACGAACGCCGGCCGTAATATCGTTAAAACTTGAAAAACCGACACGACCGTTAAGGTTGCGCCCGGCGTACGTCGAAATAATAAATGATGGAGTAGAGTTGGGTAGACGAATTTGTCCTTCACCTTAAACATGAATCCCTAACGGCTCGTCCGATAGGTGAGTTCGCGCCGCGGCGCCGCAGGGCTGGCTATGGGACGCATCCAATCGACTATTGGTCTGGCCACCGGGTTGCCGATCCAGGAAACGGTTGCGCAACTGCTCCAAATTACGGCGCGTCCGCGAGCCCTGCTTCTTAGCCGCAACCAACGGCTGAAAGCCCAGCAGGTGGCGGTCACCCAATTGGCGGCGAAAGTGCTGGGAGTTCAGTTCTCGGTTCAGGGGTTGAAGAAAGACGCCGTCTTCGATGCCAAGTCGGCCGCCTCCAGCAATGCCGGTTTACTTTCCGCGACAATCACTGGCAACCCGCCCAGCGGCGTCTTTCAGTTCACCCCGGTTCGGCAAGTGCAGGCGCAGCAGTTTGTCAGCACGGGGTTGGCCAGCGCCACCGACCCCATCGGAGCGGGCTCGTTTTCCTTTCGTTTTGGCGGCGGCGTCGATACAGGTCTTGAACTCGACCGCTTGAACGCGGGCGCCGGCGTGCAGCGCGGAAAAATTCGCATCACCGATCGTTCCGGCGCCTCGACGGTGATCGACCTGCGCTTCAGCCGAACCGTGGACGACGTGCTCAACGCCATCAACGGCGATAGCACCATTCAAATAACCGCCGAAACCAACGGCGACGCCTTCCGTTTGGTCGACACCAGCGGCGGAACGAGCAATTTGAAAGTGGAAGATGTTTCCGGTGGGTCGACCGCCGCCGATTTGGGCCTCGGCGGTATTGATGTTGCAGCTTCCACCACCACCGGCGCCGATATTTTGAAACTCTATTCCGGCCTCAACTACAACCTGCTCAACGACGACAACGGCGTTCGCATCAGCGATGCGCTGCCCGACCTTGACGTTACCTTCCGCGATGGCTCCGCTTCGCTGTTCATCGATTTCCAAACAGTCGCCAAGGCCGATACGCAAGCCACCGCCACTACCACGGCGGTGGGCGGCGTTAATGCACAGGTGGCGATTACCGCCGTGGCCGCCGGCGCTACGGGCGACGGCGTTAAGATCGTGTTTGTCGACGACGCCGCCATCACCAAAGGCAACGAAACGGTGGTCTACGACGCCACCGACCCACTCAATAAAACACTTACCTTCAAGATCGACGCCGGCTCGACCACAGCCACAGATATTATCGCGGCCGTCACGACCGACACCGGCGTCAGCGCGCTGTTTACCGCAGCCGCGGGAGCGGGCGGCAATGGCTCGGGAATCATCGACGTAGCCGACACCGCCACCACCACCGGCGGCGCCGCCATTGCCGCCGGAACCGAGAAAACGCTGGGCGACTTAATCGCCACGATCAACGCCGCCGACCCCACGCGTCTCTCGGCGAACCTTTCCGCCAGCGGAGATCAAATCGTGCTCACCGACCTGACCTCCGGCGGCGGTTCGTTTACCGTCGGCAGCGCCTTGGGCGGCTCGGTCGCGGAAGATCTTGGCCTGACCGGCGCGGCCGTTGCCGGTGTCATCACCAGCCGCCAACTGCAAAGCGGACTGAAAGGCCCGCTGCTCGACAGTTTGCGCGGCGGCGCCGGTTTGGGAACCTTGGGAAATCTCGATATCACCGACCGGGCCGGCGTGGCCAGCACCATCGATTTGTCGTCGGCCTCCACGCTCGAAGACGTCATCGAAGCGATCAACGGATCGGCGTCAGCCATTACCGCATCGGTTAATCAGGCGCGTAACGGTATCACGCTGACCGATACTTCCGGATCGCTGGCCAATAATTTGATCATCGCCAACGGCGACGCAACCAACACCGCCGACGCACTAGGACTGACGCTCAACGCCGCAGCCGATTCGAGCAACAGCGGCTCGTTGGATCTCAAATACATTGGCGAAAACGCACTGCTTTCATCGCTCAACGGCGGCTCCGGAGTGAGTGCCGGACAGTTTATCATCGTCGACACCGCAGGCGCCGCCGCCACCATCGACACGCGCCTGCCCGGCGTCGATACGATCGGCGACGTGATCGACCAGATCAACCTATCGAGCGTCAACGTGACGGCGCAAATCAACAGCACCGGCGATGGCATTGAACTTATCGATGAAGCCGCCGGCGTGGGCAACCTCAAGGTCACCGAAGTTGGCGTGGGGTCCACCGCGACCGAACTGCGATTGGTCGGCACGGGCGTCGATAAAGATTTCAGCGGCACGACCAAGAAATCGATCGACGGCTCCTACACGTTCACGGTCAATATTTCCGCCACCGACACGCTGCAAGATATTGTCAACAGCGTGAACGCGTTGAACGCCAACGTATCGGCTAGTTCTTTTAGCGACGGAACGGGCGTCACGCCGCATCGGCTGTCGTTGGTGAGTCAGTTGGCGGGAAAGGCCGGCGAAATTTTTGTCGAGACGGGAAACGCAGCCTTCGATTTTTCGCAAATCGTGAAAGCGCAAGACGCCCTCTTGCTGTTCGGCTCCGCCGACGATAGCTCCGGCGTGCTGGTTTCCTCGCAGACCAATAGTTTCAACGGACTGATCGACGGCGTCAGCCTGAGCGTCAACGGCCCCAGCACCACGGCGGTGAACATTACGGTGTCGCCCACCGATTCGACGCTGGTTTCCACTGCCAAGTTGTTTGTCGACCAGTACAATGCCCTGCGCGACACGCTCGACGATTTTACCATCTTCGATGAAACAACCGGCGGCACGGGAATTCTATTTGGATCCAACGAAGCGATTCGCGTCGATACGGAGCTTGCGTCGTTGCTCACCGACCGCTATTTCGGCGTGGGTTCGATCCAGTCGTTGGGAGAGGTGGGCATTGATGTCAAGGACAACGGCAAGCTTTCTCTAGACGCCTCAAAGCTAAAAGCAAAATTCGCCGCCGACCCCGCCGCCGTCAAGGAGTTTTTCACCAAGGACGATCTCGGCGTGGTCGACAAGTTCGACAAACTCCTCGAAACCCTCGCCGGCGAGGGTTCCTCATTGTTGATCACGCGGGCCGCCACGCTGACGAGAAAAGTCGGCATCAACAATGAACGCATCGAAGCCCAAACCTCGCGTTTGGAGCGAGAGCGAGACAGACTCCTCAAGGAGTTTTTCCGGCTGGAGGAAACCATCAGCAAGTTGCAGAATAACCAAACGGCTATCCAGGGATTGCAAATTATCGCGCCTTTGTCGTTCAGGAAATAGAAACACGCCGGAGGGAAACGAATGATCGGCGGGCGAAAGGTCGGCGAATTTTTGCACATCGTCTAAGAACCACGATCCGTTAGTGTCGATACAACGATCATAACCGTGTTTTTTGTCGCCGGCGCCGTCTGGCCGTCTTCCCGTAGACCGCCCGTCGTGTTTTCTCACCCCGCGCTACCTCCGCCCAAATAAGGACATTGCCGCCATGGACAATGCCGCGCGCGAATCGTACCTCAAGACCCAACTCACCACCGCCACGCCTCAGAAACTGAGGTTGCTGCTGATTTGCGGGGCCATTCGTTTCGCACAGCAGACCATGCGCAGCTGGGAGGAAAACGACTCCGAAGCCGCTTTTGAATCGTTGACGCGCTGCCGGGGCGTGGTTGTGGAACTCATGACCACCGTCCGACGCGACGACGACGCCACCAGCTACAATGTGTTCAAGATCTATCTGTTTCTCTTTCAAGCCCTGACCGCCGTGCAACACAGCCGCGACGCCGAGGAAATGCGGAAAATCCTGAACGTGCTCGACGAAGAGCGGCAAACCTGGGAAGAGCTTTGCGAACTGATGCCCGAAGCGCCCGACCCCGCCCTGAGAAAAAGCTACGCGCCCCAAGAAGTGACAGCCGCCGAAGCCGAAATCCAACTGGCGGCCAACCAAGCCAACGCCGACCTCCCGGCGCCCCACGCCGGCGGATTCGACACCCGCACCAGCGGCGGCTTGCCGCCCGCCGCGTTCCCCGCCGCAACCCCACAGACGCCTTCCGGAGGTTTTACCATCGAAGGGTAAAGCCGGAGGCGGAAAATGAAGGCTGGGAAAAGTGTGGAATAATTAAACTCAGTGGTTCCAAGTTTGGCCGGATTTCGTTGATCGCCGCAAGGCGAATACCCCGCAGGGGTTGCATACCATAGCCCAGGGTAAGCGGCATTGCCGCACTACCCTGGGAAACCGATGATTCGAAACAGGCAGAACCCCACGGGGTTCCACAACGTGAAACCTCCCGATTCCTCGCTGCTTTGACGATTGTACAACCCTTTTCGATATCGACCCCCATGTGCGCTCACTCCGTTCGCGACATGGGGCTTTGGAATACAACGCCTTCGGCGTATAAGGCTTACGCCGCACGGCGTCTGGCCGTCTAACTTGGAACTACGGAAACTCCGAGTTCGCGAACTGAGAAGCCCCGGCTTTTTCAAAAAGCCGGGCTTCTAAACCGGGAAGTGGTTTAACAAACGCCCAGAGCAAACAGCGCGGTTACGCTTCTCCTTCTCTTAACCCTGGCGGCCCTTCAAGCACGGCATCGAGGCTTTCCGAAAGAGACACGATGGTCTCCCAGTCGCCGGTGATGATGTCTTGAGAATGCGCCAGGTTGTTCCTCAGTTTCCCCAGCATCTTGGCCGCATCCTCCAACTGCCGCCTGGATTGAAAACGGGTGAAACCACGCAACTCCTCGCTGCGGGCGATGATCTGAGCTTTGTCCGACAGTTGCAGGCAATCTAACAACGACAATTCCTGGTTGCGGCGAATGCGTTCGGCAAGCAACTCCTCCGCCTTCAGGATGCGCCCCTCCGAAAGAAATTGTTTCCATTTCTCACCAGGGCAGAACTGTTCGATCAACCGGCTTAACCGCATCTCGATCAGGGTCACCATGCCGAACAGCCACATGCGAACAGGCGGTTTTTGCAGGTCGGTGCGGCTCACAATGCCGCCCACACGCCCTAGGATTGAAACAAAAAGACGGCGTCGGTCCTTGAACGCCAACACAAGGTCGGCCAGCGCTGCTGAATCCAGAATGACTTGCGTTTCGTCGAACGGCTGGATATGGTCGGCGCATATGCCACTCCCAAGGTCGGAAATATCCACATAACCTTCGACGCGTCCTTCCTGGCGTACGCCCACGATTTCAAATCGGTTGGCGGTCATGAACGCCCCGACCTTCTCCGCCGGAGTTGTATCGTCGAAGGAAACAAGCGGCTCCGCGATATCATGGACGACGAATCCCTGCTGAAAAACTCTGCGGAGGCTGTGCAGCGTGGAAGAGTTGAACGTCATGGTTTCGGTGTCTCTTTCAAGGTTTGGCGGCGCGGCGCCTTTTTTCGATGGCGCATAAGCGGTTCGGAGGCCGCTAGGCGAACGGCAGATAAAAATTTACGAATTGTAAGACGGGCGCTCCTGCCCGTCTGAGCATTTCGACTCGCCAGGAGCGCCCATCGTACAGATGTTGTTTATACACAAATGCCCAGAGACAACGTACGATGTCTTCCAAGGCCGTCGATCTGTTCCCGGAATATCCTGTTTCGACGGCCTTCCAAGGCGATCGTACAACTTGTGTTTAAACAACAGGGGCGATGCCCCAAGGCTACGATGATCTTGGCCTTCGGCCAACAGGAGCAGAAACGACAGACTGGTCAGGCGAGCGGCGGACGAAAACATACCGTAAGCAGAGGGTCTTCCTAATCTATTGGGAAATTATTTTCCGCCGCTTAGCATCGGTCGTGAAATTACTGCAAGATTTGTGGTGTGATGATGTAGTTCCATTTTGGAAGCAACTCGGCGAACTGCACGGTTGCTCGAATGACTTCCTTCAGCACGTCGGTCGCTTTGCGTCCGGTTTCGTCGACGCGCCGGATAACGTTCACGGTTGTGCGAAGGCCCGTTCGCGTGCTCGCTTTTCGCATCAGCTCGTCGACCCCACGACTGATGGTCGATACGGAAACGTCCAGAAGTTTTGAAATATGCCTCCTTACCAGAATCTGAGGGTGACTTCTGGTTCAGGGAGGGCTCCGAGGTTGTGATAGAGGCTGATTTCAATGGCTTCGTAGGTGCGGAAGCCGTATGATTTTCTGGTGGTCAGTTTTACTTTGTTGTTGAATCCCTCGATAACGCCGGAGGAAAAGCGCCTCCTTCGCCCGGAACCAGTGGAGAAGTAGTTCTCGATGGTTGCGTAACGCGACAGCCACTTTCTTCATCGGTTCGAGTTGGCTTCGCATGGTGCGAGTACGCCATTGATCGAGAAACTTCCCCGCCCAAGCAGGACTCTTGTATTCCCAGAAACGCTAAAAATCGGCAACGCCGGCTTAATCGCTACAGCTTAACCCGATGGGTCAGCGCAGCCGGCCTTTCCGGAATTCTCGCGCAATGCAGGTTCATTGCCACAACCAGCATAACCGACAATACCTGCGTCGGCTTTGTGCGTGCGCGTCATTGTTTGCGCCCGCCAAGCCATCATCACGCTTGAAGATCAGGGAAGGGAGTGAAAATCTCCCACCGCCCCGCGACTGTAAGGACGACAAAGGCCACATACCACTAGCTCGCACTGCAACACTCGCCCTTGGCGAGCGGCTTGTGCGGCTGGGAAGGGTGGCCCGAGGTTGACTCCGAGTCAGGATACCTGCCTTCAGGATTCATTACTTTCTTCTTCCTCGAGGGTAGGAAAGGAGTGTGCCATGCGCGCATTTTTTGCGTTGGCGGCCGGAGCCGCTATTCTATTTGGACTACCGCCGGCGCCATCTTGGGCCCAAGCCCCCACGGCGCCGGCTATTGACGAAAACATTGAAGACGACCTTCTGGAGAACGACGCCCCCACGCTCCCTCCGCAAACGGTTGTCGGCGATCCGTTCGGCGCAGGCGAAGTCGGCGCCAATAACGCGCTGCGCAATGAGCCGGTAACAACCCCCACTCGCACCGAAAACCCGGCGGGTCGGGTGGGCGGCTCGCTCACCGTCATTACGGCCGAGCAGATCGAAGCGGGCGGGCAAAATAATGTCGCCGATGTGCTTCGCGGCGTTCCCGGTCTGGACGTTGTCCGCACCGGGCCCTCGGGCGGATTGACGTCTGTCTTTCTGCGCGGCGCCAACTCGCAAGACACGCGAGTTCTGCTGGACGGCATTCCCCTGAACGACCCCAGCAGCGCTGCACGCGGTTTCGATTTCGCTAACCTGACGGTCGACAACATCGAGCGCATCGAAATTTTGCGAGGTCCTCAAGGACCGCTGTACGGCTCGAACACGGCGGGCGGCGTGATCAACATCGTCACGCGGCGGGGAGAAGGCCCAATGTCGGCCCGGGTTTCGCTGCAAGGCGGAGCGTTCGGCTCGCAGCGGGAGGCGGTGCATGTGAGCGGCGGCAGCGACTTGTTCAACTATTCGCTCAGCGGCTCCTACTTCCAGCAAGACGGCTTCTCCGCCGCTTCGCCGAGAGTGGGAGGCATTGAAGCCGACGGCAACCAACTCGGCGTGATCAGCGGCCGCTTGGGCACAACCATTGCAGATCGAATCGAGATCGATTACATCTTCCGTTGGACCGACGCCCGCGCTGATATCGACGACGCCTCCTTCAGCTTGGGTTCGCCGCCCATCGACGACCCGTTGCGTTTTAACCTGACCGAGTCGTTCTACAACCGCATCCAATTGAAAACGACTTCCGAAGACGGCATGCTGGAGCATTTGGTCGCGTTCAACTATACCGATTACAAACGCTCCGACCGCGATGATTTTTTCCCGCTCGACTTCAAGGGCAGCACTCGGTTTTTCGAATACCAGAGCAATTTATACGTCACGCAAACCAACATTCTCTCCGCTGGCGCCGACTACTACGACGAAAGCGCCGCCTCGCTGAGCGCCTTCGGCAACTCCTTCGCTTCGCAAACGCGAGCGGGCGTGTTCGTGCAAGATCAGTTCCAAATCGGCGAGCGGCTCTTCAATACTTTCGGCGCCAGGTGGGATGACAACAACATCGCCGGTCCTGCAAAAACGTACCGCGCCACCAGTGCTTACGTGTTGGATGAAACAGGCACAACCATTCGAGGCTCGATCGGCACGAGTTTCCGAGCGCCCGCGTTGGCTGAAAACCTGTTTGCCTTTGGGAACCCCAACCTGCGTCCGGAAACGAGCAAAGGTTGGGATATCGGCGCCGAACAGCGTTTATTGGATGGCGCCGTCGTGCTCGGCGCCACGTACTTCCGCAATGATTTCAACAATCTGATTTTATTCATTCCCCTGCCGCCGCCGGTGTTCGGCGAACTGCAAAACGTGGGCGTGGCTCGCGCTCATGGCGTGGAGCTGCAAGGCGTGGTGCAAATTTCCGATGGCCTCACGCTCACCGCGTCGTACACCCGAACCGATACGCTGAATATCGACCGCAACGCGCCGCTGGTTCGCCGCCCCGCGAACAAGGGAAGTATGCGTCTGACCCGCACCTTTTACGATGGCCTAGCTTCGCTGAGTCTGAAAGGCGTGTTCGTCGGTTCACAGTCGGACACGCTCGACAACTCCGTGCGGCTTTCGAGCTACAATGTGTTTTATCTTTCGGGGCAATGCCAGCTTACCGAGAGCGTGCGGCTGTTCGG
>QIKY01000088.1 GCA_003233175.1 Planctomycetaceae bacterium | reverse complement strand
CCAGGTGCGATGGCCGATCTCCGTTCGTATGGCCGAAGGCCTTATTCACATCCTGCAAGATGGCGAGTGAACTTGGCCTTCGGCCAAGATGAGGACTGTTTTTTCCCGTTCCTGGGGCGATGCCCCTTGGCTACGATGATCTTGGCCTTCGGCCAAGCCAAGGCGACGTCTTTGATTTCATATCCTGGAAGGATTCAAGCCATTAGCCGGTGGTCGAGCGCAGCGAACACCACCGGAGGATCGAAACCGCGACATTCCGCATCCCGGCGACGATGCCAGCGGCCGTTGGAGTTCGCGCTTTAGCGTGCGTCCGAGAACAAAACACGCTAAAGTACACTCCAACGGCGGGCGGCGCAAATGACGGCGTTGTTTCGAGGCGTTTCTCGCGCCCGCTGCGTCTGGCATCCCGGCGGGATGCGTCGTTCGCTGCGTTGGCCTACCGGCGGTGTTCGCTGCGCTCGACCGCCGGCTAATGGCTGGCAAGCCTCCGGCTTGGCGAGAATCCCATAACGCCATTGCACGGAATAGATCTTGGACAGGTGCTTATACCTTCTAACACAACTTAGTAGGTCGGCATCAAACTCCGTGTTTGAAACGCCAAACAGGGGTTATGTTAGGAGCTCTTAGGCTTGCGGCAGAGCGATGGTTTCGCGGGGCGACGCCGCACCGGCTTGGATGATTTGCCGCAATTCGCCGGCAATAAAAAACGAGCCCGCGATGCAAATCAAATCGTTTTCCCGTGCTTCGCCTTGCGCCAGGCGCCACGCGGAAAGGGGGTCGTCTTGGATCGAAATGCGCGGCCGATGTCGTGGCGTTTCGCGCAGCGCTTGTTCGGCCAGTTGGGCGAGTTTTTGCGGGTCGGCGCTGCGCGGGTTGCCGAGAAAGCGGGTCAGAATAAGATGCTCGAAACAGGGCGCCAGAAGCGCCAACATTTTGGCGGCGTCTTTATCGCGGCTGGTGGCGAAGACGAGTGTTTTTTTTTCAGCCGGGAATTCAGCACGCAACACATCCAGCAACGCTTCGACGGAGGCCGGGTTGTGCGCCGCGTCGAGCAGCACCGTCGGCCGATGACGCACCACCTCCACACGCGCCGCACAGCGCGCCGCGGCAAGGCCTTTTCGGATGGCCGGTTGGGGAATCTTCCAGCCCAAACGCACCAGCGTTTGCAGAGCGGCCACCGCCACCGCCGCGTTTTCGATTTGATGCCGGCCCCGCAAGCCAACTTGCAGCCCCTGAATACGATTTTGTTCAGGTGACGTTTCTTCGTAATCGAAAATCGACCCGCCTGGCGGCTGTGGCGCGCCGGCATTGCCGGGCGGCGTGGCGGCGTTGTCGCGCGGCGTGGGGGCGAAATCGTCTTCGATGCAGTAGAAAGGCGCGCCGCGCTGCTGGGCAATTTGCTGGATCACGCGGCGAGGTTCGTGTGGCCGCACGCCGCAAATCACGGTCCGGCCCGGTTTGATAATGCCCGCTTTTTCCACCGCGATTGCCGGTAACGACTCGCCCAGTTGTCGGGTGTGATCTTGGCTGATACTTGTGATCACCGCCAGGAGAGGATCGCAGACGTTGGTTGAATCGAGTCGGCCTCCCATGCCGACTTCAATCACCGCGATGTCGGTGCGTTGTTGGGCGAAACGCCAAAAAGCCATGGCCGTCGTGATTTCAAAATACGTCGGCCCCATTTCGCTACATTGGGCGGCAAGCCGGTCCAACACCGCGACCGCCGGCCGCACCGCCTCGATGAGTTGGGCCACTTCTGCGCTGGAACAGCATTGGCCATCGATCGAGAAACGCTCTCCCAGATGCACCAGATGCGGCGACGTGTACAGACCTGTCTTGTGGCCGGCCGCCGACAACGCCGCCGCGATCATGGTGGCCGTGGAACCTTTGCCCTTCGTACCCGCAATATGCACAATGCGCAGCGCGTGGTGGGGGTTCCCTAATTGCGCGAGGAGTTCGCGCATCCGATCCAGATTCAGATCTTGCGGGGGCGCCGGGGCGCGTTCGTAGTTAATGCGGCCGCGGAGGAATTCGGCGGAATCGGGGCGCGGAGGCGTCATGCTCATATCCCGCCGCGGCGCGTCTTGTAAGGCGCGCGGCCGGCGTTTGGGGAAGTCCTTTTCGCGGGAGCGCCAAGTCTATGAAAGCGTGGAAAAAAACAAACACCCGTTACGCTAATCGCGACACCACGGCTTTGAATGCTTCCGCCGGCGGCGCCCAAGAGGTGGCGCTGCTGGTGTCCCACCATTTCATGAATTCGCCGTAAGTCGATAGCTCTTGCGAAAGCAGCACGCATGCAGTGATCAGCGCGACTGCCGAGACGATCAACATAACGGTGTAGACATCGAGGCTTTGTTTTTCGACAGCGCCTGTGGCGCTATTTGATCTTCGTGCGGACACTGTCACCCTTCTTAATTGGAATACCTCGCTGGAACTTCTTGAGCACTTCCGCCACCGAAGCGTCGGGAGCGGTTTTCACCACGCGCAAGCGGCCCAGGTAGTTTCCGCTGGTGGAGGAAAAAACTTCGAGTTGATGATCAACCCGCAGCCCGTCGTCAAAACCGAGCGATATTTGGACAAAGTTCTTCTCGCCAACGCCTTGAATCACGCCATCGAGCTTGGGGGGAATGTGGGCCACCGGCGTGAATTCGTTGACGCCGATTTTATCCATGACGCTTTTCTGGCGCGTGATTTGCGCCGTTAATTGCGAACCTCGCTCCTCCAGCGTGCTGTTCAAGTTGGTTGCCTGATTGAGGTCGTCGGTCAGCGAGACCACATTATTGAAGATTTGGTCTCGCTCTTGTTGGGCGCTGCGAATTTCGGACCGCAGCACGACAACTTCGTTGGTCAGGCCGACGAGCGTGTTTTCCATCGTCTGCATGGTGTCGTTGGCCACCGAAAGAGCACTGGTGCGTGTGGCGAGATCGATTTCTTTTTGGTCCAACTGCTGCTGGACCTGCACGAGTTTCGATTCCAGAGCGGCCAAGGCGCCGACGCGCGCCGCTCGCTCAATTTGCAACGCTTGCTTCAGTCGGACCATTTCAGCACGCAAATCGATATTCACCTGCTTGGCGGCGGCAAGCTGACTGGTCAGACCATTTTCCGGGTTGGTCACTACTTCTTTCCAGTTTTTGTGAGCCGCAAACACCGCAACGGCCAACATCAAAAACATGCAACTCGCAATGAGAATGACCCCAGTAAAAATCTTACCGAGAAGATTCATGCTGTTTGTCCTATTAGAATACTTGGCGGGAGGCGCCGGGTTGAAAAGAATCTGCAAGACGCGTGCGCTGGAGCAAGCACCCATATGATGAGACGCACAATTTCGCGGAGACACAGGGCCAGCCTCCACGCCTAACTCAGTATAATTACGGCCGGGATTCGATGTCAACGAAATAAAGAACGGAAATCGGCCAACACGGTTGCTCCTCGAAAATCCGCCAAAAGGAGGGGTTCGGAAATCCTCGGCTCGAACGCCGCAACAATCCCGGCGGCGCCCCCCCGCAGAAATTTAATCGGCCTCTCTACTGGCCTTCGAGGCGCTAAAGTGTTATATTTTAGACAGGCGCCAATGCGAAAACCATGAAAGCCAAGCTTTTTACAAGAATCGTCGCGTAGTCTATTACCATTTGTCCCCGTTTATCAAAAATCCCAGCCTCTTCCGGATAAAGGATGTTCCCGTGGTCACACTGACAGAAAAAGCAGCCGAAGAAGTCAAGCGAATCATGCAGGACCAAACCCTCGACGGCAAGGTGCTGAGAATCGGCATCACGGCTGGCGGATGCAGCGGCTTCCAATATTCGCTGGGTTTCGACGACACGTTCAATGAAGAGAAAGACACTAGGTACGGCCACCATGGCGTTGATGTCGTGGTCGACAAAAAAAGCGCGCTGTATCTCGACGGCACGACGGTCGATTTTTACGAAGACATCGGCCGCCGAGGCTTTTTCTTCAATAATCCCAACGTGGTGAAATCGTGCGGCTGTGGAAGCTCGTTCCAAGCATAGCGCGTGGCGCACGCTCTTTATCGCTGTGCAACGAACCGGTTCGCGGCCGTTTGGAATAGTCCCGTATTTGCATTCCGAATTAAAAGCCCGGCATTTTGAAAATGCCGGGCTTTTTCGAGCTACAACCGGGAACTTATTTCAGGACTGTTCCTTAGTTGCTTGCAACCACCCATGGCAAGCGGTTTTGCCGATGTGCAGGATGTGTCGCGATTAGGGCGTGGCGACATTCTCGGCGAAAGCCAATAAATCGTCTTTGCCTTTGCGGTGGCAAAAATCTCCAAACGACTCGCCGTCTTCCCGCTGTTGCTTGAAATAAGTGAACAGGGGCGCCAGCATGGCCACCACTTCGCCGCCGGGCGCCATGTCTTTGTAGACAAAGTTCAAGCGGTTGCCGAGCAGGCGCCCGCCGAGGTAAATGGTGTACTTATCCTTGGCCTTGCCGACCAGACCAATATCGCTGTTGTAAGGACGCACGCACCCGTTGGGGCAGCCCGTCATACGAATGGTAAACCGCTCGTTCGATAAATCGAGCCGTTCGAGTTCGGCTTCGAGTTGGTCGATCATGCCCGGCAACGCGCGTTCGCTCTCGGCGATGGCAAGTCCACAGGTGGGCCAGGCGACGCAAGCCATCGACCAGCGGCGGGCCGCGGAAATATCGGCCGAGAGTGTCACGCCATGTCGGCGAAGAACAGCTTCGAGTTTGTCGCGATTTTCCGGGGCAATGTCGGTGAACAAAATGCTCTGGTGGGACGTCAGTCGGATGCCGGGTTTCAGCTCCTCGCAAATTTGCCGCACCGCCGTTTTGAGTTGCATTGCGTCGGTATTTTGAAGACGTCCATTTTCGATGTTCAGGCCGTAGGCTGCGAGGCCATCGCCTTGCTCCTCCCAGCCGAGGTGATCGTTGAAACCTTGCACGTCGTCGGCGGTGGGCGCGGTCAACGACGCTCCCAAATACTCCTCCACCTTGGCTTTGAAGGCGGGTAAGCCCCAGGCATGGATCAGATATTTCAGCCGCGCGAGTTTACGATTGGCGCGGTTGCCGAAATCTCGTTGTACTTGCACCACGGCGGTGATCACATCGAGCACCTGTTCGGGGGTCGCGTAGGCCAATTTTTGGCCCAGAGCCGGGAAGGTGTTTTTATTGACCGGCGTCACGCCCTGCCCGCCGCCGACCAGTACGTTGTATCCTGTGATGCGGCCAGACTGGTGAATCGCGATCAGGCCCAGGTCGTGCGTGTAGACGTCGATGCAATTATCTTCCGGCGTGCAGATGCCGATTTTGAATTTTCGCGGCAGGTACGTTTCGCCGTAAATCGGTTCGACTTCTTCCGCGCCGCCGCCCGCCAACTCCTTCTCTCCGCTGGCGGGGTCGGTCAGCCAGAGTTCATGGTAGGCGCGGGTTTTCGGCGCCAAATGCTCGGCAATGGCGTCGGACAAGCGTTCGATTTCCCGCTGCACCCCACTGTTGGCCGGGGAGGGGCAGCACATCACATTGCGATTGATGTCGCCGCAGGCGCCGAGCGTGGTCAGTTGGCTCTGGTTAATGAGCTGAATGCATTGGTGCAGGTTTTCCTTGAGCACGCCATGTAATTGCAACGCCTGCCGGCTCGTGATTCGCAGCGTCGCATTGCCGATGGCCTCGCAAAGATCGAGTTGGGCCAGCAACTGCTCGCTGGTGAGTCGTCCGCCGGGAATTTTTGATCGCACCATGAACATGTACGCCTTGCCGCCCTGGCCGCCCTGGCCGCGCGCATCGCGGTTGTCTTGCTGATAAACGCCATGATGTTTCAACAATTGCACGCTGCCCTTGCCGAAAAAGTCGTTTTCGTCGACCAACTCCGCAGGAATATCGCCCCGCAAATGCTGACTGCCCTGCTTGAAGTGTTCGACCGGGCTGAGTTTGATTTCTTCCGACATATTATCGCTGGGGGGGCTTTGTGTGGTTTCTCGAGTGCTGGCGGCGCATGCGCGGCGCGAAATGTAGTATATCGCCCAGCGGCGGGGCCGACCACGTCACTCCCTGAGCACTTTGTCCTGAAATAACTTCTGTATTTCATCTCGGACCGAGCGGGGCATAGCCCAGGTTATTCATGAGCAGGTGGGAACGTCTCATACACCTCTCCCGAAAAGGTGGTTGCGTCGATCTTGCCAAAAACACCGCGCAGATCAGCCGGAACGCGTTAGCGGGCTGTTGTCCGAGAATGCTGTAAACCGTGAACTAGCTCATCGGCTGATGAAGCATCCGGGATAGTACTCTCTCGCTTCCACGATTCAAGAAAATATCTCTCGCCTTTTACGGTTCAGCGTTACCTGTCTTGTGAGCGGTTGCGAACAGAAGGATCTTATTTCAGGACTGTTCCTAGCGGCGAAGTAACCGCTTGGGTAAACGGGGTAAACTATAGCGACTTCATTCGCAGCTTGGCTGTCTGTATTTCTCCGAAAAAGGAAATTATGCGGCTCTCCCCTAGATTCATGCGAAGAGTGGGCCGGGGTTTGTCGATATAGGCGCACAGTAGAATCGTTTTAATCGATTCAGGCCGCACGATCGGCACAGTCCGCCTGACCGGCATTTTTTTCAAGATTGACACAACTGATATTGTTGTGCGACCGATGATCGAGTAATTACTCTGCTCCCATTTCAGGACAGATTCCATCTGGAGATTTGATTACATCCGTTCGGAGCCCTTGGAACAGGGCTGCGCACTTATGTGCGTTTTTTTGACGTGAATCAACAACGTTCAAGACCGCCAACGGATTGGGTGCATCTCGAGTTAAGGAGAAGCGCGTTGAGAGCCACCGTAAAAATGCTCGCCGGTACGATGTTTTTCGGCGTCGTAATGTCATCTGGTATCGCCTCGGCGGATGTGGGAATTATTTCCACATTGGCGGGCGCGTCGGTCGTGGGGCAAGCGTCCTCCGACAGTTCTCGCCAACGCTCCGACGAGTATCTAAAACTCGCCCGGCAGGCGATTCGCGAAAACAAGGCGGATCTGGGTGAGGAATATATCATTCAGGCTGAGCGATTACGGGTGAAATACGACCCCTTGCTGGCTCGATTCACCTACACGCCCGATCGAGCCCGTCGCGAGTTGGGCGAACTTCGCCAGCGTATCAGCAGTGGTAAAGCCACCACGCACGACGCTTCCGCGAAAGATCCCTTCACCCAGCGGCGACAACAACACAGTCAGCAACAACCCAGTCAGCAACCACACAGTCAGCCGGCGGCATCGGCGGAAACCTTGGTCCGCGATGCTCGCCGGGCGTTAGCTTCAGGCGACGCGGCGCGTGCATCGTCGCTGGCGGCGTCGGCCAAGGCAGGGGTTAGTGGAAACTCGTTTCATCGTGATTCGGTGGAGAAGATCGAACGTTTGGTTGCCCAATCGCGAAAATTCGCGGCCGGCCCGAAACGCGGCGAAAACGTCGTTACGTTTCGACACGACCACGCACAATTTCTTCTAGAACAAGCAGAAGCGCTCCTTCGACAGAACGACAATGTTCTGGCTGGCGCGTTGGTGGCGCAAGCCCGAGGCCTTGGCGCCACGTATTCGCCTTTCGAGCGGACGCCCGATCAATTGGCGGCCCGTTTGGCCGGTAACGCCGCGCCGCCCGCCCGTGAACCGAGTAAAATGCCCGCCGCAGCCGCCGCCACGGCCGCCGCAACCCGCCAAATTCGGCGTCTGCCGAGAACGGCGGTGCGTACGAACAAGGCGGAGGCCATGCGTTTAGTGGCGATGGCTCGCGTCTCGCTCGACCGGGGCGACTTGGAAAAAGCACGAAAACTCGTCACACAAGCGGTGGCGCTTCGCGTTCCCGATAACCAGTTTAAGGCCGACGAAACACGGCCTTGGCAAGTGGCGTTGGAAATCAATAAGCAATGGAATCGTCGTCGGGGCGTGAGTCCGGCAGGTGCTTCAACCGGGGTAAACTCGCTTGGCGGGCGATACCCTGTTTCTCCCGGCGTGTACAATCCCGCCAACGATCGCACGAAGAACGTTCCCGCCGCGAATCAATCGAACAGCGGCGGTCCTCCCGCCGCGGCCGGTTCGGGTGAACAACTTTACTCGCAAGGCCTACAAGCGTTGCAACAAGGCGATCGTCAAACCGCGCTCAAGCATTTCCGCGACGCCTGGCGTTTTGAGGCGCAGCTAGATCCCACCACCCGTCAGCGGCTGCAAGACCACCTCACCGCACTGGCCAGCGCCGCGCCGCGTGCTCTGGAAGCGATTGCGCCTTCGCCGTTGGCGAAGGTCGACGCCGAGCAAGACCGACTTCGCCAGCAATTGTTTCGCGAATTCACCACCGAAGAAGCGGCCGCCCAGCAAGTGCGAAAAAAAGATCCTCGCGGCGCCTTGAATCGGGTGCGACGCGTGCGGGATATTGTCGCCCGCTCTGAGTTGGCCTCCTCCTCAAAACGCCAACTGCTGAACCTCATTGATCGTAGCGTGAACGAATATCAGTCGTATATCCAGCAAAACATGGCTGAAATCGAGCTGAACGAACAAAATAGCTCTGTTCGCCAAGCGGTGGAGCGCGAGCGCCGTCTTGATTTACTCAAGCAAGACAAGTTGGCCTCGCTCGTTGAAGAATTCAACATGCTGATGGACCAGCAGCGATATCACGAAGCGGAAGTGATCGCGAAGCAGGCTCGTGAAATCGCGCCGGATTCGGAAATCGTGACCACGCTGCTTTGGAAGAGCCACTTCGCGGTGAACATTGCGGCGAACGACAACATGCGTGAAGCCAGCCGCGCCGGCGTGATTGCGGCCTTGGGAAATGTCGAGCGAACGGCGGTTCCGTTTGACGAACGCATTCTCATGGAGTTCGGCCCCGCGCCGGAATGGCAGCAGTTGACGACGCGCCGGCGTGAACAGCTACGCCGCGAAGGACGCCAATGGAGTGAAGCCGAATTGGCAATCCAGCGGGCGCTCAAGGAGCCGGTGGAAGTTCGCTTCAGCCAAATGCCCTTGGCGGCCGTTATTGAAACATTTAGTCGGGCCGCGGGCGTGAACACGCACCTCGACCAACAAGGCTTGGCCGAAGAGGGCGTCACGAGCGACACGCCGGTCACGATCCAGCTTTCCAACCCCATCTCATTGCAGAGCGCCTTGAATCTGATTCTGGCCGAGTTGCATTTGAGCTACGTGATTCAGGACGAAGTGCTGCTGATCACCACCGAACAGGCTCGCGACGCCAAAGTTTATAATGAAACCTATTACGTGGCCGACCTAGTTATTCCCATTCCCAACTTTGCCGCCGGCTATAATATCGGCATGGCCGGTTCGCTTCGCGCGGCCCACCACGCACTCGGTTACGGCGGCGGCGGAATGGGAGGCCCCACTCCGATGATGCTCGGCCAGAATCCGGCCGCCAATCTGGGGACCAATGCTTCGATGTTGGCGCAAATGAGAGCCACCGGCATGGTTGATAGTCCGTATGGCCCCCCGCCGCCGCACGCTTCGGGCGGCGGCCCTGGAGGACTTGGCGGCGCCGCACTGGCCGACTTCGACAGCCTGATCGAGTTGATCACGACGACAATCAACCCCGATAGCTGGGATGAAGTCGGCGGACCGGGCGCCATCTCGGAATTCCGCAACACGCTGAGTTTGGTCGTCAGCCAAACACAGGAAGTCCACGACCAAATCACCGACTTGCTGGCCCAACTACGGCGTCTGCAAGATTTGCAAGTCACGATCGAGGTTCGCTTCATCACGCTGAACGACGACTTTTACGAACGCATCGGGATCGACTTCGACTTCCAAATCGACGACAACGTTCCCGATCCGCTGAACATTCCCGACGACGGCGGTCCTAGCCTCTCGATCGGCCTGGACGCCAACGGCATTCCCACTTCCGACCTAGACATTCCCTTCACGCAAGGCAGTTTCGTTTCCACCATTCCTCAGTTCGGCGGTTTTGATGCGGCCTCGGCGGCTAACTTCGGCTTCGCCATGCTGAGCGATATTGATGTGTTCTTCCTGATTCAGGCCGCTCAGGGCGACAATCGCTCGAACATCTTGCAGGCGCCGAAAGTCACGATGTTCAATGGGCAGTTGGCCTCCGTGTCGGACGTCAACCAGCGAGCGTTCGTGCAGAGTGTGATTCCGGTCGTGAGCGACTTCGCAGCCGCACAACAGCCCGTGATCGTCATTCTCGACGACGGTATGCGGCTGAGCGTGCAGGCGGTGGTTTCGGCCGACCGAAGATTTGTCCGCATGACGCTCGTGCCGGTGTTCAGCAGAATCGGCAACGTGGAAACGTTTACCTTCGACGGCAGCACCACCTCGAATTCCGGTTCGACGGTGGTCGATCCTAGCGATCCTAATAACACGGTGACCAACAACACCACGACCACCACTTCGGGAACCACCATTCAATTGCCGACACAGCAATCGACCACCGTATCGACCACGGTGAGCGTTCCCGATGGCGGCACCGTGCTGTTGGGCGGGATCAAACGATTGTCGGAAGGGCGGAATGAGTTGGGCGTGCCGATGCTCAGCAAAATCCCTTATATCAACCGCCTCTTCCGTAATGTGGGCATCGGTCGGACGACGTCCAGCTTGATGATGATGGTTACGCCGCGAATCATTATCCAAGAAGAAGAAGAGGAAAAACTCGGCATCGATCTACCGTAAGGGATCGTTCCGAAACACGTTACCGGTGGTTACTTAAAAAAGCCCGGCATTTTCAAAATGCCGGGCTTTTTAATTGGGTTCTTCCCTGATTTTAGGGGCACGCATTTTTCACTCGCCGGTTCTAGCGGCGTCGAGCACCTGCTCAACTGCCTGCGCCATGAGGTGATGGTCGATCTCATGGACGTCGACCGGTTCGCCGATTTCACGCAGCAGCGTAATGGTGAGCCGCCCTCCCAGATGTTGGCGGAACTCTTCCAAGCCTGCAAATAACTCTTCCGTTCGCTCCAACGCCGGGTCTTGCAGATCGAACCCCAGATTCCGCAGACAGGAAACGACGCGGTCGGCGTCTTGTCGCGGAAAGCCGAGCGCGAGCGACGAATAGACCGCATCAATGGCCACGCCTATCGCGACGGCCTCTCCGTGCCGGAGCCGGAAATCGGTGATCGATTCGAGCTTGTGCGCCGACCAATGGCCAAAGTCGAGCGGGCGGGCTTCGTTGATCTCGAACGGATCTCCGCCCTGTGTGATGTGCTTCAAGTGCCACATCGCTGATTCTTTCAAGAGCGGCAAGGCGACGCTTTCCTCGCGGCGGCGAATGGCGGCGGCGTGCGTGCAGAGCCGCGTGAACATGGCGGGATCTTTGAGCAAGGCCACCTTCACCGCTTCCGAAAACCCGCAAATAAAATCTCGATCTTGCAACGACCGCAGCAGGTTCGCGTCGTTGACCACTCCCCACGGCGCGGCGAACGAACCGAGCCAATTTTTCTTGCCGAAAAGATTGACGCCGTTTTTCACGCCCACGCCGGAATCGCCTTGCCCCAGCGTGGTGGTTGGCAACCGCACCAAACGCAAGCCCCGATGCGCGATTGCCGCCGCGAAGCCGACGGCGTCAAGCACGGCGCCGCCGCCCACCACCACCACGTAACTGCGGCGGTCGAGATCGGCTGCGTTAAAAACCTTGAGCATCCGCTCAAGAATGTGGATGTCGTTCTTGATCGCCTCGCCGCCGGGTACGATTTGCACGTTGCCCACGCGGCGCATTTGGCCGGCGCGGTCGTCGGCGAATTTGCGAAGTTGGGCTTTCAGACCGGGACGAGCCTCCGCGACGTGTTCATCCAGCCAAAATTGCACCCGGGGTATTGTGTCGCCGCTGGGCGCCAGCAGATCGGCCAAAACCTGTTGGTTGGCGCCGAAGACGTCTTTCGTGAAGCGCAGTCGGTGTACAAGGGGCGTCTTGAAGGAGATATCGAGCGAGGTGCGGTAGTCTGGCGTCATGCGGCAGCTTGGCGAGACGTGGCAGTCTGGCGGGGTACGGTGGTCTGGCATACGGAAGATCTCGAAAACGACGTATGTTCTGGGGAAGGACTTCCATTTTAGCCTGCCCAGCAGCGTCTCACAACCAATACCCAGCCGCGGCGCGAAGCGATGTGTTAGGCGAGCAAGGTTATCTTTTTTTGGGCCAACCGAAAATGCCGAATAGAACCTTGGCGAAAACGCCCAGGACCGCAGCGGAAATTCCCGCCCCAAACAAGCTGAATTTCCACCAGTCGTCCGTCGAGAATGACGCCATGCTCAGCAGGAGGGCGCCGACTCCGCCGCCAAGGGTTTCAACGCCCGCACTGAGTTTTGAAGTTTTTTCCGCCTGCTCAAGCTCCGCCACACGCGGCAATGATCGGTGTAGCTCTTCTTCCCGGCTGTCAAGTTTCGATTGAAGGACATCGATTCTTGCGTTGAGCCCTGATACGTGTTGATCATGCACAAACTCAGCGCGGTATGCTGCGGAACGGGTCCGTTTATCGAGTGTGTCTTCCTCCTTCGCCTCCAAGGAGTCATCGCCTGAGGCTTGAGGGCGCTCAACTGGCGGAACTTGCGGAACTTGCGGAGGTTTCTCGCTCATTTAGCAATTCTTTGTAGTGCGAGGCTATCATCTCATTGGGTATCACGGTGTACGGCTTTATTTGGTTGCCCATCCCTTCGAACATCTGTTGCCAGGGAGTTCCGCTTTGGTGGGTGATGTTTGAAAGCTCGCCAGCGGAGTAATTACCATAAACCCGCCACGCGCTCTCCAAAAATTGATTCATGCTCTCAGGATCAGGGTCGTCATAGTCCTGGATGCTAATTTCCTTGTCCACGAGAGTGGCGCCATCGAACGCCGTTGCACGTCGCGTGATGTTTTGGCTTCCAAATTCCTGGAATTCTCGATAAAGCGACCGAAACACAGGCCCCCACTGCCACGCCTCAACGGCATCGTGAACGAGCGGCTTGTCGGTGAGCGCTAAATACCAACCGTGAGCCACGTAAGCCAGCTTCTGCAACTTCATGGCGGAAAGTTGCTCTCCATCTTGTTCGGCGCGTTTGAGAAACCAGTTGCCGATAGCTCGCACGTCGTACATGGCAACTTCCGTTGAGGTTGAGGAGAAAAGACATCGACTCTTAACACACATTATACGGTGCGCCTCCGTCAAACAACAACGACTGGCTCGAAAACACGCTGAAGCGAGAACTCCAACGGTTCGCCCCCCCTCCGCAGAGTCGGCCAAATCGTAATGTTGACCTGTTTTTTCATCAGCGATATAATTTCGCCTGTTCATTGAGTCGTCTCCTTTTGTGGGGGCTCCCAGGAGCATGTGCAATGGAATGCACAACCTTCGGTTCGATCGGGCCTTGGTTCGATCAGATTTATCGCCGAGGGTATTTTGGCTTGAGTTGCTTGAGGTGGGTTGTTCGCCGCGTTCGGCGGGCTCGCCTTGGCTGCTCGAAATGGTATACAAGGAAGTAGAAGCTCCCTGTGGTCGGCGAGTGTTTCAGCCCGCAGGCCCTCAAGTTAGAGGAGTCACCCGTGTTTCCCGGCGCCGCGTTCGATGCGAAAGAACAGATCCGCCAAGCGGTCAGCATTGTTGACGTCGTTGGCGCTTCGGTCGAATTGCGTCCGCAGGGCCGCAACTTTGTGGGCATCTGCCCCTGGCACGACGACTCCCGCCCCAGCATGCAGGTGAACCCGGAGCGGCAGTCTTGGAAGTGCTGGGTTTGCGATATCGGCGGCGATATTTTCAGTTTCGTCATGCAGCGCGACGGCGTCGATTTTCGCCAAGCTCTGGAAATGCTGGCGGAAACCGCCGGAATCAGCTTGGGGAAATCTTCGGGCGGCCCCATCCCCGAAGGGCCCAATAATAAGCAGACGCTCTTTCAGGCGATGGCTTGGGCGCGCGAGCAATTTCACACTGCTCTGATCCAAGAACCGGCGGCTGAAGCGGCCCGCATGTATCTCGATGAGCGGGGCATCAACCAGCTGAGCATCGAAAAATTCCAAATCGGCTACGCGCCCGATCAATGGCAATGGCTGATCGACCGCGCTCGGGCAACATCGTTCTCCACCGCAACACTGCTGGCGGCGGGGCTGATTGGAGAATCGGCGGGCGGCAAATATTACGACCGCTTCAAGGGCCGGCTGATGTTTCCCATCAGCGATGTGCAACAACGCCCGATCGCATTCGGCGGACGCATCTTGCCGGGCGCCGCAGAGGCGGAAAACAGTGCTGGGAACAAAGCAGCCAAATACATCAATTCACCGGAAACACGTCTGTTTTCCAAGAGCCAACAGTTGTATGCGTTGGACCTCGCGCGGAATGCCATCGTGAAGGAACGCCGGCTGGTGGTGGTGGAGGGTTACACCGATGTGATCATCGCGCATCAATACGGGTTCGCCAACCATGTCGCGGTGCTGGGCACGGCGCTCGGTCCTCGACATGTGGCTTTGTTGCGACGTTACGCCGATCAGATCGTGCTTGTTCTCGATGGCGACGACGCCGGGCAACGCCGCACCAACGATATACTCGATCTGTTCGTCGCTCAGAACGTCGACCTTCGCGTGCTGGCGCTGCCGGAAGGGCTTGATCCTTGCGATTGTTTGCTGGAGCGAGGCGAAACGGCCTACCAGGAACTGCTTGCCACTTCGGTGGATGCGATCGAACACAAAATCCGCACCGCGCGGGGCGATATCAATGTGCTGCAAGACACGCACGGCGCCCACCACGCCTTGGAGGAAATTTTGCTCACCCTCGCCAAAGCGCCCACTCAGCAGGGCGGCGCGAAGGCATCGATCAAACTTCGCGAGGAACAAGTGCTGATGCGGCTGTCTCGCGAGTTTGGCGTGGAAAAAACGGAACTCATTTCTCGATTGCGCGAACTTCGCCGGTCGTCGCGACGTATTCATTCCGGAACGGGGGTTCATTCGGCAGCGGGCGCTCATTCGAAAACAGGAGTTCATTCGGAAACAGGGGAAGTTTCCAGAACGTCACTTGTGTTGTCTTCCTGGGAGCGGGAGTTTTGGGAAATCCTTTCGCTGCGGCCCGAACTGGCGGACGAAGCCATACCAGCCGTTGCCGCCGATGATTTGCCAAGCGATTGCAGTCGACTGTTGCTGGCGGCGTATGCGGCGTTGCATGTGCGAGGTGAAAGTGTGGCCTTCGAACGTGTGATGACGGAAGTGGACGACCCGCAACTAAAAAACCTGCTGGTCGATATCGATGAATCGGCGCGCGCCAAGGAGTCGCTGGCGTTGAAAGTGGCCCCGTTGCGTTTGCAGCAACTGTTGCACGAAATGCAACAGCAACGAGCCGACCAACAGTTGCACCGCAAGGCCGTGCAGATTGGTCAGAAACATATCGACGAAGAAGAACAACTCAAAATTCTCATGGAGCTCCAGCATCGAGGGCGGGAGCGATACGCGCAGTATAAAAAGGAATAGCAAACGGGATGCCAAGCGTTGGGGTGTACGCTTCAGCGTGCGTCTGAGACGAAAACACGCTCAAGCGTACACTCCGACGGTGGGCGGCAAAGTACGTTGCCGCACCTAATAGCGAATCACCTGCAAGGCACTTCATGGCTCACGGACGGGCCGCGATGTTTTGCATGGAAAGCCATCTTCCGTTACCCGTATTTGGCGGAAGCGATGGTTTTAACTTGTCGAGGAAGCGCAAGAATGCGCGAAAGGGTTAGGCACATGGACGTAATGGCCCAGGATCTTCAGGAATTAGTACTGAAAGCCAAATCTCAAGGTTTTCTGACCTACGAACAAGTCACCAACTACCTGCCAGACGAAGACCTCAGCACCGAGCGGCTCGACACCCTGATGGCGGCGCTCGATGAACTCGGCGTCGAAATGATCGACGAAGCCCCCGCCGCCATCAGCGATGGCGACCCGCAGTCGAAGGCGACCGCCCCAGACAAAGACGATGTCGCAGATCCTCAATTCCTACTGCCGACGGAAGAGTTGCCCAAACTGAGCGACGACCCGATTCGCATGTACCTCACGCAAATGGCCGGCATTCCGCTGCTCACGCGCGACGAGGAAATATCGCTGGCGAAGAAAATCGAAGTCACGCGGCGGCGTTTTCGCCGGACCTTGCTCTCCTGCCATTTCGCCATGCAGGCTACCGTTGAAACACTGGAGCAAGTTCACAAGGGCGAATTGCCTTTTGATCGCACGATCAAGGTGTCGCTCACCGAGCAACTGACCAAGGAGCAAATTCAGGCCCGCATGCCGCACAACCTGAAGACGCTCAACTATCTGTTGGGGCAAAACAAACAAGACTTCGCTCGCTTGGTGCGAAAGTCGACGTCTGTCGCTGATCGCAGTTCGGCCAGAACGTCGTTTCTGCGCAGGCGGGCCAAATGTTTGCACCTAGTTGAAGAGTTGAGTCTGAGAACGCGTCGGGTTCGACCGCTGATCGAGAAAATCCAGAAAATTTCTACCAGAATCGACGAAGTCCGCTCGCGTTTGGATGCAATCGGTGAACAAGAACCGCTGCAAAAAGAGCGGTTGGCTCTTCGCCGGGAACTGCACCACCTGATGCAGCAGACGCTCGAAAGCCCAACAAGCTTGCGCCGCCGGCTTGAAATGCTGACACAGCAAGTCGATGAGTACGAGCGCGTAAAGCGGCAGCTTTCCAGCGGAAATTTGCGGTTGGTGGTCTCGATTGCAAAAAAATACCGCAACCGGGGGCTGAGCTTCCTCGACCTGATTCAGGAGGGAAATACAGGGCTGATGCGGGCGGTCGACAAATACGAGTATCGCCGTGGATTCAAGTTCTCCACGTACGCCACTTGGTGGATTCGGCAGGCCATTACCAGGGCCATTGCCGACCAGGCCCGAACGATTCGAATTCCGGTCCACATGATTGATGTGCTTTCAAAACTACGAAATATTCAAAAGAGTCTCTTGCAAGAACTGCGGCGAGAACCGACAACAGAGGAGATCGCCCAACGTTCGGGGATAGAATTGGATGAAGTGCGGCGGGTGATGGATATCGGCCGTCATCCGGTCAGCCTTGATCGGCCGGTGGGCGATAACGACGAAAACAGTTTCGGCGAATTCGTTGAAGACCACGCCAGCGATAACCCGGTGAAAAGCGCCAACCATGCGATTCTGCGCGACAAAATCGAGAAGCTGCTCAAAACCCTCACTTACCGTGAGCGCGAAATTATTCGCCTGCGGTACGGTTTGGGCGACGGCTACACCTACACGCTGGAAGAGGTCGGCCGCATTTTCCGCGTCACGCGTGAACGGGTTCGCCAAATCGAGGCCAAAGCTGTGCTCAAACTCCAGCATCCGGTGCGGAGCCAGCAACTGGAAGGCTTCGTCAAAAGCGTGGCGTGATTATCGCCGCTCGGGTTCCGCCCGAAATGGCGTCGCCAGATTTAAAGCCCGGTATTTTCAAAATGCCGGGCTTTTTTGTCGGGAAAACGCTGGCGTCTTCTTCCGCGATGACTTACCCACCAAGCCGCGGGCGGTAACGCTCGCGGCTTTTTTTATTCGTAACCGTTCACGGTTACGAATTCGTTGTCGGTCTTCCCGCCAAGCCGGAGGCTTGCCAGCCATTAGCCGGTGGTCGAGCGCAGCGAACACCACCGGTAGGCTACCGCAACGAACGTGCGTCCCGGCGGGATGCCAGACGCGGCGGGCGCGAGAAACACCGCGAAACAACAACGCTCGAAACAACGCCGTCATTCGCGCCGCCCATTGCCGCCAGAACGCCGCTGGCATCCCGCCGGGATGCGGAATGTCGCGGCCTCGATCCTCCGGTGGTGTTCGCTGCGCTCGACCACCGGCTAATAGCTATGATCCTTCCAGGATAAGTCGCGTGAAAACCATGTCTATTCGCGATTTGTACGACGGCTTATCTCGGAAGACTCGTTTCAAGTCCGAGAACGGTTACTTTTTTTCCAACTGCATCTAGATGAGGAGTTGCACCACAGATGACCATTGCGTCGGAGGCACTCGTTCGGTTACATCGTATCCACCGCCAACTAGGCGATCTGCGAGGACGTTTGGCGCGGGGCCCCAAACAAGTCGCCGCGGGAGCGGGTAATCTGGCTGAATTCAAAGCGGAGCAAGCGAAAATCAAGGAAGTCCGCACGAAAACGAAAATGCTGGCCGACGAAAAGCAGCTCCATCTGCGGCAACGCGAAATTCGCTTGGAAGATTTGCAAACCAAGCTGAATTCGTGCGGCAGCAATCGAGAGTACCAGATGCTCAGCGAACAAATCGCGGCCGACCGGCAGGCGAACAGTGTTCTGGCCGACGAAATTTTGGAACTACTGGAACGGCTCGACGTGCTCGATGCCGAAGTGGCCGAAGCGGAGCAACATGTGGCGGCGTCGCGGGAAAGTTTATCCGCGTTGCAGGAAAAAGTGGCCGCCGAAGCTGTTCTGATCGAAGCCGACATTACACGTCTGGCCGCCGACCTGAAAGACGCCGAGAAAGCACTCACCGGAGATGTGCGAGTCGAATACAATCGTCTGGCCCGCACCCGTGGCGAAGATTCACTGGCCGAAGTCGACGACCAAGTGTGCGTGGGCTGTTTTCAAACCATCACACCGCAAATGTACAACGAACTGAAATTGCAAAAAGCTGTTTTTTGCAAAAGCTGCGGCCGCTTGTTGTATTTACCCGAAGGATCGTGATGAAGCTAAGCACCTGTCCCAAAACTATTCCGTGTTTTTCAGATGCAGGCACGAAGCGTCAGGCGTATTTGATTTCATATCCTGAAAGGATAAAAGCCATTAGCCGGTGGTCGAGCGCAGCGAACACCACCGGTGGATCGAACCGCTGAAACACCGCATCCCGGCGGGATGCCAGACGCCGTTGGAGTTCAGCCTTTAGGCTGCTTATATGCATGAACAGAAGAAAACATGCTGAAGCATGAACTCCAACGGCGCACGTCTTACCGGTGAGTAGTTGATAAATTCTCATCGGCCGCTCGCTACGAACCGAATTCAGGACGGCGGCGGCGAAGCTGCGTCTGCAAGCGTTGCACGATGCTGCTGTGCATCTGGCTGACGCGGCTTTCGCTGAGGTCGAGCGTGGCGCCGATCTCTTTCATCGTCATCTCTTCATAATAATAGAGGATGATGATCAGCCGCTCGTTTCGGTTGAGCCCCTTGGTGACCAAGCGGAGCAGATCTTTTCGCTGCACGCGGCGGGTCGGATCTTCTCCTTTTTTGTCGTCGAGAACGTCGATCTCGCTGACATCTTTCTCGCTATCGGTGGCGTACCACTTCTTGTTCAAACTTGTCAGCACGACGGCGTTCGCATCGACCACCATCTTCTCAAGTTCCTTGATCGACAGCCCCATGAATTCGGACAGCTCCTGTTCCGTCGCCGGGCGGCCGAATTTATCTTCGAGCCGTTTGGTGGCGTCGTTTAGCTTGCTGGCCTTGGAGCGGACCAACCTCGGCACCCAGTCCATGCTGCGAAGTTCGTCGAGCATGGCGCCTCGAATACGGGGCACGCAGTAGGTTTCGAACTTAACGCCGCGCGAAAGATCAAAAGCGTCGATGGCGTCCATCAGACCGAACGTGCCGGCGGAAATGAGGTCGTCCAGCTCCACTCCGTCGGGGAGCTTGGCCCAAACCCGCTCGCCATGATATTTGACCAAGGGAAAATAGCGTTCGACCAGCCGATTTCGCAGCAATTGGTCGGGCGCCTGCGACTTGTAGGTTTTCCACAGTTCAAGAACATTATCCGCCGCCTTGAGCGTCGATACCATGCAATCCTCCGTGATTGAATACCGTGCCTTGCCGACGCCCACACTTTCGTGGCGGCGCGGCAACGCACTTCTACGCCCGCCTGAGGCGAAGCGTAGATCCCCTGTTTTTAAGACGGCATCGTTTTCCCCGATGCCCCCGCCTAGCCGATGCTCTGTCTCCCGATTGGGATTTACCCACGCAATTAGCAAGCGTTGCGTTGCGCCGGCGTCTTCAAGAAGTGAAGACCACCCCAAACACAACGATGCGGTTAGTATTGATCGGCCCGCCGGTGGCGTAGGTTGAGCAGAAATTGCCGATTCGACCGTCAAGCCAAAAAAGAGTGGAGAGTTTGCGCGATCAGGCAACCGGTAGAAGCTGAAAATCTCGGAATTTGATCACGTCGGGCTTTTGGCCTCGCGCCCCGCAGCTTTTTCCGATGCTCGTGTCAAACG
>QIKY01000218.1 GCA_003233175.1 Planctomycetaceae bacterium | reverse complement strand
TGTTTCAAAATCGTTTCGACATCTATGCGGTTCATGGCCACATTATACGCAACAAAGAGACTCGCGAAGTGCTAGCGTTGAGAAGATACCTCGATTTCTTCCTCGGACATACCCCGATTTTACCGAATCCGACCGACTCGGAACAGGACGCGGCTTCGGCTACCGCCGGCTCATGGGTTGCACCCTGTCTGGATAGAGGACAGGATTGCTCACCACTTCAACAACGCCAAATTGCAGGACGGCGTCAAACGTTTGTTCTCCGACGCTTCTCCTTCGTGCTCTTCGCGTCCTTCGTGGTGACATGGATCGTTCGGCGGCATTGAGAATCGTTTGGCCGGATAGGTTCACCACGAAGGACGCGAAGAGCACGAAGCATGGAATGCAACGATCTCTCCCAACGCGGCGGGCGAACGGAAGAGCGTCGGGATAGGAGGCTGCGCGGTCATCACCAAGACAGTCTCACAACAAAGCCGTTGCCGTCAGCCGACGTTTTTAACAGACCAGGTCCAGCCGATCTCGCCACGCCCGCGCTGCCGTGCATGCCTGAACACACAAACCGCGAGGTGCGCTCGGGGCGTCAAGAAGCAGACGCCGAAGGGTTGGAGGCGGTGCGCGTTGAAGCGGCGGGAGCGGAAATTCCCGGATGGACGGCGCCCTTTTTGGCGGCGCCCTTTTTAGCAACGGGCAGCTTGATCGTGAAGGCCGTGCCCACGCCGACCGTGCTTTGCACCCGCACGCGGCCGTGGTGGGCGTCGATGATATCGCGGCAGCTGGCCAGCCCCAAGCCCGTGCCGCCTTTTCCCGACTCGTCGGGGCCGTCCTTGGTGGAAAAGTAGGGATCGAAAATACGCGGAAGTTGATCGGCCGGAATTCCTTGTCCGCTGTCTTGGACGAGCAGATCAACCGTGTCGGCGGTTTTGTCGTGGCTGATTTTCACCAACAGGCGGCCGCCTTGAGGCATTGCCTGACGCGCGTTGGTCAGCAAGTTCAGCAACACCTGCTGGATCTGATTGCCGTCGGCCAAAACGGGCGGCGCGGCCTGCAACTCCATAGTCACCTGGACGCGATACTTGCGCATCTCGCGTTCCAGCAAGAATAACGATTCCTCGGTGAGCTTCGCCAGATCGGTCGCTTCAAGCCCCGTTTTCCGATTGCGGGCCATGCCCAAAACCGAATTCGTGATTTTCGCCGCTCGCTGGCCCGCGGCCATAATCTTTTGGAAGGCTTTGTCGCGGGTGGGGTCGTCTTTGTGCCGCATGCCGAGCTTGGCGTAGTTGATGATCGTCATCAGCACGTTATTGAATTCGTGCGTCGTGGTGCCGACAAGCTCTCCTAACGCAGTCATCGTTTGGGCGCGAGCCAACTGCTCCTTGAGCTGCGCAACTTGGGCTTCCAGTTGGGCCACGGTTTGAGCCCCACTTTTTGGAGCGTTTTCGTGTTGGGAGTTACTCATCGAATGCTTGGATACCTTTATTCGACAAACTTCCCGGGTTGCCGCGTCGCACGTATCTCCCGCTTTCCTTGCAGGCTGCGTGCGTTCCCCGGGTTCTCTCGAACGCTTTTCTTACGCGACTTTGAATGCCGTTCGAGACTTTAGTCGTATCGTCGAACAGCGGTGGGCGGCTGCAACCTAAGTGATTATAATCCCCTCCCTAGCTATGTGCTATATACATAAAAGATGTTATGGTATATATATTCAGGGGCGAGGATGTGGCGGCGTCTTTTTGTCGGCGACAGGCTGTGGGATTCTTCGTTCGGCGCGGTAAATTCGGCGTTGCGTCAAGAATCGAGGCCGTAATCCTTGAGTTTTTTGTGCAACGTGTTGCGGTTGACGCCCAACCGGCGGGCGGCCCGGGTCTGGACGTTGTCGCACTCCAGCATGACCTGCACGATCAGCTCTCGCTCGATTCTCTTGACGACTTTGGCATGCAGGTTTTCTCCCTCCGGCCCTTCGGCGCTCAAGCCGCGTTGGACGACTTCGTACGTGAGTGCTTCGAGGTCGGCTCCGCGCACGCCGCCGCTCGCCGGGCGGCTCTGGCCCGTGACGACCGCTGGCAGCAATCCGACGGTGAGTTCGTCGCCCTCGGCCAGCACGACCGCGCGTTCGACATAATTCTGCAACTCCCGCACGTTGCCGGGCCAATGGTATTGCTGCATCAACTCCATGGCCTCCGGCTGGAAATGCACGACGCAGCGGTCGTTGGCTTCGCTGTACATGGTGAGAAAATGGGCCACGAGTTCGGGAATGTCTTCGCGGCGTTCGCGCAGCGGAGGCAGTTCGATGGAAACCACGTTCAGCCGCCAATAGAGGTCTTCGCGAAACGTCTCCTGTTCGACCAATTCGCGTAAATCGCGATTGCTGGCCGCGATGAAGCGGGTGTCGGTTTTGAGGGTGTGCGTATCGCCGACGCGCTCAAAGCTGCGCTCCTGCAACACGCGCAACAGTTTCACCTGCAAGTACAAGGAGGTGGAATTGATTTCGTCGAGAAAAATCGTCCCGCCGTGAGCGGCTTCGAAACGCCCCGTGCGATTGGCCACCGCGCCGGTGAAGGCGCCTCGAACATGGCCAAACAGTTCGCTCTCCAGAAGATTTTCGTTCAACGCGCCGCAATTGACCTGCACCAGCGGGCCTTCCTTGCGATTGCTCAACCGATGGATGGCGTCGGCAATCAACTCCTTGCCGGTGCCGGTTTCGCCATGAATAAGCACCGACGCATTACTCTTGGCTACGCGCCGCGTCAGTTGGTACACCGACTGCATGGCCGAGCAACTGCCGATGATCTCCGGAATCGGAGGCCTGGAGTCGGGCGTCAGGTTCGATCCTATCAGAGGCATGGCGGGGAAACAGCGTGCGGGGAAACAGCGTCAGGAAAACAGAAGGGATAAACCACCGAGAGCACCGAACACACAAGAGCGCAAAGACGCAGAGGGCCGCGGATTCGAACCTCGCGACAGCCTGTTCACAACTGGTATTCTTTCTTACTTCCCAACATTTTCTCGGTGGTCTCGGAGTGCTCTGTGGCAAAAACGTTTTTTAGTTGCGGCCAACGAAAACCCGCGTTCACTCTCCGCCAGCCGCCACTTGCGGCGCCGGTTGTTCGGCGGGGGCTGTGTTCTCGACGGGGGCTGTGTTCTCGGCGGCGTTTCCTTTTCCTCCCTGGCTGCCCGATTCCAAGATGTCGAGAATCGCTCCTAATATCTGTTGCGATTCGACCGAAGACGTTTCGCTCGCATTGTATCGATCGTATTGTAGGTGAATTTCCGAACTTGTCAGCATCACTCGCCGACGGTGCACCGCCTCTTGGAACGCCTGCAACGCAGCCTGCCGCAATTCAAGCGGCGCCGACGACAAACTCGCCATATTCACCAAGGCCTGCTGCGCCAGCGGAGTACCCAACAAGCCGAGCGCCGAAGCCGCTCGCTCCGCCAAGGGGTCTGTAAAAAGACCGCGCTCCATCGTTTTTTCCAACGACCGCAGATCGTACGCCGGCCGACCGGCGGGGGTTTCCAACAGCAGGGTCAGCCAATCGAATGCCGAAGCCGCATGCACCAGCCGTTCTTCCGGAGAGACATACTGGCGGTCCCAGAACGGTTGCAAACGCTTGATCGCCAAACCCGCTCCCAGCGGCGTTCGGGGCTGCGGCAGCGCCAGCACGCGGCTGTACTTTTCCGCCAGTGTGTCGCCCGATACTCTTCGTTCTTCGTGCGTCAACAAACCGATGGGAATTGCGGCGGTGCGGCGGTCGCGGCGGATCCATTGGATGAGGTGCGAAATGGGCGGGTCGTTGATGGCGTCGCTCAGCATGATGAATTCGTAATCAGGATTCTTGGCCGCCATGCGAAACGCTTCGCGGCCGTTGATGGCGGTGTCGGCTTCAAAACCCAACCCGTTCAAGATGCCCGCCAGCGATTGGCCAAACGTACTGCGAGGATGCACCACCAGCACCCGCCGCACCCCCTGCGAACGCGCCAAAAAACCGAGTGTTTGCGTGAAATAACTCAAACCGCCATAGTTCCGCTCCGGCGCCAAACGCATAATGGCCTGGGCGGCGGCAAAAACCAAGCGGCGGTTCCGATGCCGCAGGGCGTCGAGCAAGATAGGACCTCGCCCCGCGTGCGTTTCCAATAACGAGACGTCGCCGATATCGCCGAGAATTTCGGCGGCGCCAATGGCAGCGGGCAGATAATCTTTTTTCATGGCCTGGGCGAGGGTCGCTTCCACAAACGCCGCGCCCATTTGCTCGGCAAATTCGCGGGCGCCGCCAGCCGCGCCTTGCACATGGTGCGGCAAGGGGCGGAACAGTCCATGCGATATTTTTTCCGATTGCAAAAGCGTGATCAAATACAAACGGCGGTAAGCTTCCTTTTTGGGCGCCAGGTGGTGAAGATCGGCCGCCAACCGAAGCGCCGTTAGCAGCGAGGCGTCGTCGGCTCGCAACAGGACGCGCGTCAGACGGCTGCCTGGTTTTGCCGCGTCGTCCCAGTGCCAGAGCCAGATGTTGTTATTTTGATCGGCGCGTAGGGGCGGCGCGCCGTCCAGAAATGCATTGGCTCGCCGCCACAACAAGGCCTCAGCCGCGGCTTTGGTCGGTCGAACGCCCACGATACTTATCAGCGCTTCTCCCGCCGCGGCTCGCTCCGCCGCCGATCTTTTCGTCGACACATGCGGCGCGGCCAGAAAACCGACCGCCCGAGTGGCGCGCAAATCACCCAGCACTTCGATCACCAACGTACGCAGATTCTCGTCGTTCGATTCCAAAACCGCCAGCAGTGGTTCAACCGAGACACCGCCCATTTCGAGCAACGCCCTTTGGGCCAACGGGTGGGCGTCGCCTTGCGCGGCGTCGGCCAATAGATCGACCAGCGGCGCGACGCCGCCCTGGCCCGCTTTCCGCAAGGCGTTGGTCGCCAAGGCCCGGATTTGAGGCGAGGCGTCGACCGCCTGTAACGCCAATGCCGCCAAACGGGCGCTATTTCGACGAGCGTTGTCGGCTGCAGCGAGCACGAGTTCGGCGAATTGGCGGCCTTCCGGCGCCAAAGCTTCCTCTTGCGCCAAGCGTAGAAAAAAGGCCGAGCCGAAGCGGCCGGCCAGAGGCGCCAGTTGGTCCGCCGGCGGCGGCTTGGCCAGCAGCGTCGTCAAAAGTTCCTTGGCCTTATCGGGCCGGCCCCAATTCAAGAGGTTGCGCACCGCCTGCGTGACTTGCGACGGCGTTTGCAAAACGCCATTCAAAATATCGAGCACCAAAGGATCTTCACGCTCCAACGCAACCGCCGGCGTCGCCGAAACCGCAGGGGCTGCGGCGTCGAACGCGACATCGCCTGCGGCAGACTCGCCAAACGGATCGTCCGACGCGGCATCGTCAAAAGGGTCTTGTGCATGCACGGAACACGCCAGCAGCAGGCACAACAGGCCCGCGGCCCATGCCGGTTTGATCTGAGCGGTATTGGTCACGCAATAGTCTCCCATACGGTCGGGAAGGCGCCGCAGTTAGAAAGCCACCGTTAGAAATGATGCCGCGGTGCGGCTAGCGGTCCTAAGGCGTTGGTGAAAAACCGGGCGCCTCTTTTTTGCACATCTTCACACGGTACTATCTTAATTGATCAGCAGCGTGAGGATAGCCTCTTTTTCCAGACCAGAACCTGATTTCGCACCTCTTGCGGCGCGGCGGAGCCGTAGCTGGTGAAGGCGGCCAGAGCGTTCTCGACGCCCAAAATGGCGTAAATGCGGGCATCCAACCGCTGGTCGACCTCCTGCAACTCTTCCAGCGTGAGTTCCGCCAGCGGCACGTTGCGAGACATCGCCTTGCCCACCAGAGCCCCCACCAAATGGTGGGCTGTTCGCTGGGGGATACCCTCCTTGATCAGAAATTCCATCAGCGTGGTGGCGTCAAGATACCCGCGTTCGAGCCCTTCGCCGATGCGCGCTTTTTGTAGCTCCGCGCCCGCCACCATCGGCGCCGCCAACTGCAAGCAGGCGCGCACGCTGTCAAACACATCGAACAGCGGCGGTTTGTCTTCCTGGAGATCGCGGTTGTAGGCCAACGGCAGGCCCTTCACCAAAACCAGCAGCGTTTGCAAGCCGCCCACCGCTCGCGCCGTTTTGCCGCGAATCAATTCCAACACATCAGGATTGATCTTCTGCGGCATGATCGAGGAGCCGGTGCAAAACTGTTGGGGCAGGCGAATGAAGCCGAATTCGACGGTCGACCACAAAATCCACTCTTCGGCCCACGTGCTCAGGTGCTCGGCGATTAAGGTCAGGGCGAACGTAAACTCGATGGCAAAATCGCGATCGCTGGAAACGTCGATACTATTAGCCGCGACTCCCTCGAATCCTAGCCGCCTCGCGACATCTTCCCGATCAATCGCGATGCTGGTGCCGGCCACCGCCGCGACTCCCAAACTACACACATTCACTCGCCGCCGGCAATCGAGCAGCCGCGAGATATCTCGCTCCAATTTCTCGCAGTAGGCCAGCCAATAGTGCGGCGCGGGCACGGGCTGCGCTCGCTGCATGTGGGTGTAGGCCGGCAAGATGATGTCCATGTCGGCCTCGCAGCGTCCTACAAACGCCGCTTGCACGCCGCGCAGCAGCAGCACGATTTCGTCGATGGCGTCGCGCGTCCAGAGCCGCAGGTCGGTCGAAACCTGATCATTCCGACTGCGCCCGGTGTGCAGCTTTCGGCCGACGTCGCCCAGCCGTTCGATCAAGGCGCTCTCGATGTGCATATGCACATCTTCCAACTCACGACGAAAAGGAAACCGGCCTTCATCGAACTCCACTTCAATCGCTCGCAGGGCCTCTTCGATTTGCAAACTCTCCGCAGCCGTCAGTACGCCGACCTGGGCCAACATTTGAGCGTGCGCGATCGACCCAAGAATATCGTGCCGGTAGAGCCGGTGGTCGAAACTGATGCTCTCGGTAAACTGTTCGACGCGGTCGTCGGCCGCTTGATCGAAAACGCCGCTGCGGGAAGGACTGGACAAATGCACCTCGCGCCCTCGGGGGCGTATTGAAATAGGAAAGGCGGGAAGATGGTGTTCATTGCAAACGGCCGCGAAGGCGGCGCGTGCTCCAACACATTGCCTTGGTCGCCGCCGAACAAGACCAGTATAACCGCCCTGAACTGCCTGCTATAGGGGCGCCGCCGGGGGCGCCAAAACACCGTCGCCAAAACACCGTCGCCAAAACACCGTGGACCCCGCCGACCTTCTGCTGTAGGAAAGCGGGTTTTAGGCGGCGCTCACCTTTGGGGCGGGCCCGGCGCACCCGCCACGACGCTGCTCGGCAGGCGAAGTTGCGAGATCGTGACGTCGTCGAGCCAGACTTCGCCGGCGCCGCTCCAGGAAAACGTCACTCGGGCGGGGCCATCATGCGCGACGGCCCGATACAGAGAAAACTCCCGCCATTGTTCGGCGGCGGAAATTCGCAACGCAAGCTCGGGACCGGCTTCGGAATCGTAGATGGAAAGTTGGCCCGGCGTCTCTTTTTGCGATTGGGCGGTTCGCACCCAACCCCGCACATGCAGGAAAAATCCGCGTTTGACCTGCACCGCGGCCGAAACCATTTGGACCGGCGGCGGGCGTTCCGCCGAGGCCGCTGCCGCGCTGCGCGGGTTCGAAAGTTTCAGGGCGAAGCGTCCTGCATGAGGACGCTCGCTCGAAAGTTCAACTCGGCCGGCAAGGGCGCCTTTCGCGGAGCGGCTCCAACCGGATCGCAGCATGTTGTCGAGGTTTTCCATCGTTCCTCCCGGCAACAGGTTCGACGACCAGGGCTGGTTTTTCGTCCGCTCGCGCAACGCCCATTGAACCGGCAACGCCGTGAAGTTCAAGCAACAAGGACTTGCTGCGGGGCTCGGCAAGGAAACAACCTCCTGTTCCCACAAAGCCCGTCGGATTACCGCGAGGTCGGCTCGCGTACGACCTGCAAATTGAAGCGAGTTGAGGTCGTCTCGCGTATCTAGCAGGGTTTCACAGCGTTTGAGATTGGCGCGCGCCTCGTGCAGTTTGTGCTTGGCGGCGGGAAGCGAAGCCAGCCGTTGGTTTTCGCTGGCCAGCACTTCTTCCAACTGAGCCAGGCTGATCGCCGCGATTTCGTAATGCAGCTCCGCTCGCCTGCGCAGCGAATTGTGCCGCCGCCGATACAGGTGGTTGATGACCAGCGGGTCTTGGCTGACGACAATCGCTGCAAACGCCTCGAAGCGTTTCAGAGTGATTCGTAAACCGCCGCCTCGCCGTTGGAATTCAAGCGGCCGAATTCGCCCCTCGCTAATCAGGTAAGGCCGGGCGTCGATCGAAACGCCCGGAATCGTGACCGTGAGCCGAGCGGCCACGGGGGCGGAACTCACCAACTGTTGCTGGGCCGAGGTGCGAACCAGCATCGCCAGGCGTGAACGCTCCGTTTGAAACAGCGCCGATTCGATATCGTGGCGGTCGTGATCCAATGAACCGAGATGTTCGCCGGCGGCAATCCAGGGCGCCAGAAGCGAGAGGTCCAGGCAAACCAACTCGATGGCCGCGCTGCGGAGTTGCGAGACGGAATCTTCGCCATCGAGCGGCGTTCGCGAACGAAACACAAATCCTCGGGCGCCGGCCGCGGCGGCAAGGAAGGCCTGCAAGCGAATTTGTTCGTATTCGACGACGAGCCGGTCCGACCAATGGGGGGCGGCCGTTTCGGCCGACTGCAACAGCGCGATTTGCTCGACTAACGACGCCGGCGGTTCGGTCGCGATGGCGGCCCAAAACGGAGCCGCTCCTTGCCGATGCGCGGCGGAAAGATGTTGAAAAAAATCTTCCAAGGAGAATTCCGTCCCCAAGGGGGTCGAGTTGATAAACCGTAGATCGAGCGTTCGCTCCAGGCGGGAGGCCGTCCGACGGAAACCGCCGAACTTCAAGGGCTTGCCGCCGGCGGCGGTCCACTGGCTGTCTCGATGTTTGATGGCGCCCAAATCTCGGGCGGTGAGGTCGGCTCCCATGTCGAGAGCGAGCATGCCCTGGCGGGAGTTTTGCTCTGGCGGACCATTCATTTGCGGCGGCGCCACCAGCCAGATTTCCACGGCGGCCGCTTCGTTTTTTTGTTGTTCGGTCGCCGGCGATGGCAGACGCAGCGTGTTGATTCCCATGGCCTTCAACGTCGAAAACGATTCACCGTTGTGGTCGAGCACGCGTGGCGGGAAAGGGCGTTTCTCCACCTCCAACACACTGCCCTGGAGTGTGGGATAGCCGCGCTGCTCCAAGACGGCGGGTCGCGGCGTCGTGTGGGGAGCGCCGCCCTTGCCAGACTGCGTTCGTTTGGCGGAGACGATATTTCCAGGCCCGATATTTCCAGGGGTGACCGCGATGTGCCCAGCGATTTGTAGGTCGTCGATCCAGACTTCCGTTTTGCCAGGTCCTCCATACGCATTCAAGGCGACCATATCGAGAAAGGCGCCGCGCGCATCGACTTGCGAACCGAACTGAGTTCGCACGCCGCGCACGTGCGCTTCGAACTTGCCCACCACGCCCGAGATATCGAGTTGCTGCCAGCGGTCGACTTGCGAGTATTTGGCGCCCTCGATCAAGAACGAGATCGGCTCGCCGGTTCGGGGGTGGGCGGAATGCGGCAACACAATGCGCGCCACAATTTGGAGATCGGCCCGGTTGCTCTTGACCCACAACCGAGGCGACAACTCCGAGATAATATGCGCCGCTTGAATGTCTTGTCCGATGTAGGCGTAGGCGCCAAACTTCGCGAAAATGCCGAAATATTCCGCGCCTTGCCCGCCGTGCGATTGCCGAAAGGTGCGTTCGTGTTGGGCGAGTTTGGCGTGGGCGTCGGAATCGACGAGCCTCCAAGACGTGCCAGGTGTTTCAAACGTCTCGAAATAGTCGCCCAGAACATCGGCCGGCGCGCTGGCGAGAAATAAAATCGTCAGGAAAATCGTCGAGCGTCGACCCATCGGCATGGCGCGTTTCGATTTCATGGGTCTGAGCAACGACCGGTGTTGTGTAATCGCAACACCGCCTGGAAGTTTGGGGACATTGACGCAACGCCTGCTTCTAACAGGATTTGCGACCCATGGCCAGAGCAACTGCGTGGTCCTTTCTCCACACCGCCCACCGCCGGGGCGCCTCGCGGATTTTTCGTTATTTTCCGCAAAGTCTTTCAGAGCACGGGCTTGCGATATTTTCGAACCCCTCGGGCAGGTGATTGGCGCACCGGGTGCTTTGCTATCTGTTAACAACACTGGCCCACACAACGGAGAATAGCTATGAGCACCGCACCTCGCTTGAACAACGCCAAGACCGACGAATTCCCTCAAGACTTAATCGACCTAGCGGCCGCCATTTCCGAGTTGCCGGCGGCCCACCGGGCATCGCTGGAACCGGCGCTGTCCAAAGTCATCAGCAGCACCCGCCGCCGCCGCCGCATTCTTTCCTTAGTTCAAGAAGCGTTGGGGCAGCTTCGGCTCGACATGAAATACCTGATGTTCGATCTCGACGCCACCCGCCGCGAACGCGACGCCCTCCGTGAAACCGATAGCGAATGAGCCCTGCGAGCAGACGCCTCCTGCCCTGGCCGTCGTGGTGACTGTTGTCCTTCATTGTGAGGTGATCGTGGAACCGATACACTTGCGCATCTTGCAGCGGTTTCCCGGTTTCGCATTCCCCTCTTGCAATGGCACATGGCTCGACGTCGCACGCGAATCAACTGGCCTTTATTTTGGATCGGCGCGGCGCTTCTGGCCGCCTTTCTAGGATACTGCATCGTAGCGCCGGCTGTTGAATACGCACGCGGCGTGGCCGAGGCCTCCGGTCGGCCAAGCTTTGCCACGTCGGGGCTTTCCCTCCCCGAGCGCATTCGAACGCGCTGCGTGGAGTATTTTATCGGCCTCTGGATTTTCAGCTTCGGCGCCATCATCGGCAGTTTTTTGAATGTGGTGGCGTATCGGATGCCGCGCGGCGAGTCGGTGGTTTGGCGGCCTTCGCGATGTCCCTTCTGTGAGACGCCCATTCGTTCGACCGACAACATCCCCGTGCTGGGTTGGCTGCGCCTGCGGGGCCGCTGCCGCGCTTGCCGCCTGCCCATTTCTCCGCGTTACCCGACCATCGAATTTCTGATGGGGCTGCTGTTTTTCAGCTTCGCTCTGGCTGATTTGTTCTCCGGCGCAATGCTCAACCCCGCGCTCGGTCCGCTACGGGGCGGGGTGGCGGAAATTGTTTTGAGCGCCCGATGGGATTTTGCCGCCGTGCTGGCGTATCAAGGCTGCTTGGCGGCCTTGCTGATGGGCGTAGCGCTGATGCGGTTCGATGGCCAGCGCCCGCCGGGAAAACTGATCGTCTTTGCCTTCGTGGTAGCATTCGCGGCGCCGCTCGCCTTTCCAGAATTGCGGCCGGAAGTGTGGTCTCGGACAGACGTGTTAGAGGGAGCGCTCCATCGACTGGAAGCGTTTCCCGCCGGTATTCTCTGCGGCTTGGCGTTGGGCTACGTTTGGCATTTTGTACTGCGATACAGAGCCCAGGGAATCAAACCGCAAGTAGGACCGACGCTGTCGCTGATGATGGTCGGCCTCTTCTTTGGCTGGCAGGCGGCTTGTTCGGTGTTCGGGTTGGCGTTGGTGGTTCATCTTGTGGCTGGCCTGTGGGCTTGCCAGACACACCATCGGAATTGGCCGGCCGATGCTTCGGTGTTGGCGGGCTTTTACGTTCATACGCTTGGCTGGAGCGTTTGGGAGATGCTTCGCTGGTGGCCCAGCCAGGATATGTCAGCCGCGGGGCTGCTGCTCTATGTCCTGCTTTGCGGCTGCCTGCTGGTTGCGGTGCGTTCGGTCATGTTGCTGGCCTGCTGGGCGCCCGCCGACGCGGCGTAAGGCGAGACAATCCCTACTGCGTTTTCCAATAGCCTCCGCGTGCATGATCGAACTTCGCTTCCCGGCCTTTGATCGATTCGTCGAAACGGCCGTTGCGAAAAACTTCGTTGCCCATCACCCAGGTGCGCACCGGCGACCCCTTGAGCGTTCGCCCATTCCAAGGACTCCAGCGGCATTTGGTTTCTTGTTGTTCATCGAGAATGTGGTGCTCTTTTTCCAGGTCGACGAGCACCAAATCGGCGTCGTATCCTTTTTCGATGCGGCCCTTGCCGATCAAATCCCAGACGCGGGCCGGGGCGTCGGACATCCAACGCACGACTTGCTCCAACGTGCAACGGCCAAGATTCACTTCATTGAGCAGCAGCGCCAGGGAATTTTCCACCGCCGGCAGGCCCGAAGGCGAGCGGGGATACGGCCGCGATTTTTCTTCCAGCGTGTGCGGGGCGTGGTCGGTGGCGATGACCTGAATGTGTCCGTCTTGCAGAGCTTGCCAAAGGCGCGCGTTGTCGGCCGCCGTTTTCAGCGAAGGATTCATTTGCACACGCGTCCCCAGGGTTGCGTAGTCGTCGATGTTGAAGAACAGATGATGCAGACAAACTTCGGCAGTGATCAAATCGCGATGGTCGGCCAAAATTTCCGCTTCGCCGCCCGTCGAGACATGCAACACATGAAACCGATGTTGGTGTCGAAAGGCGAGGTCTATCGCGCGGCGCGTGGCGATGAGCGCCGCGGCGTGGTCGCGAATTTTGGAATGCACGGCCACATCGCTCACGCCGGCGTACTTTTCGGCGTTTCGCCTGACCGTGGCTTCATCTTCGCAGTGCGCCGTGATAGGGAGCGTGGTTTCAGAGAAAATACGCTCCAAGGCCTCTTGTTCATCAACCAATAAATCTCCGGTGCTGGAGCCGATGAAAATTTTAATGCCCGGCGTCCGCCGTGATTTTTTCAACTCTTCCACGTTATGCGGCGTGGCGCCGACGTAAAACCCGTAATTCACCAGGCTCGATTTCGCCGCCAGGGCCAGTTTCTCCGCCAACCGTTCGGCCGTGATCGTGGCGGGGTTGGTGTTCGGCATTTCCAGGAATGTGGTCACGCCGCCCTTAGCGCAGGCCCGCGAAGCGTGTTGCAGATCTTCTTTATGCGTGAGCCCCGGTTCGCGGAAATGGACTTGGTCGTCGACCACGCCGGGCAGCAGGTGCAAACCGGCGGCGTCGATGGTTTGGTCGGCCCGCGTGTGAATGGCGGGGTCGATTTCGGCAATACGTTCGTTGTCGAGCAACACCGATACTTCGGCCACGCCCCGAGGCGTAACAACGCGTGCGTTCTGGATGAGCGTTTTCATGGTCTTTTTCATGGGCCAGCGTTCATTGACAGTCTTCAAGATTATCGTGAACACACGGCTGCAAGCAACCGCCCGACAGCAACACCGCGCGGTGCTGGAATTCCCATGGCGCTGACGTGGCTATCTGAAAAAGTGGTGGCTACAATACAGACGGCTTTAATATGGGTGGCTTTACAGGCGTCCTGAAGGAGAAAACCATGAACCGAACAAAAGCGATAACAACCGTGCTTGTATTGGTGATGACCTCCATGACAACCTTCCTCTCGGCCGATGACATTGCGAAGGAAGGCGGGAAGAAGACGGCGCCCCCTAGCGATATGCTGACCCCGCGCTACTACCTTCCCGCTGACAACAACGCCTTCAGGATTGAGGTCGACAGATTTATCGCTGCGGCTCGAAAAGAACCGTTCCATCAGCCGTTGCGGAATGCAGCGGGAAAATCTCCTCGTTTCAGCATGCGTCGGATGGGTAAGTTTGGAGCGGGTAAAGGGCCCGGCGGAAACAAGTCGCACCACGCCGCTGTTGATTTTCATGTCGGCAACCGGGAAACCAACGTCGCGATGTACGCCGCACATGACGGCCGGGTGTCGACTGTTCGTGATGCTCCAAAGTACCGGCAGTATTTGGCTATTACCAAAAACGTCGCGGCGGAAAACGGAGATATCCTGGGCAAAATCGTCACGCTCTACGCACATCTTGATCTCGACCAAGACGAAGCCGCCGGTTTGGCGATGAACGGGAAGAAAGTCCGCAAAGGCGATCTCGTGTCAAAACACCTCTATTCCGGAACGAGAGGCGGACCACACCTTCATTTCGAAGTCCGGTACTACAGGCCCCACGACAAAGGAACCGAGACATTCTATGGATTCCGATTTCCCGGACAGCCCACCGACCTGACTCACGAATCGGTCGAGCCATGGAGCTACGGATATTGGAATTTGAAAGTCGGTTACGGATTTGCCGACCCGAGAAATCATGGAGTTATTTGCTACTGAGCCGATAGCGTATTCCAGAGTTCGTGGAAAAAATGTTTTCCCAGGGCGTGTTCGCTGCATTTTTCAGCTAGGCGAGGGGGCGGTAGCGGCCTTTTCCGGCGGGCTGGCTTTGCACGACTGGGTTCTCAATACGTGAGCAGGCTGTCGGTTCGGCGCGGGGCGACGCGGGCCGCGCCGCCTAATGCGGTCAGTTCGATCAAGAAGGCGCAGCCCACCACTTCGGCGCCGGTTTTCTCAACCAACTGGCAACAGGCGTCGACCGTGCCGCCGGTCGCTAGGAGGTCGTCCACGACGAGCACCCGCTCGCCGGCCTCCACGCCATCGATATGCATTTCCAGCGTGTCGGAGCCGTATTCCAACTCGTAGTGGAAGGCATGGGTGTCGAATGGCAATTTGCCGGGTTTGCGAATGGGCACGAATCCACAATCGAGTTCCAACGCCAAGGGGGCGGCGAAAATGAAACCTCGGGCCTCGGCGGCCACCACCAAATCGATATGTTCGTCGCGCACCAGTTCGGCCAGTTGCCGAATCGATTCGCGCAGCGCCGCCGGCGAGCGCAGCAGCGGCGTGATATCGCGAAAGAGAATTCCCGGCTTGGGGAAGTCGGGAATATCTCGAATGAAATCTTTGAGATCGAGTGACGAAGAAGTCGACATACGTACGCCTTTCCAGCATGGCAAGAATGCATTTCAGAACGCGTAGTAGTATACACGAACACTTCTGCTGGCGGAGGGCTGCATACGTTGGAGCGTACGCTTCAGTAAGTTTATCTCCGATCCCATTCTCCCTTTCTCCCTCCAACGCTCCCCTTCCCAAACGCCCAACTCCCAAAGCGACCGTTGGTTGGAGCGTACGCTTCGGTTGAAATTGCCATGACTGCCACCGCCCGCTACGATAGATTCTTCTCGTAGCGGTTCTTTTGGGGCTGTTTGTGTCTGACCGGAAATAATGTTCATCCACCTGGGGCAATTTGTCGTCAAGCATTGGCGACTCGTGATTTTGTTGTGGCTTGTCGCCGCGGTGCTGGCGCGGGTTGCCGCGCCCCGCTGGGACGACGTCGCCCAAGACGGCGACTTCGCCTATCTGCCCGCCCAGATGAAAAGCGTCGTGGGCGAACGCTTGTTGCGAGAAGCGTTCCCTCACAACCGCTCCAAGAGCCAAATCGTGTTGGTCGTCGCCCGCGAAGGCGGCGAACTCACCGGCGTCGATCGTTTCGCCGCCTACGACCTCGCCCGCCGGTTCCTGAACATTCTCGGCGCTTCCCGCATCGCGCGTGGACAACACTTACAGAAGGAAATTTCCCGCGGCAAAAATCCTGGCAGTCCACGAACCAAGGCGTTGCAAACGCGGCTGGACGTGGAAATAGCGGCCGCGGAACACGCTTTGGAGGAAACGATTCGATTGAATCGGGATTTTGCGTCCGAGCGAGTGTTAGAGCGTTACTCCGGCGACGACCGGCGGATCAACGCCTCGGCGCACCTGAATCTTAGCCGGTTGCGAGAACTCCAAGGCGACCACCAAGCCGCCGAGCAAGAGCGGCGCCGGGCCGACAAATACGGCCAGGAAATTGTTCGCCAACTGCTCGACGCACAACGAGATGAAAATAAATTCGAGTGGCCCTTGCTCGATGTTTGGACCTGGTACGAAGACGTCTTTCGAGAGCGGCTCGGCCGAAATCATCCTCACGCGAGGCTGGTCGTACTGCACCTTTCCAATGAATTCATGGCGACCGCCAACATCGAATTGATGCGTCGGCTAAACCAGCAGGTGGCCGAGGTCCGGCAACGCATACGGGCCAACCATCTGGAGGGGCTCCAGGTTTTGGTGACGGGTTCGGCGGCGGTCGGCGGCGATATGCTGCTCTCGGCTCGCGATAGCGTACGCAACACCGAAATGTTCACCGTGATCATGATCGTCGGGTTGTTGGTTTTTATCTATCGCTCGCCGGTGCTCGTGCTGCTGCCCTTGATCACGATTGCCGCCGCGTTGGTGGTTTCGATGGGAATCGTGGCGGCGCTAACGCGTTTGCACGGTATTCCAGGATTCTCCTGGTTCAACCTCCAGGTGTTCACCACGACGCGCATTTTTGTCGTCGTGATTCTCTTCGGCGCCGGCACGGATTATTGCCTGTTCTTTATCTCGCGGTATCGCGAAGAGGCTTTGTCGGAAGCCGGACCGGAACGTTCGATCGTTCAAGCCCTGGGAGGCGTGGGCGACGCCCTACTGGCCAGCTCCCTGACAACCATTCTCGGCCTCGCGACGATGTTTTTCACGGAGTTCGGCAAATTCAGAAACAGCGGCCCAATCATTGGCCTGTGCTTGTGCATTACCTTTTTGGCGTGTGTCACGCTGACGCCCGCCTTGCTGCGCGGTTTCCAACCGCTGATGGCCTGGAGCCGCCGAATGCGCGGCGCGGCCACTACGGCGACGGCCAATGACAGCCCATTTTGGCGTGCGCTGGCGCGAGTGATTACCGGTTATCCGGAGCCGATTCTCCTCGTTAGCCTGGCCATCATGGCGCCTCTAGCCGGCATCGGCTGGATATCTTCAGGGCGAGTCACTTACGATTTTCTGGCCGGACTCGACGCCCGGCGGCCCAGTCGACAAGGCGCTGAGTTATACAACCGCCATTTTTCCGTGGGTGATAAATCGCCGATCACGGTGGTGGTTCGCAAGCCAGACGCCGACTTCAACGAGGGTCGTGAAGACCGCAAGCAACTCGGCCAACTCACGCACTTACTGTACGTGGCCGGTGTCACCTCGGTGCGAAGTTTGACCGACCCCATGGGCGACTACCCGCCCAAAAAGCGTTATTCCCTCTGGCAGCGCAAAGACTGGCGAACCCTCTTCATGCGACCTCACCAACGCACGACGGAGGTGTATGTCTCGCAAGCTCCAGGATATCGGGGAAAGGTCTCGCGGTTGGAGGTGATCAGCGAATACGACCCCTTTTCCAAGGAAGCGATAGCCGTGCTCTCGGCGCTCGATGAAACGCTCGCCCGGTTAAGCGAAAGCCCCGGCTACTGGCAAGGCGCCCAGTTCGCCTTTCAAGGAACAACGGCCTCCATTTCCGATTTGCGCAAAGTCACGCAGTCAGACACCCGCCGCATTCAAGTGTTGGTTGTGCTGACGGTGTTCGCCGTGCTGCTGGTGGTGCTGCGCAAACCGACAGTATGCGTTTTCATGGTGGCTTCGGTGTTGCTGACGTATTTCGTCACTTTGGGAATGTCGGACATGTTCTTTCGAGTGCTCGAAGGCGACGGCTACCAGGGGCTCGATTGGAAAACACCGTTGTTTTTGTTCGTGATACTCGTCGCGATTGGGCAAGACTACAACGTCTATCTCGCCACGCGCGTTTTTGAAGAGCAAAAAAGATTTGGCCCTTTCACCGGATTGCGCCGCGCCGTACTTCGCACCGGCGGCATCATCACCAGTTGCGGCTTGATCATGGCGGGCGCCTTTCTGGCCATGACCAGCAGCGTTTGGGGAGACATCATCCCCGACTCGCTGCCGCTGCTCAAAGGCCTCTTCCCCGCCGACGGCGCCCTCAAAGCGATGGTGCAACTAGGGTTTTCGCTGGCCTTGGGAGTGCTGCTCGACACCTTCATCGTGCGGCCCGTTCTATTCCCAGCGTTCCTGGCCCTCTTGTGCCGCTGGCAATCGCCGCCGCCCGCCGTGAAGTAAGCCAAAAACTGGATAACGCCCGTTTTTTGACCGTATTTGCAACCACTGCGATAGCCCAAGATTGACGGATACCGGATGGGGGTGGAGAATCTCCTTGAAAGGAATCCTCATGAGTGAAGCACAATCACAGACATTGCAAGAGTCGTCTCGCAAAGGCCGTCGGTATCTGGAAGACTTCAAACGCGACGCGGTTCGCCTCGTAACCGATGAGAAATACACCTTCCAGGCTGCGGCGTTAGCGGTTGGCGTGAGCGAGAAGAGCCTGCACGATTGGCACAAGAAGTTTGCCCCGCCGCTAGCGTCGTGCGGCGACGGCGCCACCGTTGTCGAACTACAAGCTGAAAACAAACGTCTCCGAAAATTGCTCAAGCGAGCAGAACTGGAACGAGAAATACTAAAAAAAGCCACGGCGTATTTTGCCAAGGAGTCGCAATGCCCTTTCGCTAAGATTAAGGGGCGCCTGGATTCACGAACATCGCGACTCATTTCCCGTGCTGGCGATGTGCCAAGTGCTGCGGGTTTCGCCCAGCGGTTATTACGATTCGCTTGATCGTGAGCCGAGCAAACAGGCTCAGCGCCACGAGCGAATCAAGCAAGCGGTCCAGCAGGTGCATGCTGATTCATACGGTATTTACGGCAGCGCCAAGATCGCAAACCGTCTGCAACAATGCGACGAATTGGAATCGGCTTGCCGCAACACCGTAGCCGCTACGATGCGGGAATTAGGCCTTAAAAGCAGGGTTTCGAAGTCCTTCACGCCTACCACGACCAAGAGCGATCCGAGCAAGCGGCCCGCCGAGAATATACTTGATCGCAACTTCACGGTTGAGGCTCCGAACCGCAAATGGGTTACCGACATCACGTATTTGCCGACGTCGCAGGGTTGGGTTTACTTGGCGGTTGTGCTCGATCTGTTCAGTCGCAAGGTGGTTGGCTGGTCGATCGGCGCCTCGTTAGCGACTGAATTGGTCAGCGACGCGTTGCGTCAGGCAATTGAAACTCGCCAACCCGACGGCAAGCTGCTGCACCACAGCGACCGTGGTTGTCAGTACACCAGCGACGCCTACCAACAGACCTTGCGAACGCTTGGCATCGAATGTTCGATGAGCCGCACCGGCAACTGCTACGACAATGCCGTGATGGAACGGTTCTTCTGGTCGCTCAAGCATGAGTGGACCAA
>QIKY01000121.1 GCA_003233175.1 Planctomycetaceae bacterium | reverse complement strand
CGCATTCACATCAGCGGCTTCAAGAAAAGCAAGAGCGGCGCTACCTGAATGGGCTGACCGAATGCGGTCCAAGAGGCCCTGTATGGGTCTACGGCGGTGCGCGGCGTCGAGATGTTACTCGACCGCGATGCGTTCCTTGTCGAATTCGACGCGACAAAAATCGGCCCCGAGGATCTGCTCGCGATCATCAAAAAAGCCGGCTACGATTCGAACATCGTGACTGATGATATTGCGACTGATGATGTTGCGACTGATGATGCGCGCCAAAAGCTCACGCCACGGCAACCCGCCGCCAGCAAGGACCCGATTTTTTCCGCAGCGTTGGCGCGCGCCCGGCAGGAAAACAAACCGCTCGTGATCGACTTCTACGCCGACTGGTGCGCACCCTGCCTGAAAATGCTCAAGACCACCATGCCCGATCCGCAAGTGGCGGCATTGTTGCGAAAGTGCGTCTTTCTCAAGGTCGATACCGACACACACCCAGACCTTGCGCGGAACTTCGGCGTTGTCGGCCTTCCCGATATTCGCTTCCTGGCGCCCGATGGAACGGAAATCAGACGGCTGCAAGATTTTCAAGACGCAAAGTCGTTTGCCGCCGAACTACGTAAACTATTGGCGTCGTTTGAGCAGTAAGCAATAGTCCCGAATAAATTCCCGGTCGAGTTAACCGCCAGCTTTTTGACTGCCGGGCTGTGGCTGCATTGCATCGTACTCGTCGGTCAGCGTGGACGGACACACCTCCTGTTCGTTGCACTGCTGACAAACCACGCGCACCAAATCGGAACTGCTGATTTTCAGCTCGTGCTCCTGGCATAAATCGAATAGCTGTCGCAAATGAACGCACGTCATTTTTTTCTCCTCCGGTTAGCCGACGGCTCAATTTCGTGGCCAGTATCTGTAAACAGCGGCTGACGTCTTTTATTGTAACGCTTTTTTACAGCGGCGTCGGGCTAAATCCCCATAGTTTCAGTCAGCCCACGACGTTGCCGATTACCAGCGGCGCTCCAACTGAGCCGTGGCGCCGTGAAACAAGACGCCGGTGTAATCGTAGCCAATGGTCGTGGCGGAAGCGTTCGTGACCGCCACCTGATTCGCCGCCGCCAATACGCCGTCGAGCCACATCGCTTGATAACCGGCCCGCAGCTTCCAGCAGCAAGAGAGGTCGTAGGTTCCGATCAGCCCAAGCTCGCCGAAGAATGCGGCTTTGTCCATGCCGCTGCCTTGCGAACTAGGCGCCTGCTCATTCAACAGGACTTGCGTCGCGACACTTGCGTCGTTGCCATAGATGCCCGCCTTGAGAATTCCTTCGAGCTTGAGTCCACAGCCGTTGTCGTACAGCACGCCTTCGGCGCCCAGTTGAAAGCCATACAGATCGTTTTCCACTCCCCACCAGAAGCGGTCGTTTGCGTCGAGCAGCATGTCAAGATCTTCGTCGAAACCGATGTAGCGAAACCCGGCCAACAGGGTGATGTCTGGCCGCACCTGCTTGCGGAAATGCAACTCGAAAGACTGCAATTGCGATTTATAAATAGCACGATCCAACACGGCGTAAGAGGCAACCGGCGGCGTGGTGTTGACAACGGCGTTGGTGAGGCCGGCGGCCGATTGGGTGTTGGTCCAATCGTTGAGCCAAAAGTAGCGGGCCTCCAATGGCGCTGGCAGGTTGGGATTGTCGTAAATCAGGCTGGTCTCGATACCGGCTTGATAGTTGAAATCGAAATCGCCGCCATTGAGAATCGTCGGCCCCGCGCCAGAGTTATCGGTGATCAGGGCGACATTATCGGGTGACTCGCGCTTCATGAACAGCACGCCGACGCGGGCCGTGAGCGAACTCTTCCGGCAACGTTTCTGTCCGCACAAGGCGCCGTCGCAGGGCATGATACAACCGCCAGATTGCCCGCCGCAATCGCGGCAGCCGTATGCGGGCGCCTGGAAGTTTCCCGTGAGTGAGCTGGTATTTTCGGCTATCAATCCGGCGCCGATTTCAGCACCCAGCATTTTTTTCGGCGGCTGATTCGACTCTTGTGCGGCGGCGGTCGGAACCACGCCGGCGAAACACATCGCAATAATCGCCCAGAGGAGCGAGCTATTTACAACGACTTTTCGATCCATCAGATGACTCCGTTTCTTGAACCCTCAAAATCGCCATCAATGGCTACGCTTTGAGGTCTTGATCACGAAAGCGGCGGCGCGTCATGATGGCAACGGCCGCACGCAAAGGTAGATTTTCGCGCACGCGCTTCGCGATAAAGGTCGTCATCGACACGATAAGTCCGCCTCCGCCCAACGCCATCTGAAATATCGGCTTGTGCCATATTTTTCATAGTCGCGGCGAAAGCCAGAAATCGCGTTCGTGCGGGTTCTCCAGCGGAATTGTTCCGGTTGTCCGACTTGCTAACGCTATACGCCGCTCGCCTGACCACTCTGTTTTTTGTCCCAACTATTGGCCTTCGGCCAAACAAATGGTGATCGCATTTAGGCAGGTGGCAAATGAGAATCTACCGCTCGCTTACCTGTACGACAGACGCTCCTGACGCGTCGAAAATGGTCAGACGCGCTAAGGCCGCCCGTCTTACAATGGGTAAGTTCTCATCTGCCACTCGCCTTATTTCCAGGGCGATGATAACGCCACAACACTACGTCCCGCTGAACCGGCACGGCAATTCGCCAATCTACCGCAAAGATCGTCGGGCCATCGCTGCTCAGCCGCCGCCGCGCAACAAGTCGGCGGCCTTGACGAAGTAGGCCCGTTCCCGCTCCAGGCCATGCTCGCGACAAAACTCGGCCAGCCGGCGGAAGCGGGCAATCGGCTCCGCATTGGCGGCCCAGCAGATTTTCGCATGGCATTCCGAACAGAGGTGCAGCGGCAGCCGGTCGGATTCCGCCAGATGATTCGAGCCGCACATATTGCAAACGTAGGCGGTGCAATGCTTGATTGAGAACATGTGCCCCGTCTCGTGGGTGGCGGTCTTGAGCGTGCGCCGCAAACAGAGACGAAAACTCTCCTTGCTTTCGGCCGGGTCGCCGTTGCGAGTCATCGACCACACGCCGACCCGCTCGCGGTAAGATGCTTGCCCAAAAACAAAGTTCCAACCCCGGCCGGGCCACAAGTCGGTCGCGGTGAATGCGATATACACGGCCGCGTCTTTCGGCAGGCGAGGCTTGAGCACCTGTTCCAAAACGTAGGTGCTCAGAATCTGCTTTACCTTCCACTGGGGATGCGTTCGACGCGCGCTGGCTGGAATGGTCGCTGGCGGCAATGTTTCGAGAACCTTCACCGGCCGGCCAAAATACAAACTCAAATACTCGGCCGACAACGCAACAATCTCGCGTTGCTCCGCACTGAACTCTCCCAGCGGCTGCACATAAATTACTGTTCGGCGGCCGGTTGGAGTCGCGGGGCGGGCTCGCACGTACTCCCGGAATGTTTGCCCCGGTTCGTCGTGTTGATCAAGCCAATCACCTGGCTTCGGTTTGCCGAGCGAAGTTTGTATGGGCTTCAACACGGCGACCGTCGCCGCCAGCTTGCTTGCGTCGCCGACGCGGTTAAACGAACGCGCGCCGCGAGCAACACGAATCGTTCTCGACACCGGCGGCGTTCTGATACGCTCGGCGGCCGCAACGTTGGAGCCAGAGTGGGCGGCGCCCAAAATCAAAAGTGCGATCAGCATCAGCCAACTGCTTCGGTTTATCGTTGCCGCCATCATGCGCCCGCCATGGAAAGAGCCTTCGGCGTCTGTCGTGGACGCCGTGTTGTTGCTGTTCGTGGAGCGAGGCCCCGATTCGGCGCCCAACCGCCGTTCCGGTTGCGCGATTTGATATGCTGCTTTTCGCTATACGCCGAACGTACACGAAGCGACTTTAATGGCCTTGTTGATGGCGGAGTACAATTCCACCGACAATTTTTCATAGACAGTATTGTCGAATTCATCTTCAAAGTGCATGTCGTTCCATGACCCCATTCCACCGAATACCCATCCATTGTACGCTGCGGCAAACAGACGTTGCGATTATTCCGGATACGAGTTGAAGCAAAAAAATTCAACCTTATTTGTGACTATTACTGGAACACATGTGTCTTTTTTTTAGAAAATCCATGTAGAAACACAACCACGGGAGCCTCGCCAATGGGATGGAAAGCTTCGTGCCTGTTGGCCAACGCTCGCGCTCCAGGATTTCTGGGTGAATTTCCCCAGCACGATCCAAAGCGGTGTGCTCCGCTGCTGGAGGCGACTGGCCTGCAAGGATATCAGAGCGCCGGGTCCGCCAATTTCGATCAAGCCAGCTCTCCCTGGCGGAAAAATGAATTGTACCTTGGCGCCTACGATGGCGCCGCCGTCATCGGCCATTCGAGATTGTTCGAAGACTGTTGGGACGCCGGCGCGCCAAAAGTTATAGAGAGCGTGAGCCGCCTACTGCCCAACTCACAGATTCTGGTGATCGGCCTGCATAGCGTGGTGAATTTTTTTGGCTATGCTTGGTATGAGGATGGCCTGTTGCAACGCGTTCGCGCTGGCGCCGCCGATGAAGGCGTTTGGATCGATTTTGGCGAACCGCTTCCTTTTGAGGCGCCACTGTTCGACTTGGCGGTGCAGCGCGATGGCCAGCGGTTTTATCTTGTAGACGGCGAGGAATACGACGAAGCCGCGTTTGGCGAGGAATTTGTTTTTGAAGCCTGCCGTTCGTTTTTTGGATGTCGGTACGACGAGTTTGAAATGGAAAACCTGGAAACCGAACGCTTCCAGAGAAAGCCTTGGCTGGCCCGCTTACTGGGTCGGTAAGAGGGCGCCTTGAAATAGTGTCACTATGCTTGCCGCAAGGCATGGTCAAAAAATCTTGGAAACGCTAACGATGAATCAACCACATTTCGTCTCTATCATTAGTTCCGCCCAGCGTTGCATTAAGTTGTCTTGGCTGCCTTTGGCGGCAAGTACGTCTTTTGCGTTCGCGTTTTTAGCAATCGTAACGGCCGCTCAAAACGCCGCGTTGGCCAAGCAGCCCGCCGCCAGCTTGCGAGCCGGCGCGGCCGAGATCGATATTACGCCGCCGCCGGGCGTTTCCATGAACGGCGTGATCAGCCGCCCCGGTCCCATTACCGGCGTGCATGATCGCATTTTCGCCCGAGCGCTGGTGCTCGACGATGGCGCCCGGAAGCTCGCGATCGTCGTCTGCGATTTGTGCATCGTCGATCAAGACACTTTCGACCTCGCCAAGCAGCGCGTCGCCGCGTTGATCAAGCTCCCCGTGAATCGGATGTTGATCTCGGCCACGCACACCCACGCCGCGCCGCGCGTTCCGTTTGGACGCGTCGGTCCTGACGACGACCAATACTATGCGGTGCTGGTGGAGAAAATCGCCCAGGCGGTGGTGCGGGCCGAGAAAAATCTGGCGCCGGCCAAAATCGGTTGGACGTCGTTCCAGAAACCCGAATTCGTGAAATGTCGTCGCTCGTTGTGCAAGCCGGGCAGCGTCGGGCCGAATCCTTTCGGCGAAACGGGCGAGCGGGTGAAGTCGGTGGCGGGAAAAGGCGGCGCCATTATTGAACCGGCGGGGCCGGTCGACCCGGAGTTTTCGATCATCTCGGTGCGTCACCAAGACGGCGCGCCGTTGGCGGTGTTGGGGAATTATTCCGTGCATTATTGCGGCGGCTACCAGCGCGGTTTGGTCAGCGCCGATTACTTTGGCGCCTATTCCCGCTGGCTGCGGAAAAATCTGCCCGCCGGCGATGGCCATCCGCCGGTGGTGGCGATGATGTCTAACGGAACCAGCGGCAACACCGGCGCTATACAGGGCGTTGCTCTGGGACGTCGTCCGCCGTTTGAACGAATCGACTTGGCCGGACGCGCCCTGGCCGAACAAACGCTGGGCCTGCTCGACGGCATCGCGTATCGTCAAGATGTTTCGCTGGCCATGGCGGAAAAACGGCTGGAACTGGGAGTGCGGCGGCCCGATGCGAAGCGCCTGGCTTGGGCGGAGGCGGTGCTTGCGCAACCTAAAAACGCGAAGCAGGTTCATCCCTGGACCAGAATCTATGCCGGCGAAGCGCTCGCCTTGAGCAAACTGCCGCCGACGGTTTCCCTGAAATTGCAGGCCCTGCGCATCGGCGATTTGGCGATCGTCGGCATTCCCTGCGAACCGTTCGCCGAAACCGGTTTGGCGATCAAAGCGGCAAGTCCGATGTCGGACACCATCGTGCTGGGCTTGGCCAACGGCGAATTCGGGTACCTGCCGCCGCCGCGCCAGCATGCACTCGGCGGATACGAAACATGGCCAGCGCGGAGCAGTTGCTTGGAAATAGAAGCCGAGCCGAAAATACGCGGCGTGGTGTCTGACTTATTGCAAAGCGTCGCCGAAAAAGAACACTAGCAGCGGAGGCTCATCTTTTTCCGCCCTCCGTTGGAGTTCAACCTTTAGGCTGCTTTCACCGGCGTAACGACCACAAAGAACATGCTAAATCATGAACTCCAACGGCGCTAACCATGCTAAATCATGAACTCCAACGGCGCTAACCATGCTAAAGCATGAACTCCAACGGCGCAGGTGAGCGGAATTTGGTGTGAAGCGGCGTCGGTTATCCTGACGATAACGATGATAACGCCCGTCTGTTGGAATGAACGGGTGTTGCATGCCAATCTATTGGGAGGGAGCCCACAGATGGAATCGTTTGAACTCACGGAATTCACTCGCCAACTGGCCAACGATGTGCTGGTTTGGATCGGATTCGGCACCGTGGTGGGGCTGTTCGCCAAGGCGATTATGCCCGGTCGCGACCCCGGCGGCGCCGTGGCCACGCTGTTGATGGGAATTGGCGGCGTGGTGATAGGATGCGGCGCCGTCAGTTTCTTCTACGCCGGCGAACGCATCACGCCGCTGAGTCCCTTGGGGCTGTTGGTGGCGACCATCGGCGCCTTCGTGATTCTGGCCTTCTATCGCCTTTTGGCCGGATACTTCTTTGTCGAAGGCGATGTTCCTCGGCGGAGGTTCTTTCGCCGCCGGCGCCGTCGGGCGATGGCCTACGACGATTAAGGAATCGTCTCGAAACAAGTTCCCGATTTCATCTCGAACTGAGCGGGGCGATAGCTTGGGTTATTCATGAACAGGTCAGAACTTCTCTGACCCTCTCCCCGAAAAAGTGGTCGCATCGATGTTGTCAAAACGCCGCGCAGATCAGCCGGAACGCGATAGCGTCCGGTTCTCCGAGAGAATGCTGTAAACCGTGAGCGGTATCAGCCACTAAAATCGGTGAAGAACCAAAATCAAAAGCCCGGCATTTTTGAAATGCTGGGCTTTTTTACATGGCGTTTCGCCTTTTGCAACTGCGTTGCGTAGAATGGAGCCAGCCGTCCGACCACGGGAAGTGAACTTCTCGGTGGGCGGTTAAAGGCAGTCCGTTCGCGTTGGGCGGACATCGTTCGGTAGGGCTTTCGGCGAACTATCAGATGGATTCATACATCGTCGAAATGGCGACCACCTTCTTTCTGGCTGCGTTGCTCGTGGCGGCGTTTGTCACGATTACTCGCTTTGTCCAGCGCGACGCCTATGGCAATCTTGCCCAGCGGCGCGGCGGGCGGGTGCGTTTTTCCGGCTGGTATGGTCCGCCGGTGGTCCGATTTTCGCACGATGGCCAAGGGGTTGTGGTCACGTGTGGTAATGACGAATGGCCCAATACGAGGACAAGTTATACGGAGCTTCGCATCGGCTGGTTCGACAAGGATTTTTGTTGCCTCATTCGGCCGACTCGATTTTCCGACAAGTTCTCTTGGGTTTTTGGCGGCGCCAACTTCCGCACGGGCTTCGCGACTTTCGACCATCGTTTCACGGTTGCCGCCAACGATGATGAAAAAATGCGTCAAGCATTATCGCCGCACCTCCAACTCCACATGTTGCAATTTCGGACCTGGAACGATTTGCATCGACTCACTCTCAGGATTGAAGAGGGAGTCGTTTATGTAAGGAAGTACCGCCGCTACCACACGCGCGAGAACTTGCGGAAGTTTGTCGCCTCGGCGCTCACAACCTACGATCTGCTCTCGTTCACATCGCTGGCGGGCATCGAACTGCTGGAAACCATGGACGATTCCGCCAGGGAAATCGTTTGCCAGATATGCGGCGATCAAGTAACCCACGACGAAGCCGTGTACTGCCGCGCCTGCCACACGCCCCACCATGCCGAATGCTGGAAGTACGCCGGCAAATGTTCGGTTTACGCCTGCGGCGCCACGCGCTATTCGGCCGCCAAACCGGTGGGTTGAGCGTACACTCCACTGATTCGCCCGTCGGCTTACAATTCCAACTGCGAAGGCGCCGGCTTCATGGCGGCCAGATGTTTTTTAATCGCGGCGCGAATTTCTTGAATCACCTCGGGATGATCCTTCGCCACGTTGTACTTTTCGCTGGGGTCGTGCTCCAGTTGGTACAACAGCGGCGGGTCGTGCGAGATGGCTTTGCGGCCATCAGCGCGGTAGGAGGTTTGCGTGATCAGGTGTGCCTTGAAGGGGCCCTTGCGAACCGCCATCAGCCGGTAGCCGCGGTAGTAAAAGATGGCCTCTCGGCTGCTTTTTCCTTGGCCCCGCAAAACGGGCGTTAAGTCGTGCGAATCGAGCACGCGGTCTTGGGGCAACTCGGCGCCGGAGAGCGTATGCGCGGTGGCGAAGACATCCATCGTGCTGGCCAACTCACGACAAATCGACCCCGGCTTGATCGTTCCCGGCCACCAAGCGACCGTCGGTTCGCGCATGCCGCCTTCAAACGTGGTGCCTTTTCCATCTCGCAACAGTCCGGCCGAACCGCCGTGTTCGTTGAACGTCAGCCAGGGGCCGTTGTCGCTGGTGAAGAAGACCAGCGTGTTCTCGGCGAGGCCCTCTTGCCGCAAGGTATTTAATACCTGGCCGACGCTCCAGTCGACTTCCTCGATCACGTCGCCGTACAAGCCTCGCAAGCTGACGTCTTCAAATTTCTTCGAGCGAAACAGCGGAACATGCGGAAGGCTATGAGGCAGGTACAAAAAGAACGGCTGGTCTTTGTGGGCGCGTATGAAACTGACGGCTTCTTCCGTGTAGCGTTTGGTGATCGTGGTTTGATCCGCCGGACGCTCCACGATTTTTTCGTTCCGCATCAACGGAACATTCCAATACGCCACCCGAGGATGCAAAAACGAGGCGCGGCCCTTGGGGGCGTCGTTCACGCGGTCCATATCGTTGGAATAGGGGATGCCGAAGTAGGAATCGAACCCGTTGGCGGTGGGCAGGAAGGGCGGCAAGTGGCCCAAGTGCCATTTGCCCACGCAGGCGGTGGCGTATCCCTGAGCGCGTAGGGCTTCGGCAATCGTAATTTCGCTGGCCGGAATGCCGCCCTTGGAATTAGGAAACAAAACGCGTCGCCGATCACTACACATGCCGTTACGCGCCGGCAGGCGGCCGGTCATAAGTGCGGCGCGGCTGGGCGTGCAAACCGGCGCGGCGGAATAGAATTGGGTGAACCGCATGCCTTCAGCCGCCATGCGGTCGAGATGCGGCGTGTTGATGGTCGGATGGCCAAAGCAGGCGAGGTCGCCATAACCTAGGTCGTCGGCGAAAATCACGATAATGTTGGGCCGTTCGCCGCTGACGCGTTTGGCCGGCGCCGCACTGGCGGGTTGCGAATGAAACAATGATGAAAACAACACCGCGACCAGTACAGCGGCGAATCGAGACATGGCAGATGGAAACATGGTGAATTCTCTTTTTAGACAGGGAATGTGCGGTTGCGGGCAAGTTGTAGTTCAGGCGATCTTTGTTACCGGGGTGGTTCGTCACTGCGCCGCCGGGCGCCGGAGGCTCATCAGGTAGGCGATCACATCGGCCAATTCCGATTCCGTGAGTGCTTTCTCCAGACCGTTGGGCATGATCGAAACGGTGCTCGGCGCCAGCTCCTCAATATCGTCGCGCGGCACTTCGACCGGATCACCCGTTTGTTGCTGGAGAAATAAAGCATCGCCCGTTTCACGTACGATCAATCCGGAGAGCACTCGGCCATCGGCGGTTAGTAAGGAGTGCGGTTCGTAATCTCGGACGAAGGTGGCGGAGGGGAAAACAATCGACTCCAATAAATCGGCCGCTGCCCGGTTGGCGCCGATGGTTGTGAGGTCGGGCCCGATTTTGCCGCCCTTGTCAGCCACGCGATGGCACTCGCCGCACTTCGATTTTTCGGCAAAGAAAATCTGCCGACCCGCAGCGGCGTTTCCCTGTTTCAAGAGCGGCAGCAGTTTGTCGAGCCTCGCCAATTTTTTTTGCTGTTCCTGTTCGATACGATCCAACAACTTATTGGCGGGCGGCAGCAGTTCACGCGGGTAGCCCTTGATGACGTCGGAAAACTCGTACGGCGCCAGCGTGGTGAGGCTGCGAGCATTCGCCATCGCAGAGAGGAAAGCTTTGGCGACATCGGCGTCGCGGGTGCGCTGGAACGGCCTCAGGAGGTCCCGCAGTTGCGATGGCCCAACTCGCTGGAGTTGCGGCGCCAGCCGGAGCGTTTGCGGCTTGCTGAGCGCCGACGCGCCGAGCATCTGCGCCGCATGCAGGCTTTCGTTCGGACCGCCGGAAGTAAGCAGGTCGGCCAGCAGATCGAACGCCGCATCGTTGAGAACACCCCGCAGCCCGGAGGCGGCTTGCAAAGCACGCACCCGCAGGAGCGTGGGCCGCTGTTGGTCGGCGCCAATATTTTCAAGTTGCTTTTTGAAGTGGTCCGACTTGATCGCCGACAACGCCGCCAGCGTGAGTTCGACTGTTTCCAAATCCTGCGATGCAAGCAGCCGCTCCAACGGCGCGATCCAACTGGCATGCAACGGCGTGTTGCCCCCTCGCGCCATGGCGCCCAACAACAGAGTTTGCGTTTTGTTAGACATTGGAACATCCGCCAGCAACCGGCCGATCAATTCACCCACGGCAGGCTCCGCCAGAGATTTCTTCATCAGCCGGCTGATCACGGCTTCGTTCTGTTGCGCGGCCGCCGAAGGCGCCAGCAATTGTGAGAGAACCTCCGCCGCTCGGTCCGACCAGTTTGCGCGGCGGGTGAACACACCGGCGGCGGCGTGCTGCAAATGTGCGTCGGTGGAATGGGCGAGCGCCACGACATCCTCTGCCGAGAGGTCGCCGGCGTCCATCTGATCCAGCGCGATCAGCGCGCCACGTTGCGTATTGGCATTTTTCGCGGCCAAGCCTTTGCGTGTTGTGGCAGGATCGTTGATTTCGATGAGCGCGTAAATGATCGCATGCTCCTCGGTGCGGCTGATATCATGCTCCAACGCCGCAAGCAGCGCTGGCGCGGCTTGTGGGTCGCCCAAGCGACCGAGCGCCGTGGCCGCTTCTCGGCGCAAGGCGGGTTCATCGGTTTTCAATATCTGTAGGAGTTTGCCGAGCGCCGCAGGATCAGGATACGTGGCCAAGCTGCGGCAGGCTGTCAGGCGAATGTTTGCGCGGCGGTCGTTCAATGCTGGTCGGATGGCGGCGCGTATTTTTTCGGCTGCTTTTTTCGGCGGACCTTGCCCGACGATTCGCGTCAGCGCCCAGAGTGCGTTTTGACGTTTGCGAAGATCACCGCGTTCGACGATCTGCTTGAGCGTGGGCGCGATCGACGCGCCGCGCGCGGCGCATTCGGCGATGGCCCGCTGGCGAACTTTGAACCGGGTGTCGTTCAGCAGGTTGGCCAGCGCCGCATTGGATAGCTTCAGCCAGTCGATTCGCTGGCCCCAGGGATCGGGTTGCGTGGTCATGCCGCTGCGGCGTACACGGTAGATCGCGCCGAGAATATCCGGCTTGGCATGCTGCGAAGTAGGGCAACCCAGATAGAACCAGCCGCCGGTATCCACTACGAGCAGGCTGCCGTCGGCGTCTTCGACCACATCGGTGGGGTGAAATTCCCGGCTGTCGCAGGAGAGAAACTCGCGCTGCGTGACGCCGAACGTGGCGCCGTCGCGTTCGATTTCCAACCGCACCACCTTGCCGCTGTTGAAGAACGTGGCGAACATGTTGTCGCGCCAGCGATGGTCCATCACGCCGCTGCGATATCGCAGGGCGCCCGAAACCGCCACGTGGCCGAACTTATGCACCGGGCCGAGCACGTCGCCGGTGACTTTCAATTCCGAGAGCACTTGCTCGCGATGCGGGTAAGCGCCGCCGTGCAGCCAGTGAACAAGGCAGTCGACGCGCGGCCGCGTGTAAAGAATGTTGACCGTTCCCAGCAGTTCGCCTTCGTCGGTGAAGTCGACCTCGACTGGGTTGTCCATACCGCCGCCGCAATGCAGACGAACGTCGGAGCCGTCGGGCTTGCAGGAAAACAGGTACGACCCTTTGCGTTGGCTGGTGATATTTCCGGCGGCATCCTTGAACTCGTGGCCGTGGTAGCCATCGCACCAGTACAGCCGTCCGTCAGGCCCAAAGAAGCAACCGTGAATACTGGCCGCGTTGCCGGAGTAACCGAACTTATTGACGATCGCTTCGCGGCGGTCGGCCACGCCGTCGCCGGTGGTGTCTTCCAACCGCCAGATGCTGGGCGGCGAGGCCACATACAAGGCTCCATCATGCCAGGCGCCGCCCATGGGGAAGGTCATTTTGTCGGCGAATACGGTGCTCTTGTCGAAACGGCCATCGGCGTCGGTGTCTTCGAGCAGACGAATGGAATTCGGCAGGTTCTCCTCCAACTCGTTCGCACGCATGTTGACGCCCGCAGCCTCACAAACGAACAGCCGCCCACGGTCGTCGAAGGTGGCGAAGGTCGGATGCGCCACCAGCGGAGGACCAGCGACCAGTTCGACCGTAAAGCCCGCGGGAACGCTGATCTTTTGCGGCGAAAAACCCTCGGGAAGCGGCGGCGGTTCGACTGGCTCGGCCTGAGCGATTTCCTCCTCAATGCCAATAAACGTTCGCGTCTGCGATTTGCCGCCTCGCCATAAGTCGTACTTCGGTTCGGCGTACTCTTTGTAGAAGGCGTCGAGTTGCCACTTCAATTGCTGGCGTGTTCTTGTGTGAGCCGCCTCCGCCACAAGGTTATTGAATTCATCGGCGTCGTGCTCCAGGTCGTACAATTCGTGAGGCCCGTTAGGATGCCGATGCACGTACTTCCAGCGTGCGGTGCGAATGCAACGCAGATCCTCGAATTCGTAAAACACCGCCCGATCATCAGGTTGGCTTTCCAACTTGCCTTGAACGGGCTGTTGTTCAGCCGTGGTGACGCCTTGCTCCACACGGAATTCGGCCGAGATGTCGCGCCCCGGCGATTTCGGCGTCTGCGGCATTTTGTCGCCCAAGCCAAGCTGGTTGAGCAGGGTCGGCATGATGTCGTAATTGGCAACCATTTGCTCCGACCGCACGCCTGCCGCAATCTTGCCGGGCTGCCGCCAGATCAGCGGAATGCGCATCATACCGTCGCGCGCCGTTACAGGACGCGTATGATCGCCCATGCCATAGAACCCGCCATGCCCGCCGACCCAACCCTGGTCGGCCAGGAAAATCACGATGGTGTTGTCGTCGAGCCCGTGCTTTTTAAGTGTGGCCATCACTGTGCCGACGCCATCATCCACCCCGCTGACTTCGGTCGCCACGCGGCGGTTCGACACCGGGTTGTTGTGGTAGTCGCGGTTGCTGAACTGCCAAGGATGCGTCGGCTCATGCGGAAACGAGGGCAACTCTTTATCGGCATAGTACGCCGCATGGCGGTTGCGGCCTTCTCGCAGCAGCAGGCGGCTGAGCGCATACGGCCCGTTGTAAGACAGGAACAGAAAAAACGGCTTCTCTTTCTCGACGCTCTGTTCGATAAACTTCACCGCGTGGCCAGTCCAAAAGTCGGTAAGGTACTGCGGTTCGTTGCGGAGCTTGCCGTTTTCGATTATTTGAGCGTCGTAAAAGGTGCTCGTCCCACCGTGCGGCATCGTGATCCAATAGTCATTAAAACCTTCTTGTGGATGCAGGTTATCGCCCAGATGCCACTTGCCGACGAGTCCACAGGAATATCCGGCGTCGCGCAGCACTTCCGGCAGGGAGGTAATTTGGTCGAGCGTGCAGCGAGATTGCGGCCCCATTTGCAATCGGCCGCCGAACAAAAAGCAATGCACGCCATGCTGCGACGGAACGAGCCCGGTAAGAAACGTGGCTCGCGTGGGCGAGCAAACCGGGTTCGAGGCAAAGGCCCGCGTGAACAACGTTCCCTCACGCGCCAGCCGATCGATGTTCGGCGTGCGGATATCGGGGTTGCCGTAGCAGCCGAGCGTCCAGGCGCCGTGGTTGTCGGTCATGATCACGACGACGTTTGGCTTTTTGTCTGGTGCGCCGAGCGCAGCCGTTGCGAATCCGCTAAACACACACGCGACGAGTGCGACAAAAAGACAGAGCGTTTTCATAACGTTCACTTTGTGTTCCGCTATTGAGAAATCTCAAATCGCCCTGGCGGGCGCCAACATTATTTGGGAGCGCCTTTCAACTCTGGCGCCTTGCCCAACGGCCAAAGTTCGAACCGGCGGACAAACATCTCGGCCTGTTCGGTTTGCAGGAGGATTTTGCCGGAACTTGGTTTGGCTTCAAAGGCTTCGTTCACCACCACGCCGTTGACTTTATAAATGAGATGGCCGCCATCAGCGATGACTTCCAAACGCGTCCACTCGCCGAACGGACTCTCCACATCGTGCTTACCGCGAAAGCCGATTTTGTCGGCCCAGTCTTCATCGCGGCCAAACCAATTGATGCGCCCGCTCTGAATCGTGATGCGCTGGCCGCCTTTTTTCCAAACTTTTTCGCCATCGCGATCCTTGGTGATTTCAGCCGTCAGCGAAGTTGGCAAAACCTGGCCCGTGATGGGGTCCTGGCCCGTGAGGACGAGAATATCGCCCACGCCGCCTTCGATGATCTGGGCTTCAATTGAGGCCATCCAAGTGTTGCCATAACCGCCGTTCGGTCCCCAGCAATGCAGCAAGATGCCGGAATCGCGAGCGCGATCGACTCGCCCGCCCCACGTTTTTTTGCCCCACTTGAACTCCGTAATCAGGTGGTAGTCTCGATACGCCTGGTTCGTGATCAAACCACCGTAACCCTGGCCGGTAATGTGGATCACGCCGTCGGCCACGGTGAAGACTTTGTTGGGATCAGAGTATTTCAAATCTCGGATCCAGGTATGGAGGCCTTCCAGGTTGCGGCCGTTGAAAAGTCGAATGGGGCCAGCGGTTGGTCGGATGGCGGTCTTGCGCGAGGGCGGTTGGGCCGGTTCGCCCGGCAGTTCGCGGATCGAAATATTGCGGAAGGCGACCGGGTCGTTGTGTCCGGCGAAGCCGAAATGTCCGCTCTTGCGTTTTACTCCGGGCGGCAAGGCGCCGTCTTTCGATTCCTTCACTTGGGAAAGATCGGCGTCGAGAATGGTGAAGCCGTTCAACTCCACCTTGATTTTGGCGCCGCGGACCGTAATCTGCTGGAAATTCCATTCACCCGTGGGCCGCAAGTAGCCGCGATGCGCCGCGGCCAAACCGTAGGCCGAGCCATGATATTGCCGAGGGTCGAGCTGGGCGTATTTGGGATGTTCTGAATCGATGACCTGGAGTTCGATGCCGTCCAGATGCGGGCGGCCCTTGCCGTCGTAACGAATGGCGATGCCGTTGTTGCCGCCTGCGGGCAGACGAAACTCCAACCGGGCGATGAAATCGGAGTACTGTTTTTTCGTGAAGACGTCGCCGCCCTTGCTCTTGCGGCAGACGATCGCGCCGTCGACAATTTCATAGTTCTCGGTGTCGCCCGTCCAACCGCTGAAATCATGCCCATTGAAGATGCTCTGGAAACCGGCGTCGCTTCCCCGCTGGGCGAGAATCGCATCGGCTTCCCGCGAGGGAATTTCTCGTAGGTATATGTTGCGGAAGTACAGCGTGTTGCCGTGGTTTTGCAGTTCGATTTGGCCGCGCGGGTAAATCGGTAGGTTGCGATCCCAGATATTTTCCATCACGACATCGTCTGTAACCAGCTTGCCGTTGAGCCGCACCGTTACCCGTTCGCCCACCATGCGAATGAAAAAAGTGTTCCACTGGCCGACCGGTTTGTCGGCTTTCGTCAATGGAAATCGGGAGTGGTTTTTGTTGTTCCACAAAGCGCCAGAGCCGTTCTCGGCGCCGTGGCGAAATAACGCTTCATCTTCGGTATCCCAGATTTGCACTTGTGGACTGCCACGCAGATAGATGCCGCTGTCGCCCGCTTTGAGAATTTTCCAGTCGACATACAGTTCAAAATCGCCATAGTCCTGGGCGGTGCATAAACTCTTGCCCTTGCCATCGAATTGCAGCGCGCCATCGACCACCTTCCAGTGCGCCCGCATGACTTCATCCGCCTTTTTTTGAGCGGCCGCCAGTTCAGCGGCCGACATTGCCGCCCGCGTTTTCGGATTGCCAACCAGCCCCTTCCAGCCGGTGAGATCTTGGCCGTTGAACAGCGGCGTGAAGCCGGCGGGCGCTTCAGCGCGAGCGCCCTTGGGCGGCAATTGCCACACGAGAAGTGTTAGGAGGATAATTATTAGCAATGATGTTCGTCGTGATATCCTGGTCATTTCGTTTCTTTCTAGGTTGGACTGAAAAGCCCGGCATTTATACCGATCACGGTTGAAAATGTCCGCATTTTTCGTTTAACGGCAAGCCGAAGGCGGCTGCGTTTTGTGCCAATGCGTCCCGGCAAGACTGAAAAACACAGTCGCCTTCGGCTTGCCGTTAAACGAGCCATTGTTTAGCCGGCTGAATCTCACCCTCACATTTCGATTTTCCAGTGCGCTTGCCGAAGCACCGAACGATCGGAGGCGGCCATGTTTTCGTACCAAGCGCTGAGCAGCGAGCCATCGGCCAGTTCAACCGTGGAGGGATATCCCAGATCGCCGCTGACGCCATCGGCCGACACCAGCATCGATTCCGACCACGTATCGCCCCGGTTGGTGCTCAGCCGGGCTTGGTTGCCGTACGGTTTGCGGCGATGTCCGTAGGTCATGAGCAGGCTTCCATTGCGGAGGCGCAGCAGGTGGGATGGCAAACCCCAAACACCAATTGTTCGCGGCTCCGACCACGTGCGCCCGCCATCGTTCGAGACACACTGCAACGTTTCGCCGGCGTTTTTCTGGTTGTGGTTGCGAATATGCACCACGATGCGGCCTCCGCCGGCGTCGACCGCGTGCAGTTCGTGGTATTTATTATGATCATCGCCCTTGCGGGTGGGAATTTCGGCCAGCCAACGCCAAGAGACGCCATCGTCGACCGATTCACAAACGCCCACACGCGCCCCTTCCCGCCAGAGGTCCTTGCCGGCGTAGAGCATGCGACCATCGTCGAGCCGCACCGGCCCATGCGGACTGTCGACTAGGCAATCATATTTTTTCGACCACGAGACGCCGCCGTCCGTCGAACGCAGCATCCAGACGCCGAGTTCTTTTTTGCGTTGCTCTTCGCTGATGCGGTTGTGGGCGCCGCGCCAGCGGGCCAGCTTTTCGTCACTCCAGGAGCCGTTGCCGGCGGCCTGTTTTTTTTCCTCGCGTTGTAAAATTGGCTCGTAGGCCAGCGACGTAAACGTGGTGACTAACAGCGCGCCGGAGTGAGTTTCCACGATGCCGGCGTCGCGGTCGTCGATGGGGCCGTCGAACACGGTGCGGGGGAAGGTCCAGGTGTCGCCGGCGTCGTGCGAACGCATCAATTCGACGCGGCCAAACGGACACACATGTGCTTCACGTCCGCCGGAATAAACCAACAGCAGTTCGCCGTTGGCGCGCTGCGCCAGCGTGGGCCAACCACAGTAAAGACGCGGCTGTTGGCTGATCACCTTGGTTTCCGAGACACGCGCCGTTGGCGCCGCATACGACGACTTGGCCGAAGCGAACATAGCGCCGGCGGCGCCCGTGGCAATGAGAAAATCTCGGCGAGAGGCGTGATTCATGATCTTTGCTCCTACTGGGTGTCGGTTCGTGTTGTTAAGGGAGGCAGGTCGGCTGACGATTTACGCACGTCGCGCAGCGGCCAGGCGGCCAATTGTCGCACATACGCAGCCACTTCGCCGCCAATGGCGGTGAGCAGCGATTCGCCCTTTTCCGATGTGGCCTTTTCCGGAGAGCCGAGTGCGCCGGTTTCACTGAGGCGATGGAATCTTCCCGCCACACGCGCCTTGCCGGCAGACGCCGCGTCGAGCGGAACGCCGCGCGCGGCGTTCAGGTGGACCGTCTCGCCTTTAACGGCCAGCATCATCGAAGTTTCATACTCACAGGCGTGGGTTAAACGCGGCGAGTCCATGCCGTGTTGTTCGGGCTGCATGACGTTATCGGCGATCGTCCAATAGGAGCCGAGCGCGATTAAGGCGCTATCGCAGAGATCGCACGAATTGGCCATTTCGGTAATGGCTGTTTCGCCCGGCGCCACGTTGCCGCCGTGTCCGTTGAGAAAAAGAATGCGGCGAAATCCGGCGCGGACGTAACAGCGCACCAAACTTTTTATCACCTCCACATAGAGTGAATTGGGCAGCGAGAGCGTGCCTGGAAAGTCGAGATGATGGTCTGAGGCGCCGCACCAAAACGTGGGCGCCAGCAAAATGTTATCGCCCAGGTGTTCATGCACCCGCTCCGCGACCGCCGTCACCAGATACGTATCGGTCAGCAGAGGCAGGTGGCGCCCATGCTGTTCCAACGCCGCCAACGGCGCCACCACCACAAACCGCGATTTATCGAGCTGCTCGATGTCGGTCCAACGCAAGTCGCCGTAATACATGAGGTCTGGAATTCGATTGGAGGAATGGAGGAAGGCGGGGGAGAGCGGTGCGCGGCGCCCACCATGGGAGGCCGCCCGAAACACCAAATGGCAGGGT
>QIKY01000297.1 GCA_003233175.1 Planctomycetaceae bacterium | reverse complement strand
TGCCCTACATTTCTCCTGGCATCGGCAAACCCTCAGATCGCAACCCAAAAGAAACTCGAAGAAAATGAAACCCAGACGTGCGGAAAATAAGATGAACGGTTCAGCGTTACATGTCTTGTGAGCGGTTGCGAACAGCAGGATCTTATTTCGGGACTGCCCCCAAGAAGAGACGGCGTGCGTTTTGTGTGGTTTGGAGCGCCAGGGCCGAGAGTTCGGTTTTCCGAACCTCCGCCAGACAGGTCGCCGTATGCACCACGCGCGCCGGTTCGTTGGGGCGTTTTCCCCGCAACGGGTGCGGCGAAAGGTAAGGGCTATCGGTTTCGATCAGCAACCGATCTGCGGGAATGGCGGCGGCGGTTTCGCGGAGGGCGTCCGACTTTTTGAAAGTGACCATTCCGGCAAAGCTGATAGACAACCCCAATTCCAAACACTCTTGGGCTAGAGCGGCATCGCCGGTGAAGGAATGCATCACGCCGCGCAGCGGGCCGCGCCGACGGGCCTCCTCCAACATCGCCACGATTTCCCGTTCGCAATCTCGCATGTGAACGATAAACGGCTTGCCGCACTGCTGGGAAAGGCGAATGTGGCGATCAAAGAAATCTTGCTGGAGACTGAGCGGCGCGTAATCCCAATGAAGGTCGAGGCCGGTTTCTCCCAAAGCCACGACCTTCTCATGCTCGCTGAGAGAAACGATTTTCGACCAATCGTCGGCTGCGGCGTCGGCTGAAGAATTAGGATGGATCCCCACGGCGGCGAACACGCCCGAGAATTTCTCCGCAATAGCCAGACAAGCCAGACTCGAATCGTGCGACGTTCCCACGGCGATCATCTGTTCGACGCCAGCCTGCCGCGCACGCACTATCACCTCCGCCGGACCGCCAGTGAATTGCTCATCGTTCAGATGCGCATGCGTATCGAAGAATGTCATTGCGTTTGGTGGACGAAGCTTCACTCGGCGTGCGCTGGATGGAGAAGCTCGCGCAGCGATTCAAGATGCCCCTTGGCCTGCCCCAGAATTTCCTCCACGACCGCCTGCTCCAGCGGGTGGCCCTCCAGTTCGGCCGCGCACTCCTGGATTTGCTCCACGAGCGTCTCTTGGCGGGTCGCCAATTCGCCGAGAAGAAAGGACAGCGAAAGATCGTGGTAGCTGGCGAATCGGAGGGGGAAATGCCCGTGCATCAACTCGCCGTCTCGGTCGAGAATCATTGTACCTAGACGACCGACCGTATCACGATGGGAAGCGGCCAGCAAACGCAATTCGCTCAGAGCTTCCTCCGACACGCCAGCCCCGGGCGCCCAGGGTTTGGCGTCCGCCAGATAGATCGCCAGCGAGCGATTGTGGAGCGCCGAAAGGCGACTCAAAACGTCAATGACAGATGCGGAATTCATAAGCGAAGCTTATACCTCAAGCGATAGTTTCAAACCATGCCGAGCCAGGCGTACTTCAAGTGAGCAGATGCCGGGCTGCTTCCAACGCCAAGTTGCTGAGTCCGCTCCAGAACACGCCGAGCGCCAAAAGCGGCAACGCCAACGCGGCCACGAACCCGCCCTGCAAGGATAACATCGAAAACTCAAACGGCGGACGATCTTCCGGCTCTGGGTCGATGGTCATGACCTTGATCACACGCAAGTAGTAGAACAAGCTCAAGGCGGCGTTCAAACCGCCCACGATCAGCAGGAGCAACAAATAGTTGGCGGCGGCGCCCGCTTCCAAGGTGGTTGTGTAGCCGTCGGCCAAGGCGGCGAAAATGGCGAACTTACCCACGAAACCGGCCAGCGGCGGCAGGCCGACCAAACTAAAGAGTATGACGCTGAAACAAATGGCCAAGCCGGGGCAGCGACGAATCAGGCCGGCATAGTCCTTGATTTCCTCGCTCCGCATGGCGTTCCGCATGAAGGCGATCACGGCGAAGGCGCCCAGATTCATCAGCAGATAAATCCCCACGTAAATCAGCAAGGCGGCCACCGCCTTTTCCGCGCCTTGGGGATCGATCGTGCTTAAGGCCAGCACGGCGGGAACGGCCATCATCATGTAACCGGCATGGGCGATGGTGGAATAGGCGAACAGCCGCTTCATATTCGTTTGGCCGTAGGCGGCTAGGTTTCCAAACGTGCAAGTGATGATGGCCAGGAAGGCGATCAACTTGGCCATCATGTTTCGGGCCGGCGCCAACGCGGCGTTTAACGCGGCGCGGTCGGTTTCCGCTGCGCCGTGTTGCTGTTTTACCTGATGATGTTCCGCGTTTTCGGCAACATCCGACACGAAGAAGGCTCCACTCCCGCTTTTCAAAACATCATCGATTGGACCGCCGCTGTTCATCGCGCCGCTGTTCATCGCGCCGCTGTTCATGACGACTGCCGCTGTTTCGTGAGCGGCCAAGCTTTCGGGCGTGGCGGCGGGCGCAGGCAGATAACCGAAGCCGATGGCCACCCGCAACAACAACGCAAGGGCGCCCGCCTTGGAGGCGACGCTCAAAAACGCGCCAATTTCCGCCGGGGCGCCGGCGAAAACATCGGGGCACCAAAAGTGGAAAGGAACGGCGGAAAGTTTGAAGGCCAGCCCAACTAGAATCAGCAACGCCGCCAGGGAAAGCACCGCCGTTTCCTGGCCGCTCATCGCCGGCAGACGCTCCGCCAAACTGGCCGCAACGGTGGGCAGGTGCGCGCTGTTGGTCAAACCGCAAAGCAGGCTGATGCCATAGAGCATGATGCCAGCGGCGCCGGCTCCGTAAACCGCGTATTTTAGCGCGGCTTCACTGCCGACCTTGCGGCCTTTCAGCGTAGCGGCAAGTGCGTAGGAAGGCACACTGGCCATTTCCACCGACAAAAACACCATGAGCAAATGATTCGCTGAGGCCATCAAACACATGCCCAGCGTGGCGCCCAGAACCAGAACGTAGGTGTCTTGCCCGTCTTTATGATTGGGAATGCCCGACAATCGCGTGAAGAGCGTGAACAAAATCAGGAACAGCATCAGAAAACTGCGAATAAACACCGAGAGCCCGTCGTAAATGAGCATACCGGTGAAAATTTCGACGCGCTGTGCGTCGCCATCGAGCGCCAGCCAAAAGGCGAGCGACGAACCAGCCAGCATGATGCCGAACGGACTGGTAAAACGCTCGGCGGTTTTTGACAAACGAACCAGCAGCAGCAAGACAATCGTTACGCAGAGCACCAACTCCGGCCGAAAAAACCAAAGACTGGAATTCTCCGCGATGTCGAACACGCCGCCGACGCCCTTGGTGTCGGTCAGCAGTTGGGTAATGGCTTCGTTGAGGTTCACGGTGTTTTCTTTCTCTCGCCTCTCACTCGGAAGCCGAAACGGCAGGATGTTCGTCGATAGCAACGCGTTCGTCGGCAATTCGCCCATCGCCGATTTGCTCGGCGGCGTTTACCGCGCTGAGCGGCGCCGCGACAAACGTTGCTTCAACACCGCCAAGCTGCGAAGCCTCCGCCACCGATTCAATTTCCGGCACGTCTTCGAGTAGTGCGCCGTCTTGTGAATGTTCGCGTTGCGTCCACTCGGCGAGTTGGTCGACTTGCTTGCTGATGGTGGCGTCCATGTATTTCAAGACCGACGGTTGGTTGCCGATCCAATAAGGCGCCACGCCAAACAGTATGGCGAAGAACAGCAGCACGCCGCCGATCAAACCTTCGCGGGCGTTTACATCGACCAAGTTTTCTTCGTGCGGCCCCCGATACTCCGCGCCCAGATACACGCGTTGCAGGGTCCAGAGAATGTAGGCCGCCGTGAGCACCACGACGCCCGCCGAAATAATAGCCAACGTCTTGCTGAACGCCCAGACCGAAAGCACCACCAACACCTCGCCGATAAAGCCGCAGAGGCCGGGCAGGCCCAAGCCAGCGAAGAAGATGCCGATCGCCAAAGCGGTATAGACAGGCATTTTTCCGAAAATGCCGCCGAATTTATCAAGATCGCGGTGATGGACGCGGTCGTACAGAACGCCCACCATAAAGAACATACCGGCTGAACTGATGCCGTGGCCGATCATTTGGAACATGGCGCCTTGCACGCCCATGTTCCAGTAATCGCTATTGAAACCGTTGGCCGAAGTGGCCGACCAAACACCCAGTCCCAGCACCACGTAACCCATGTGGCTAACCGAGCTATAGGCCACCAGCCGTTTGAAATCTTTTTGCGCCAGCGCGGCGAAGGCGCCGTACACCATACTCAGAGCGCCAATCCCGCAGACCCAGTACATCCATTGGTAACCGCCTTCGGGGCAGATCGGGTAACAGATGCGAATGATGCCGTAACCGCCCATTTTCAGGAGCACGCCGGCCAGAATCATACTGATCGGGGTGGGCGCCTCCACGTGGGCATCAGGCAACCAGGTGTGCAGCGGAACCGAGGGCACCTTCACGGCAAAGCCCAGAAATAACAGCAAAAACGCCCAAACCTGGAGCGACCAGCCGAACAACAGCGGCGCGCTGAAGAGTTTCGTGCGTTGGCCAATGGCGGCCATCGCCAACATATTAAACGTATGCACGGGGCGGCCATCAGCGGCGGGCAATAGGAGCGCGTGGCCATTGACCAGCGGCGCCGGGCCTTCGCCCCGCGATCCGGCAAGCAGCAGTTCGCCCAGCGTTTCGTGCCCATTGATAACCGCCGCGACATCCGCCGCGGAAGCATCGTTCGCCAACTGCAACACGGCGGAATGGCGGGCTGCATCGTAAGAAACGCTGTTCCCGCCATCGCCAATATGGACGGCTATTCTCAGCGGTTGGCTCTGTTCATTGGCGGCCTGATAAAACACCAACTCTGAACCGCCCCCTTCGCCACGCACCGTGGTGCGACCCAAACTCGCTTCGACATCGGGGTGAATTCGTAAATCTTGCCAGACGAGGCTGGAGTTGGCGTCGTCTGCGTCGAACCGAGCCAACTCTCGCAAATCGCTGCTGAAGTAGAGCATCAACAGGGCCACGAGCATCAGCACGCTGCCGACCAGCGTGTAGAGGAAGAACTTGATCGCGGCGTATTCCCGCCGCGGACCGCCCCACACGCCGATGAGAAAATACATCGGCAGCAGCATCACTTCCCAGAACACGTAGAAGAGGAAGAAATCGAGGGCCATGAACACGCCCAGCATGCCCGTTTCCAACAACAGAAAGAGAATGCAGTACGCCTTCACGTTCTTGGTGATCGACCAACTGGCGGCCATCGCCAACATGCTGACAAACGCCGTCAGCACGACCAGCGGGAGGCTGATGCCGTCGAGACCCATCGTGTAATAGATATTGAACGAGGGAATCCAGGGGAGGCTAAAAACCGTTTGCATTTCGGCCTGTGCGGCGTCGAAATGCGCGGGCGAATTTCCCATCGGGTCGATCAAGCCAAACAGCGTCAGCGCGAGCACCAAGGCCGTGATGCCGAGCGTGAAATATCGAGCGGCGTCAGGATTTTCGCGAGGAAAGAGGAAGGGCAGGCAGCCCAGCGCGAGCGCTCCCAGCACCGGCAGGAAAATGATCAGGCTCAACAAGGCCGTGTATGTGTCCATGACCGCTATTTCTCAGGCAAACGAATTTGTACTTCGGAGAACCGAGTCCGACTTAAAATCTATTTTTTCCGCAGCGCCGTTTATTTTGACGCACTCTCTAACTCTTAGCCGGCGATCGCGCCACCGCCGAAGAAACTCATCAGCATGTAAATCACGGCGGCGCCGATCATGATGAACAGCACGTACTCTCGCAAATTGCCGCGTTGCACATTTTTGAGCCACAAGCCGCTGGCGTACACGCGGTTGGCGAAGCCGTTGACGGCGCCGTCGACAATTTTTTGATCGGCCACGAATTCAAACCACTTGGCAAACGCTTTCACGACCGACGCTGTTCCGTCGATCAGGCGATCAAACACCTTTCGATCAATGGCCGAAGCCAGCGCCGCGACAAAATGCACGGGCCGTTCAAAAAGGAAGTTATAGAGTTCGTCAAACCACCATTTGTGCAACAAAAACCGATACACCCAGGCAAACTGGTTGCGCACATCTTCGGGGTTGAGTTTACGCCAGCAATAAAACACCGTGGCCAGCAACAGGCCGCCCATCGCGGTGGCGAAGGCCACCATCGTGGCTTGCACCACAATGCCCGAAGCATGGCTCTTGTGCTCCGCCGGCCATGTCATGGCGATGAGTTGCCCCGGCGCATCGGACAAGGTTTCCAGCGGCCGGGCCTGCTCCAGCAGATTGGTCAAATTCACATTCGCCAGCGAAGGCGAATCGCTGCCGGGAAAGGGCAAATGCCAAGCCACGCCCGCAGCGAACACCGCCAACACGATCAACGGGGCGTACATCACCTTCGGCGATTCATGCGCGTGATCGTAACGTTCCTGGTTGCGCGGCTCTCCGGCGAACGTTAAATACCACAGGCGGAACATGTAGAACGCCGTGATTGCGGCGCCGCCGGCCGCCGCCAAAAAGAAAATCTGCGTCCAGCCAGGATTGCCGGGCGTTTGCATGAGCGAAAGCGACTGCTCCAAGATGGCGTCCTTGGAGTAATAACCGCTGAAGCCAATCAGAAAGGGAACGCCGGCGCCAATAATAGCCAAACAGCCGACCAGCATCGTGTAGGCGGTGTAGGGCATCTTTTTTCGCAGCCCGCCCATTTCCGTCATTTCATTGGTGTGTACGGCGTGAATCACGGAGCCGGAACACATGAAGAGCAAACTCTTGAAAAAGGCGTGCGTGATCAGGTGCATCATGCCGGCCAACCACCCGCCAACGCCCAAGGCCAACATCATATAGCCCAGTTGGCTGATGGTGGAATACGCCAGCACGCGTTTGATATCGGTGGCCGTGATCGCGATCGTGGCGGCCATGAAGAGCGTAAATACGCCCGTGCAGGCAATCACCAACAGCACTTCCGGCACGAAGAACGGATAAAACCGCCCCACCAGATACACGCCCGCCGCCACCATCGTGGCTGAGTGGACCAGCGCCGAAACGGGCGTGGGGCCTTCCATCGCATCGGGCAGCCAGGTGTGCAGCGGGAATTGTGCGCTCTTGCCCACGCAGCCGCAAAAAATACCCACGCCGCCGACAATCATCAGCCAATAGCCTCGCGGCACGCCGTTTTCATCTTTTTCAGCGCGCCATTGGGGAACTTGTTCGTCGATCAACTGGCTCAATTCCGCCCGGCTCACGTCTGGACCCGCCACAGCCACCAAGGCCGCTGTTTCGTTGGGCGAAGCGGCTTTAATTATGCCGTCGGGCGTGTGATGCGCCACGGCGGTGCGAACCTGCGTGAAAATGCCCGGTTGTTCGAGTTGTTCACCATGTTCGTCGACTAAGGCGATGCCGTTGTCGTCAAACAAAGGAACATCGCCGAAGGAGAACGTGCCGAGTCCGGTCCAGATGACCATCAAGCCGATGATCATGCCGAAATCGCCCACGCGATTGACAATAAAAGCCTTGTTGGCCGCCGTCGAGGCGCTCTGCCGTTCGATGTAAAAGCCGATCAGGAAGTACGAGCAAATTCCCACCAACTCCCAAAACACAAACACCATCACGATATTGCCGGCGTACACCAGACCCAGCATGCTGAAACAAAACAGCGACAGGTACTGAAAGAACCGATGGTAGCGGCCGGGCCGATGCACATGCGAGCCATCGTCGAGCGTGGCTTCGTGGTCGACGTAATCGTCGACCAACTCATCTTGCATGTAACCTTGGGCGTAAAAATGTATGCAAGTCGCGATCAGGGTCACCATGCAAAACATGCAGATGGTGAGTGCGTCGATGTAATAGCTGATCGTGAGCCGCAAGTCGCCGAATTTACCGAGCAGATAAATTTCGCCCGTGTAGTGCGGTGTGGCGGCGTGGCTGGCCGAGTCGCCATCGCCATGAGTTTCGGTATGAGCAGCGTCCGCATGGCCGGCTTCACCGTGAGCAACTTCATCGTGAGCCGTTTCAGCATGACCATGAGATGCTTCGCCGTGTTCGCCGGTTTGATGTTCGCCGGTTTGATGTTCGCCGGTTTCATGCTCACCATGGTGCGCAACGGGAACCGGAGGATGCGTGGTGATCCAAACGCCAAAGGCGCTAAACGACAAAACCGCCGAAGTGAGAATTGCCGCCGTCGCACAGACTCCCCCCGCAACGCCCCGCTTGCCCATGAGCGTGCCGAAGAGCAAGATTGCGAAGAAGGAGACCAGCGGCGTAAGCACCGCCAAGCCCAACAGGCGAGGTAAAAGGTAATCTGCCATTAGCCTTTCAGGTCGTCCGCCCGATCGACGTCGATGGTGGAGTGATTATTGTAAAAGTTCAACGCAATCGCCAACGCCACGGCCGCTTCCGCCGCCGCCAGCACAATCACGAACAGAGCGATCAACTGGCCGTCGAGCCCCAACGTTTCGGCCCGCAAATACTTGCTGCCGAACGCGATGAAGTTAATATTCGCGCCGTTGAGCACTAATTCAATTCCCATCAAAACGCCCAAGGCGTTTCGCTTTGTGCCCATGCACACCAAGCCGACGACGAACAATACCGCGCCGACAACCATGTAATGGGAAACAGTGATAGGATCCGTAAGCAAATTCATCGAACCGCCAAGCGGTGAGTGAAAAAACTGAACAAAAACATCTAACTCCCCGGCTGATCCACCCGGCGTTTCGCGCGAGCCAAATAAGCCGCTCCGATCAAAACCACCAGCAAGTGAACCGAAACAATTTCAAATGGCAACAAGTAGCCTGACATCCCGGCGCGCTGCGTTGCATTATCGGCTTCGGGCCGATCAAGTCGGACGCCCACAAACGCCGCTCCGATTTGCGTTGTCGTTTTCGACTCCGCAATCGAGAGCTGATCTTGATGCGGGTTCGGCGTACTCCAATCAGGCACCTGAAAGGCGTTCACCACCAAAATAAAGAAAAACAACCCGCCAGCCGCCGCCGCTAAAACCCATTGGCCGCCGGGCGTTTGCATATCGATAAAACGTTCGCGCGCCGTGAGCATGACGCCGAAAATCAGCAGCACCATCGTACCGCCGACATATATCATGAGCTGCATCGCACCGACGAATTCAGCCCCCGCCAAAAAGAACAGCCCGGCTGTCGCACTCAACGACATCACCAGATAAAACGCCATCCTCACGATATTCGTACTCACCAACACGCCCACGGCGAATCCGCAAGCAAGCAGGGCGAAAAACAGAAAGAAGAAGGAGTGCCAATTGATGGCCGCCAGCAACATCACAGCGAGCCTCCTTCGGTTTGCGGCGACGCCGCCAATTGTTTTTCAGATACGATGGGCGGCAAATTCCGGGCGTGTTCGCTCTGGGCGTGCTCTTTTTCGACAGGCCCTTTCTCAACAACAGGCGCCGGCGCCTCCAACAAAACCCAACTTTCACGAACCTCGCCCGGCCGCACGGCCGGCGCCAAATCGTTAATGGAGGGGAAATGCACCGCCTTCAAAATGACCGCGCCCAAAAACAGGCCGGCAGCCAGGGGCGTGCAGTATTTCAGGCAGGTCGTGATCACTTGATCGATACGCAGACGCGGCAAGGTCCAACGCACCCACATCATGACCGTCACGCCGACCACGGCTTTCAAAATAAAGTTCACACAACCGGCTGCATTGGCCAGCTGCATCGGCCACCAACCAAAATCGCCGCCGGAAACGCCTAATCCGTAAAAAATAGGGAACGGCCCATGCCAACCGCCAAAGAACAAAATGGCCGCCAAGCCGCTGACCGCAAACATCGAACCGTATTCCGCCATAAAAAAGAAACTCCAACGCAAGCCGGAGTATTCCGTATGGAAACCGGCCACCAGTTCGCTTTCGGCTTCCGCTAAATCGAACGGCGCCCGGTTCACGCTGGCGATGGCGCAGGTGAAATAAATCCAAAAAATGCAAAACGTGAAGGGGTCGTGGAAAATATACCAGTTGGTAAATAAACCGGCTTGCGCGTTGCCAATGGTCAGCAGATTCATCGACCCACAGAGCACCACCGGAACAACCACGCACATGCCCATGGGCACTTCGTAGCTCACCACCTGAGCAGCTTCGCGAATGGCGCCGAACAAGGCCCACTTCGAACCCGAAGCGTAGCCGGCCAGAATTGGCGAAAATACTTCCAAACCCATCACGGCCAAAATAAAGAACAGCGAGACATTCACCTCCCAGCCAACCCAGCCGTTGGAAAACGGCAACGCCAGCAAAGCCATGAAACTCGCGGCAAAACCCAAATACGGCGCCAAGCGAAACAGAAAAGCGTCGGCGTCTTGAGGAATGAGGTCTTCCTTGGCGATCAGCTTGAGGCCATCGGCCAATGTTTGCAGCCAGCCAAATCGGCCGCCGACCCGCGTCGGACCAAGGCGATCTTGAATGCGACCCGAAATCTTGCGCTCCATCCAAATGAAGAGCAAAGCCCCCACCGCCACGACATTCAGCAACAACGCACATTGAATGAGCGCGGCCAACACATAGCCCGACCAGCAACTTTCGGGGAAGAGCGCCTGGGGGTTTTCAACGAACCAAGCGGCCAGCCAATGATAGCCCGCCTCCAGGAGTTGATTGATGGCCTTACCCACAATGAATGAACCTTATTTCGGTCACGGCCGATTTGCCAAGACGATATCTCCCGGCCATCGATTCTCCCAGCGATGGGAGCACCACAGATTCCCTACGGCCGGTGCGGAGTTTCCCTGCATCGTATTCCGGCGGTCCTGCTCACTTTCGCCGAAACGAGTTTGTGAAATATGGCACAAGCTATCGGACGTGTTCAAGCCCCCACCCCGACAATTTTTGCCAAATCGCCGCCGAAGCATCGGCTGACGCGGTAAATCCATGGTAAATTCGGCCTGAATCGTGAACTGCAATTGGCGCCGCCGCCGAGCGGAAATCCGAATTTATTGGTGAGTTGCCTCCATGCCCCATGAAGATCCCTCAGCCAACCCCAATCCTTACGCTTCGCCCTTGGCGGCGCCACTGGAACATGTCGCGTCCGAACCGTTGCCTGCCGAAGGCGAAGGCTTGCCGTGGGAGCGAGACGGCTTTCGTTGGTCGACCTACTGGAAAACCGTGCATCTGGTTCTGTTCTCGCCCACCGAATGTTTTCAAACCATGTTTCGAGAGGGCCGCTTGGGAGCGGCGGTGTTTTTTCTGGTGCTCGGCGGTTTGGTTGGCAATCTATTTCTGGCGACGATACAAACGGGGCTGCAAATGGCGGCCTTCGGTTCGATGAACGCGATGTCCGAAAATGACAACGGCGCGGTTGTCGCGACGGCGGTTGTCGTGGCGGTTGGCAACTATTTTGTCGCGATCTGCACGTCGTTGGTCTGTTTTCCGGTCGGCGTATTGTTTCTGGCGGGGATCTTTCACGTGGCCTTAATTCTGATGGGCGGCACCCACGCCCGGTTCGAAACCACGTTGCGGGTTTGTATTTACGGCGTGGGCGGAACGCAGTTTGTGTTGCTGGTTCCGGTGATCTGTTTGACCCAGCCGATTTGGCTCATCGCCGTGCTGATTCTCGGCTTGGCGGCGGCGCACCGAACCTCCGGCGGTAAAGCCGCCGCCGCCGTGATGCTCCCCTTTGGGCTCTGCTGCCTGGGATACGTCGGCCTGAGCACTTTGGTCGCCTTCATCATTTCCAACTGACGGTTTACGACGCCAGTATTCTGGGGCGATGCCTCAGGCTACGGTGAAAAAAGGCCTACTGCTTTGTAACAGCTTAATTTTAGGATCAGCCGCAGGGCGCTAGCCCACGGTTCTGAGTAGGAAAACCGTGGGCTAGCGCCCTGCGGCTGATATCTTGCAACCCTAATTCTTAGCTGTGACAAAGGCCTACGGCCAATAAAATAAAGCCTTCGGCCAATAGATTACGGAACAGAACATCGCATGACGCCGCCGCGCGGCATCCTTTACCGAGAGCCGCTCGCCCGTTATTCTGAAGGCCCGCCCTTCCGGGTGGTTCTCTTGTCTCTGAAACGACTTCCGATCTTTCCGCAGCGAGCTATTATGCGATACCGGCATGTTTGCATTGAATCATTCGGCTACACGTTGCCCGATGAAATCGTTTCGACGGAAGAAATCGAACGTCGGTTGGCGCCTGTGTATCGGCGGCTGCGTTTGCCCGAAGGCAGGCTGGAATTAATGACCGGCATTCGCCAGCGGCGGTTTTTTCCGCGCGGCGCCAAGCCGGGCGACCAAAGCGTGGTCAGCGGGCGGCTGGCGTTGGAGGTCGCGGAGATTGATCGCGGAAAAATCGGCGCCTTGATTCACGGCTCGGTCTGCCGAGATCATCTGGAGCCGGGAACGGCCTGCTCCGTACATCATCGGCTGGGCCTGCCTGGCGAATGCGTGGTGTACGATGTCTCGAATGCCTGCCTGGGCGTGCTCAACGGCGTGTTGCAAATCGCCAATATGATTGAGCTGGGTCAGATCGAAGCCGGGTTGGTCGTGGGCACGGAAACCGGCCGCGCGCTGGTCGAGAACACCATTGAAACACTCAATGCCGATGAGAGTTTAACGCGCAAGCAAATCAAACAGGCGGTGGCGTCGCTCACGATCGGCTCCGGAAGTTGCGCCATTTTACTAACACACGAACGCATTTCCCGCACCAAGAATCATCTCACCGCCGCGGCCGTACGCGCCAATACGGAACATCATGGCTTGTGCCATAGCCTGGGCGCCGAAACGCCCTCAGCCAACGCCGCCCCGCTCATGCAGACCGATTCCGAACGGCTGATGCGCGAAGGCGTGGCCACCGGCGTGGAAACGTTCAAGGCGTTTCTGGAGGAGACGTCTTGGTCGCACGATACGCTGCACCGCACGTTTTGCCATCAGGTGGGCGTGGCGCATCGGAGAATGATGCTCGACTCCCTCGACCTGGACGACCAACGAGATTTCGCCACCGTGGAATTTTTGGGAAACACGGGCTCGGTCGCCCTGCCGACCGCCATGGCAATAGGCCTGGAAAACGGCGCCGCCGGCCCCGGCGATAACATCGGCATGTTGGGAATCGGTTCGGGGGTGAACTGCATTATGTTGGGCGTCGCTTGGCGTAAAACGCTGGTCGGCTCCCACATGCAGCCACTGCATCGGCTGGGGCTTGAGCGGGCGTCCGTCGTTTCTTCATAAAGCAGCAGCCGATGAAATTCGCATTTCTGGGCGCCGATTCCCAAACACTGGCTCTGGCTGACGAAATTCTCAGAAGCGACGAACATGCGTTGGTCGCCTTTTTTGAAGCGGGTCACCAGCAAGAGCGATTGGAGAACATTTGCGGTTTTACACAAAGCCCGCATTGGGAATCGCTGATCGACGACCCCGCCATCGACGCCATCGTGATTGCAACATTGTCTCAAGACGATGTGAATCGACCAGAACTGCGTGAAGAACAGTTGCGAAAACTGGCTCGCGGTTCCGCGCCGCTGATGATCGCGCATCCGGCCTGCGATGCACTCGCGGCGTATGAATTGGAAATGGTCCGCCGCGAATCGGGCCTGTTGCTGGTTCCTTTCGCGCCCGATTGGCGGCGCCCGGCGTTCAATGCTTTGGCCGATCTTATTCGCAGGCCTCCCCAATGGCTGGGCGACGTCGAACAGATCGTCTGGGAGCGACGCCTCTCCGACCGCTCTCGTTGCAGCGTGCTGTCGCACTTTTCACAAGACGCCGCTCTCGTGCAACGTATGCAAGGCGATATCACGAAGGTCAGCGCGACAAGTACGGGAGTCGACAACGAATCACTCGCGTTGGCGAATGTGAATGTCGCCCTCACGGGCGACTTTCCCGCCTTGGTGCGCTGGACCGTGCAGCCCGCCGACGCCTCTTCGGCCCAAATCACGCTGTGGGGCAAACACGGGAAAGCTGTCTTGCACATGCCTGCGGCGCCGCAGCCGTGGCGGCTGGAAACCGATGGCGAAACGTCGCTCCCCCAACAGTGGCCCGCATGGAATGAACCCCGCGACCAACTAGAACTGTTCACCGGCGCGGTGGCCGGAAAGCCAATCCCCACCACATGGCTCGATGCCTGCCGAAACCTCGAATTGAACGATACCCTGCTCCGCAGCCTGAAGCGAGGACGCGCGGTGCGCATCGGCAATGAATCGGCGGCCGAAACCGAGATTCGCAACTTCAAGGGGGTGATGGCGGCGGGCGGCTGCGTGCTGGTGTTGCTGGTGTTGTTGGTGTTGTTCCTGGGCGCCTTGTCCGACGGCGTGATGTCAGGGTTCCGAACGCAAGACACCTACGCTTTCGATAGCGATTCAGGTCAGAACGGCAGCGCCTCCGCGCCAGCTTCCCGCACTTTTGGGCAATCGCTCTGGCGTTTGTGGCTGGTGATTCCTTTCGTACTTTTTTTGGCGATGCAGTTATTGCGTTTCGTGATTCGCGAGCCCGGCAAAAAAGAGGCTTCGGCGCCTTCCTCCGCCCGCCCGCCGCCATCGGAATAACCGCCGCTTGTACGTAGGCGCCTGTTCCAGAGCTATTTCATGCAATGGGTCAGGCGTATTTAGTTTCATATCCTGGAAGGATAAAAGCCATTAGCCGGTGGTCGAGCGCAGCGAACACCACCGGCTAATGGCTGCCAAGCCTCCGGCTTGATGAGAATTTCATAACACCATTGCACGAAATATATGTTGGACAGGTCCTCTTTCGACGGCCAGGGAAGGCCATCGTAGGTTGGCTCGGCGCCGCAAGTTCGTAAAAACTTGTTTTTCAGTACGGTTTTTTGGCCGCCATCGTGTTTTGAAACGCGCCCCGGGGCGATACCTCTTCGGGATGCGGAACGTCGGGGCGGGCAAGCAGAGCCGGTCCGCCTTCCAATAACCGCGCCGCCGGGGTGGCAAATGACGCCTTGCCGGCCCGGGGGCTAGGTCTTATGATATCGGCCTATCTTTGGCTGGCTGGCCGTTGTCGCGCGTTTTCGCGGCAGTGTCTCCGCGTTTTTCTTGGCGGGAGCTGCTTTGTGGGCGGGAGCCGCTATTAGCTGCTCCGAATCAAGGACGTCGTTGTAAGGCAACGCTATTGAACAACTCAACTCAACCCAACAACTCAACTCAACCCAACAACGGGGGGGCGGTCGGGCGTTAGTCGCCTCCAGCCAGAAGACACAATGGCGGAAATCGGATTGCTCCTAGCACAGGGTGAAGCCTTCAACCCGGCGGTTTTACTGCAATATGCGCCTTGGTTAGCGATTGGGTTGCTGGCCTATTTCATGTTGATGCGTCCTCATCAGCGTGAGCGAGCGGAAATGAAATCGATGCTCGACGGCCTGAAGAAAAACCAGCGGGTGGTGACCATCGGCGGCATTTATGGCACGGTGGTCACGGCGGAAAAAGGTTCCGAAGACGTAACGCTCAAAGTCGACGAAAACGGCAACGCCAGAATTCGCGTACTGCGCTCGGCCATCTCGCGCGTCATAAAAGAAGACAAACAAAACACCGCCTAAAACGCCCGCCAAAGGGCGTTTTGGCTGACATCTCACTTAGGATCACACTCGGTCATGGAATTGCAGTTGACTCATATTCTGCTGATCTTGTTGGGCATTTCCGCGTTGTCGTTCGTGGCGGGCAATTTCCTGGCCAAACGTTTTCGCATGCCGGACTACGGCTGGCGAATCAGCCTGATCTTGTTCACCGTGCTGAACGCCGCCGCGCTGGACGCCATGCTTTGGAAAAACATCAAGCTGGGCATCGACCTCAAGGGCGGCGTCATTCTGATCTATGAAATCGATGAAGAGCTGACCGCCGCCGCCACCAGCGACCAAGGCCGCGACGATTTCAGCATCGCCGATGTGATCGCGGCGCTAAAACGGCGGCTCGACCCCGGCGGGTTGAAGGAAATGGTCATTCGGCCGTACGGCGAGAAGCAGGTCGAGATCATCATCCCCGATGTCCAGCAGGACGAAGTGGATCAAATCAAACGTAAAATCAGCAAGAGCGGATTCCTGGAATTCCGCATTGTCGCTAATCCCACCGACCATGCCGACATTATCGATTTGGCGCTGGCCCCGGAAAACGCTGGTTCGAAAGTGATTCGAGACGACGCCGGCAACAAAATCGGCTTGTGGGCCCGTGTCGGCAAGGACTCTGAACCGACCGACGGCCAGCATCTTTACAAGTTTTTTCCGATGGGCTTCATCTTGCGTAATGGCGCAACCCACGAAATTCTAACCGACGACCGCGGCAATCTGCTGAGTTCCGTCTTCGACCCCAACGTGCTGGCCTCGATCCGTGCGTTGCCGGAAGAAAAAGTCGCGCCGGAGTTCCAGAAATACGTGGAGCAAACGCTGGGCATCAAGGAACTTGACATCCTCATGGCGACCGACGACGGCGTCAATGTGCAAGGTTCTCACGTGGCCACGGTGGGCATCGGCGCCGACGAGCGCGGTTTCCCCATGATTCGTTTCTCGATGTCGCTCGAAGGGTCGACGCTGATGGGAGAGTTGACCGGCACAAACCTTCCCGACCCGCAAACCGGCCACAAACGTTTGCTGGGAATTTTACTAGACAACGAGCTTCTTTCAGCGCCCTACATTCAAGGCCAAATTCGCGACCGCGGCCAAATATCGGGCCGCTTCACCAACGAAGAGGTAGAGTTTCTTCGCAATATCATTCGCGCCGGCCGCATGCCGGCGGTGTTGAACCCGGTTCCGATCAACGAAAATATGATCGGCCCGCTGTTGGGGCAGGTCACGATCGACAAGGGCAGATACGCGATTGTGCTTTCCTTGGTTTTTGTGATCGTGTTCATGGGCTTTTATTATCGATTTTCGGGCATCATCGCCTGCTTGGCGTTGCTCTCCAATCTGGCCTTGATTTTGGCCTTGATGATTCTGCTCAAGGCGGCTTTCACGCTGCCCGGTCTGGCGGGCTTGGTGTTGACGGTTGGCATGTCGGTCGACGCAAACGTGCTCATTTTTGAGCGTATCCGAGAGGAAATGGCGCGAGGCGCCGCCTTGCGAATGGCCATTCGAAACGGCTTCGCGCGGGCCACCACCACCATCGTCGACGCAAACCTGACCACCTTGATCACGGCCGTTGTGCTTTACGGCATCGGCACCGATCAAGTCAAAGGCTTCGCCGTCACCCTCATTCTGGGAATCTTGATGAGTATGTACACCGCGATTTTCTGCAGCCGCGTGATCTTCGATATCGCCGAACGGAGCCGCTTCATCACGGACCTTCACATGACGAAAATTATCGGCGCGACCAGTATCGATTTCATCGGCAAACGCCGCATCGCGACGATTGTTTCCACCATTTTGATCGTCGTCGGCTTGGTCGGAGTGGCCGCCCGGGGAAAACAGATATTCGATACCGACTTCCGCGGAGGCGCTTCGGCAACTATCGTGTTGAAACAGCCCATGCCTGAAGAGCAGGTCCGCACCCGGCTCGACGCGTTGGAGCGGGCCTACCAGTCGGTGCTGGATGAACAACTGGCGGGCGAGCAAATATCGGCGGAGGAGCGGAAGGAGTTGGCCGCCGAACGCGTGCAATGGACACTCTCCGAAATCGCTGATCTGAGCGCTGGCGGCTTGGCCAAGGGCGCCGTCTGGCAAGTTGTGGCTTCGGTCACGCGCGTCGACGATTTCAAAACGGCTCTGGCCGAATGTTTCCAAGATGACGGCAAGAGTTTGCTGCAAGTCCATTCGGTTTCTTTCACGAAACTGCAAGCCATTCAGCCTCAGCCCGACGCCGAAACATCGCCCGACGCCGCTGCATCGAAGCCAGCGCCGAAGAACGAACCGAATGACAAACCTACTGCGGAAACGCCAACGTCGCAGAAGCAAACCAAGCCTGCGGCTGACGAGCAAACCAAGCCTGCGGCTGACGAGCAAACCAAGCCTGCGGCTGACGAGCAAACCAAGCCTGCGGCTGACGAGCAATCGCGTCGCGTCGACCTGCCTCCCGACACGCTTGTTGCCTGGACCGGCGATGCCAAGTCGTTGGTGGCGCAAGCCGACGGGCCTCCCGAACAAGCCACGACTCCACAGAAAGCCGATGAGGCATCGGAAGCCGAGCAACAAGCGGGCGCCGGCGATAAACCCGCGCCGGCTTCGCCTGCGAGTGCTGGTGTTTTCCGAAGTTCGGTAACGCTCGAATTTGAAGAAGCCGTCAACGCTGATACGCTCTCCGACCAGATCAACGAAGCGGCCGCGCAAGTCGGTAAATCGGAACCAGGCTTCCTGCTCTCCGCGCCAGGTTGGGACAACCAAAGCGGCAATCGATACAAACAATGGCAAATAAAATTCGCCCTTTCACAAGAAGAATCCCAGCCCATTGTTGATCGCTTGAAGAAGAATTACGCCAATTCGCCGGTATTTCTTTCATCCAGCAAAGTCGGTTCGCAGGTCGCGGGCGACACACAGTCGCAGGCGATACAAGCATTGTTCGCCAGTTTGTTGGGAATTGTCGCCTATATCTGGTTCCGCTTCCAACGCGTGAGTTACGGCCTAGCGGCGGTGATTGCCTTGGTGCATGATGTTTTACTCACGTTGGGCGCGATTGCCCTGAGCAAATGGCTGGCGCCCGTGTTCGGTATTCTATTGCTGGAGGAATTCAAGATCAGCCTGCCGATGGTGGCCGCCTTCCTGACCATCGTCGGGTACTCGCTCAACGACACCATTGTGGTCTTCGACCGCATCCGCGAAGTGCGCGGAAAAACGCCCGAACTCACCGGCGACATGATCAACACCAGCATCAACCAAACGCTCAGCCGCACGTTGCTCACATCGGCAACCACGCTGTTGGTGGTGATTGTGCTGTACGCCTTCGGCGGCGACGGCATTCATGGTTTCGCCTTCGCCCTGGTGGTTGGGGTGGTGGTCGGAACATACAGTTCGATTTTTATCGCCTCTCCGGCGCTGCTCTGGATGACCGAAGCCACCGCCAAGCGAGCCGCTGCGGCTTCTTAGGAATAGGCCTGAATCAAGTTACCGATTGTGTTTCATCGAGTAGGGTGAGCCGCGGGGATCAGCCGCGACTCAGCCCTCTCACAGAACCGTACGTACGGGTCCGTATACGGCTCCTGTTTCAA
>QIKY01000342.1 GCA_003233175.1 Planctomycetaceae bacterium | reverse complement strand
ACTCCACCATTTCACCGGCCATCACGCCCGACAGGCCATGGATGCGAGCGATGCCGTCGCCCACTTCCAGCACCGTGCCGACCTCGCGCACATCGATCTGAGATTCGTATTGCTCGATTTCCTGTTGGATGACCGAGGCGATTTCGTCCGCGTTGAATTTCATTCCAGCTTCTCACTCAGCAATTTTTAATTTGAGAGAATAAAGCGATCGCCCGCATCGCGGATGCGCTTTTGCGTATTTTCAAGTATGTTCTGTCGGAGGCGGACCAACTGATTGGCCAGACTGCCATCGAACACGGTGTCTCCGACGCGGACCACCATGCCGCCGAGGATGTTGTCGTCGAGCTGCACGTCGAGAGCAATTTGACCGCCGACCGCCGCTCGCAGTTTTTGCTCCAGCGCCGCCAATGTCGATTCCGACATTGGCTCCACCACTTTGACCGAAACGGTCGTCTTGCCCAGTATTTCGTTTTGCAGCGCGCGAGCCGCTTGCGCCACGGCGCGAATGCAATCGAGACGACCATGCCGGCCGAGCACGCGAAGAAAAGTAAGCAGTTCGTTCGAGGCCCGTCCGGCAAACGCTTTTTCCAGCAACTGCAACTTGATATCGTTGGCCAGTCGTGGCGTTTGCAGCAGGGCGTTGAACCGGGGCAAGGCGTCGAGCACGTCGGCCACCAACGACTCCAATTCCTCCACCACCGCTTCCACGTTGCCGGCTTTCGCGGCGGCGCCAAGCAGCGCCTTGGCGTAAACCGCGCCTAGGTGGAGGCGTTCGGAATCGAAGGATTCTTGTTTGGATGCGTTATCCGCCATGGGCCTAATGCAGTTTTTAGTTCTTACTGGGAATAGGGAGCTTTAGTTCTTGCTGGGAAACTGCTGGATCGCGTCGGCGATCAAGCGGGCGTGGTCGTCTTTATTCAATTCACGCCGCACAATTTGGCTGGCCAAGGCAACGGCGGTATCGGCGCTTCGCTGGGCCACTTCCTGCAGCGCCTCGTTTTTCGCATGCTGGATTTCCGAGATAGCGCGCTCTTTTTCCCGCTGGGCGACCTGCTGCGCTTCGGCGATGATTTCCTGTCGCTGGGCGTCGGCGTCGCGGCGGCCCTTATCCAACATTTGCCGCACTTCCTCCGCCGCGCCAGCCACTTGGGCCTGGTAGCGCACCAACGTTTGTTGGGCTTCTTCGGCCAGCCGATTCGCTTCGGCAATCTGGTTGGCGATGCCCTGCTCGCGCGCATCCAACCCGGCGGCGATCGGCCCCCAGGCGAACTTACCCAGAATCGCCATCAACAACAGAAACACGATGGCTGAAAAAATAGCCAAGTCCGATTTGAACTCCGCCGGATCCGTCAGGCTGGCATCGGAATTGGCGTGCATCAAATCGTGAGGATCGGAATGCCCGCCGCCGTGCGCGTCGCCGCCATGTGCAGCATCACCGTGGCCTTCATCGCCGTGGCCTTCATCATCATGGCCAGCCGCTTCGCCATCATGCGTCACTGTCGCGGCGGTTTCTTTTTCGCCCGCTTCTTTTTCATCATCGGCGCGCGCCGTGCTGGTGAACACCGCGGCGGCAATAATGAGAGCGGCAATAAGAGCCGTCCCAAACGGTTTGTTCCGCGAAATTCTCACGTACACGACCTCAACCTCTCTGGCGGAAATACGAAAAATGCAAACAACGCTCGCCGCAGTGTTTTGGGCCCGCCATTCATGTTTTCACACTAGGCCAGGCTTTCCAGCCTGACGGAAACCCTCAAACACTTCCCCAACAAGCAAGACGCCGTCCAGTCAAGGCGAACTTAACTAGAGCAGATGTACAGGGCGTAGAACGTGAAACCTTCAATCAACGCCGCCGCAATAATCATCGCAACTTGAATACTGCCCGCAGCCTCGGGCTGGCGAGCCATGCCTTCCAAAGCGCTGCTGGCCAACTTACCGATGCCGTACGCGGCGCCGATGACCGTCAGGCCAACGCCAAAATAACCGGTAAAGTTGACAGAGAAGCCTTCACCCGTGCCTTGAGCCATCGCGGGCACGGCCATCAACAGCACGGCCACGAAACTGAATACCGCCAATTTTGCAAACTTGATCACGAAACCATCCTCCTCGAAACGTTAGTTAAACAACTGACTTGGGTTCAATGTTCGCTTCGGCCGGATCACTAATGTTTGTGAATCGCCGACCCGATGAACAATGCTGACAAAAACGTAAATACATACGCCTGTAAAAAGGCGACAAATAGCTCCAAACAACTGAACGCAGCCGACGCCAAAACCGAAACCGCTGCGGTCACGCTCCACTGCACGGTGGTCATCTCGATGACGGCTTCCAGCGAAAACGCCATGCCCATGATGCCCAACAGCACCAAGTGGCCAGCCACCATGTTCGCCAACAGACGCACTCCCAACACCGCGTGTTTCACACAAAGTCCGAATAACTCGATCACCAAAATAAACAGCCGCAACGGGAGCGCGATCGCAATGTTCAGCGCGAAGCTGCCCAGATCGATATCCGGCATCAGATTCTTAAAGAAACCCAACGGGCCCATTTTCCGCATGCCGGAAATCCAAACCGTGATGAAAATCGCGCCAGCCAAGGTTAAGGTCACGCCGAAGGAACTGGTCGGCGCGCCCAGCCAGGGCAACATGCCAAACAGATTACAGACCAACACAAAGAAAAAGATCGTCCACAAAAGCGGCAGAAAGCGGTGGGCGTCGTGCTCGCCGACAGCCGGCCGCACCACATCGTTGCGAATATAGACAACGACCGCTTCCAACATATTCCACAGGCGGCCCTTGGGCGCCGCGCCGCCGCGAATCTTATTACCCAACCAGCTAAACACCAGCACCAATACTAACGACGCCAACAGTTCCAAAATCATGAACTTCGAGACACAGAAACCGCTCTCGGCCTGATAGGCGTTGCGCAACGTGGCGCCGGGTAACTGCGGAATCAATATTTTGCCGTCCAACGCGTGGTTGTAGCCTTCAATCTTCTCCGCCGACCACTTCCCAGGATACGCGTCCAGACGATGTGCCGTATTCGATTTCACGGCGGCCCAGGATTCTTGAAACGACTCGCTCGCCTTCAGTGAAGCGAACCATTCTTGATGCGGGTCTTCTTCGAGAAAGCTGGAAAACGGGCGGCCGAAGCGGGCGTGATCGGCGTCTTTCCAATGAACATATTCGTTTTTCAGAGTATCCCACTGGGGCAACTGGCCTTGCGGCACAATTTTCTCCAGGGAATGATAAATCTGCTCGGCTTCCCAGAGTTGATAGTCGGCGTCAAGCCGGACCCACCAATCGGGGAAGTCGGACATTGATTCTCTCTGGGAGCGCCACAGCGGTTTAGGCACTTCAAAGTAGAAGCTGTCTTTAATATGGAGAATGGAGTTTGCCATTCCTAACGCGCCCTCCCCAAATCAGCCCCAGGGGCGATCATGCGAACCGACAAAACTGTTTCCACGGCGAGTATCCAGAGATAACAGGCAACCGTCATGCCGAACACGCCCGCCGCCGCCAGGCTGGGAAAGCGAGCATCGGCGATCAGCCCCAGTGCGAGCGGGGCGCCAGTGCGAAACAACATACTTAAGAGAAGCCCAGCCAAGGCCATTGGCGTTGAACGCGTTAGCGCCACGGCCAACAAGGCGGGAACAGCGCCTGCGGAACAGGCCCCCACCGCAAAGGCCGCCGCCAACAAGCCAACGCTTCCGTGCGACGAAAGGCCGAAGGAGCCCAGCGCCACGGCAGCCAGCAACAGCGAGGCAAAAAGGCAGGCCAAGGCAGTCGTCAACGACAGAGGCGCCAGCGACGAAGACGCCACTGGTATTCCACTGGATTTTGGTTGGTCAGTCAGTGTCTGCATCGTCCAGTGTCTGCATCGTCATCGCGGGACCGACGGCTGAGGTCGCGAGCGGAAACCCTCGCAAGCACAACCAAATGGCACAAACCAAAAGAGAAACCCAACACAACCCCAGAAAACGACAGAAATCCCATACCCCGCTCTTGGCCTAACCAACGCCCTGCATATTGGGCCAGCGCCCAGTAACGGGGCGCCGCCATCTCGAACGAGACCGGCAAAAACCTTAGCCCCGACGCTGCCAGCGAACTCGCTGAGGGAGGGGGAATGGAGAGAGTGTCTCACGAGAAGGAAGGATCGTATATTGCGGGGAACGTAAAGCCTTGCTATTTAATTGGTTGTGAGATACGCCCGACAGGGTTCAAAAGCGCCAACCGCCTTTGAAGGGTGTCAATCTATAGGAACTGAGTAGAACGGTCAACCGAGGCGGGCTCCTAAATTCGTGTTTTTTTTCACAATGTCATGAAAACACGTAAGTCATTGACATAACATACCTTACGAACGCCACGAAGTTCTCAGGGCGATCGGCTCACCGCCTGCGAATCGATTGCTCCGCCCGACACTTGGCGTCTCGCCAACGTCCGTCAAAACTTTGCGCGTTTTTTTAATGACGAGAATTCCAGTCATGCGAATGGTTTGCGTCGCACATCGCATCTTTGAAGCAGCTCTTCAGAGGGGGGTGCTTATTGCATTTAGGATGCAATTTGATTAGACTTAAAAGTGTTGATGCGAGCCGTGCGAACATTACAGGTGTAATGATAGTACAGATGTAACAGCGGCCCCTGTTGGTGTTTCAATGGGGCGCTCGACTATCCTGGCTTGTGTCGCACGCACCACGTTGGTTCTCGTCGCTCTGGGGGATCAGGCCCGTTTTTTGGGTTTGATCTGCTTTATAGAGCGGTCCAGCCTGAACCTCCAGTTTTCACACCTAAGAATCTTACAAGGCTAAGGACTGCCAAGTAAGCACGAAGTTGACGCTCCTCGTTAGGGATGGCGGCCTGTATCTGGGAGTGTTTGCGCGTAAATACTGGTAACTGCTTTGTTGGAGGACATAGGCCCTTGATTACTGCAGCTTCCCTTAAATCGCACACGAGCAAGGATCTTGCCCGAATGGCGAAAGATCGTGGCATTCGCGGCTGGCATTCGATGCGAAAAGACCAACTCGTTCGAGCATTGGTTCGATTAGCGAAAAAGAAGGCCGAATCGTCGGCGACTTCAAAACTGCGCGGTTCAAAACTGAACGGTTCCAAGCCGAGGGGTGGTGTGAAGGCGTCGAAAACGCGTTCGTCCAAAACAACCGCTTCTTCCCTGGAAAGCGCAGCTGCAAAAAGGACGGCCGCCCCAGCAAACGGTCGCCGCAGAAATGTTAAGAGTGCGGCCAAGAGCAGTGTGGTTAAAGGCAGTGTGGTCAAAGGCAGTGTGGTTAAAGGCAAGGCCAAGTCGACCAAAACGGTGAAGTCGGCCAGAGTGGTTGGACGCATTCGCCGAGCGAACGAAGCTCGTGAACAACAGCGAGACATTGCCGGCGTGAACGGCGGCGCCAAGAACGGCAAAGCCGGCCAAGGCAAGCTCGATCCGCAAAAAGACCGCATCGTGTTGCTGGTCCGAGATTCGTACTGGCTTCAGGCCAGTTGGGAAATCACGCGGCAGGGCGTCTTGCGAGCGCAAGCGGCCATGGCGGAACACTGGCACTCAGCGCGGCCGATATTGCGGGTTGTTGAGGTCGACCGCTCAACCGCCACCGGTGCCTCGGAGCAGATTATTCGCGATATCGACATCCATGGCGGCGTGAACGACTGGTTCATTGATGTGCCTTCGCCGCCCCAGGGTTTTCGAGTCGATATTGGCTATTTGTCGACGACGGGGAAATTTCAAGCCTTGGCGCGAAGCAACTCCGTGACCACGCCCCCGCCGGGGAGCTGCCACGCCCTCGACCATAACTGGTTGGACGTGGCCGATAATTACGAGAGAATTTATGCGTTAAGCGGCGGGCATGAAAACGAAGGCGGCGACCTCCAAGATGTGTTTGAAGAACGGCTGCGCCGGCCGATGGGCACGCCCATGGCTGCGCGTTTTGGCGTCGGCGCCGAGCGCGTACTCAATCGAGACCGCAAATTCGGTTTTGAAGTCGACGCCGAAATGATCATTTTCGGCACCACCAATCCTAGCGGCCGCGTTACCCTGGCTGGCGAACCTGTAAAAGTTCGGCCCGACGGCAGCTTCACGGTGCGTGTCGCCTTGCCCAACAAGCGGCAGGTGATTCCCGTTGTGGCTGCTAGTTCCGATGGCATTGAACAACGCACCACCGTGTTGGCGGTCGAACGCAATACCAAGGTCATGGAAACCGTGATCCACGATCCCAACGCTTAGGATGTGCAAGATGTATCAAATGTATCAAACTAAATAAACTAAAAGCCCGGCATTTCTAAAATGCCGGGCTTTTCCTTGCAACAACGGGTCCTTGCAACAACGGGTCCTTGTCATTTCGCAGCGCCGGTGCGTCGGCATCCGATCACCATTTTGAGTTACGGCAAGATGAACCACGCAGAATCGGAACTTGATTTCGCGCTCGAGCAAAAAACGTCGCAACTGCTGGCGATGGTGCGCTCGTTCGATTTTTGCGTGGTGGCGTTTTCCGCCGGCGTCGATAGCACCGTGGTGGCCCAGGCGGCTCAAATTTCGCTCGGCCAGCGTGCGCTGGCGGCGACGGGAGTCAGCCCCAGTTTGGCGGAAGGCGAACTCCAGGAAGCCCGGCGTTTGGCCGACCAAATCGGCATTCAGCATGTCGTCGTGGAAACGAACGAGTTCGCCAAACCGGCCTATCTTCGCAATGCCGCCGACCGCTGCTACCACTGCAAGAGCGAACTGTACGCACTGCTGGAAACGCTCTGCGAGCAGCACCCAACCAAAATCATCGTCAACGGCGCCAACCAAGACGACCACAACGACTATCGCCCCGGAATGAAAGCCGCCCGCGAGCGCCGCGTGCGCAGCCCGCTGGCGGAATGTGGATTCACCAAGGAGGACGTCCGCCGGTTGGCGAAGCATTGGAATTTGCCCGTTTGGAATAAGCCGGCGTCGCCCTGCCTTTCGAGCCGAATCGCTTATGGCGAGGAAGTGACTCCCGCACGGCTGGGCATGGTCGACCGCGCGGAGCAGTTGCTGCGCTCGCTCGGTTTTTCGCCGGTTCGCGTCCGATACCATCCCGGCGATATGGCTAGGATCGAAATTCCCGCTGAAATGCTGGTGAAAATCACGGCGCCCGGCGTGCGGGAGCAGATTCTCAGCCAGTTCCAAAACCTAGGGTTCCGCTTCGTGACACTCGATTTAGCGGGGTTCCAATCGGGCAGCCTCAATGCGCTGCTGCCGCCGGAAACCCTGGAGTTGGTCGAACTCAAACCCGGCTAGGCGTTGGGCGCCCCGCGTTACCTATTCTCCTCTCCCGTTTGTAACGTCGAATGTAGATCAACGAATTGAGACCTAGTCCAATCAAAAGCGCTCCAGCGACGTCTGGGTCCTCAAGTACGGCTGACACCGATTTGCTAAGTCTGGAAACTAATAGGCACCCTGCTCCAAGGAATATCTGCAAGTAGATCCCATGAGCGATTTTAGTGAACGCTAGGTTCTCATTCCGCGTTTCGGTGTTCAGTGCGTCGGGGGAGTGATTCGGTTCCATCGAGCTTTCCTTAAATCGAAATATGTCAGGTCTGCGGAGAGTTCAGTTTAACGCTTCTTTGGCCCGCCAGGTAATCGCAACGTTGCTTCAACCCCGAGTTTACTAGCGGTTTTCTCGATCCGCTCCGCTACCCCGCCAAAGTGCATTCCCGCACTCCCAGACCTCCCGCCGGCTTGACGAGGGGACGGCCAGAGCCTACGCTAGTATGCTCATCTCTAATGCTACTCCGCCGTTAGTATTAGGCGATTTGATAACGTCGTCTATCGTGTGCTGACGAAACGCCAGCGGCAACATGCCGACTCCGCGAGGAACCCGCCAGACGCCGGTTAGCGAGAGCAGCAACAAAACAGACATCCCGGTTTAGAGATATCCACCGGTTCAGGCCCAAACGATGCACGTAAAATCATTGAAAGTCTTCTGCGATATTGTTGGCCGGCGAAGCTTTTCGCGCGCCGCCGATGAGAACGGTATGTCGCAGTCGGGCGCCAGCCAGATGGTGCATCAATTAGAAGAGTGTTTGGGCGTGAAACTGATCGACCGCTCCAAGCGGCCTTTCGTGCTGACGCCCGAAGGCGAAATCTATTACGAAGGTTGCCGCAAACTGGTGCAACGCTATTACGCGTTGGAGGAAGTGGTGCGAACGCACCACAAGGAAGTTGTGGGCCGCGTGAGCGTGGCCTGTATTTATTCGGTGGGGCTCAGCCACATCGATCAATTCGTGAAGCGGTTCCAGCAGACGTATTCCCAGGCCGATGTTCGCGTCGAATACCGGCATCCTGATAAAGTGGTGCAGCGGGTGGAAGGCGATCAAGTCGATATCGGTTTGATCAGCTACCCGAAACCGACGCGGCGTCTCGACGCCTTGCCCTGGCGCGATGAAGCGATGCTGCTTGTCTGTTCGCCGCAACATGCGTTGGCGGAGCGTCAAACCGTTTCCCTGGCGGAGTTGCAAGGACAGAAGTTTGTGGCCTTCGACGCCGACCTGAAAATTCGTCGGGCCATCGACCGCGCGCTGGCGGCCGAACAGGCGGAGCCGAAAATCGCCTTGGAATTCGACAATATCGAGTCGATCAAGCGAGCCGTGGAAATCAATGCGGGAGTCAGCATACTGCCCGCGCCGACGGTCGTTTGCGAGCGGGAATCGGGAGCGCTTCGCGCCATTCCGTTGGCGGAAACAGCGTTGGTGCGGCCGCTGGGCATTGTTTTTCGGCGTGGAAAAGAGCTGGGCGAAACCGCGCTGCGATTCATTGAAATGTTGCAATCTGAGGGCCAGCCGCCCCCGTGCGAATGGGATTTACCGCCGGCGGTCGCGGCTTCTGGCGGGACGAGCACATCGCCCCACCCACAAGACAAAACAAGCACTTGAAGACGAGAGTAGAAGTACATGACCGTGAATAAAAACGACCTCCACGATGCCTGGGGACGGCCGCGCCGGCAAGGCCTTTACGACCCGACTCACGAAAAAGATAGCTGCGGCGTGGGCTTTGTGGCGCATATCAAAGGACAACGCAGCCACCAGATTATCGTCGATGCCGACCACATCCTCCGCCGCATGGACCACCGCGGCGCCTGTGGTTGCGAAAAGAACACCGGCGACGGCTCCGGCATTCTCACCGCCCTGCCGCACGCGTTTCTTCGCAACGTAGCCAAGGAAGACCTGCACGCCGACCTTCCCCAGCCAGGGCATTACGGCGTGGGCATCGTGTTTTTGCCCACGATTGAAGAAGAGCGGCGGCAATGCAAGGCGGCGGTCGAAAAACTGATCCAGGAAGAAGGGCAGCGTCTGCTCGGTTGGCGCACGGTGCCAACCTGCGCGAAAGCGGCTGATATCGGCCCCACGGCGCGCGACTGCGAACCCAAAATGGAGCAGCTTTTTGTCGCCGCCGCCGACCACCTGGAAGGCGACGCCTTCGAACGCAAACTGTATATGATTCGCAAACGGGCCAGCCGCCTGCTGCGGCATGAGAGTTCGCTCCGGCAAGCCGAAATGTTTTACATTTGCAGCCTCTCGACCAAGGTCATTATCTACAAGGGGATGCTCACACCCGACCAGGTGATGCCCTATTTCCCCGACCTCAACGATGACACGTACACCAGCCATTTGGCCATGGTGCATTCACGTTTTTCCACCAACACTTTTCCCAGTTGGGACCGTGCGCAGCCGTTCCGCTTCATGAGCCATAACGGCGAAATCAATACGTTGCGAGGCAACATCAATTGGATGCGGGCGCGTGAAGGCGTGGCCGCCAGCCCGCTATTTGGCGACGACCTCAGCAAGCTGTTTCCGATCATGGAGGCCGACACCTCCGACTCCGGCGGTTTCGACAACGCCTTGGAATTCTTGCTCATGAGTGGCCGCACGTTGCAGGAATCGGTCATGATGATGATTCCCGAAGCCTGGCAAAAACATGAGTCGATGCCCGAAAACAAGCGGGCGTTCTACGAATACCATTCGTCGTTCATGGAGCCCTGGGACGGCCCCGCTTCGGTCGTGTTTACCGATGGCCACTATATTGGCGCCGTGCTCGACCGCAACGGTTTGCGGCCCAGCCGGTATTACATCACCCACGACGACCGCGTGATCATGGCCAGCGAAGTCGGCGTCTTGCCGGTCGACCCGGCCAATGTCAAGGAGAAAGGCCGCTTGCAGCCGGGGCGCATGTTCCTGGTCGACTTTGAACAGGGGCGGCTGATTCCCGATGAAGAAGTCAAGAAAGTGTTTTCGGACCAACGTCCTTACGGCGAATGGCTGCGCAACCAACGCATTCGGCTCTCCGACCTCAGCCCCAACCAAGAGCCGCATGGCTTTTATCCTGAAACGCTGCTGCCGCGCATGCAGGCCTTCGGTTACACGCTGGAAACCATGCAGTTCATGCTGATACCGTTGGTCGAGCAGTTGCGCGACCCGGTCGGTTCGATGGGCAACGATTCCGCCCTGGCGTGTCTTTCCGATAAGCCGCGTCTGATCTACGACTACTTCAAGCAACTCTTCGCGCAAGTGACCAACCCCGCCATCGATTCGATTCGGGAAGAAGTGATCATGTCGCTGGAGTGCTATATTGGGCCGGAAGGCAACTTGTTGGAAACCGTCGAGACCGACTGCCACCGCCTGTTGGTGCCGCACCCCATTTTGTGCAATGAGGAGTTGGCGGCGCTGCAGCATGTCGACCATCGCGGCTGGCGCGCGAAAACGGTTGACATCACGTTCCCGGTTTCGGAGGGCGCCGCCGGACTCACCGCCGCGCTCGACCGCATCTGCCGGGAGTCGGAATCGGCGATTGAAGAAGGTTTCAGCATTGTTGTTTTGTCGGACCGAAACATCAGCGCCGAGCGCGCCCCGGTTAGTGCGCTATTGGCTTGCGGCGCGGTGCATCATCACTTGGTGCAACGGGCCCAGCGAACGCGGTTGGGGTTGGTCATCGAAACCGGCGAAGCGCGCGAGGTGCATCATCATTGCCTGCTGATTGGCTACGGCGCCGACGCCATCAATCCTTACCTAGCCTTCGAGGCGTTGTGGCAAGCCCGGCTGGAGGGGCGTTTGCCCAAGGAGCTGCGAGACGACGACAAAATCGTGGCTGCTTATCGAAAGGGCAGCGCCAAGGGCATTCTCAAGGTGATGGCCAAGATGGGCATCTCGACATTGCAATCGTACAAAGGCGCTCAAATATTTGAGGCGGTCGGCCTGAAGGATGAAGTCATCGACCGCTGCTTTTGCGGCGCACCGAGCCGTGTGCAAGGTGTTGATTTCAAAATCCTGGCGGAAGAAATTTTGCGCCGCCATGCACTCGGGTATCCGGCCAAACCGACGCAACAGTTGCCGTCGTTGCCCAACCTGGGAGAGTTCCATTGGCGCGCCGAAGGCGAACGTCATGCCTGGAACCCCGTCGCGATTGCTCAAATTCAAGACGCCGCCCGCAACAACAACCAGGAAAGTTACCAACGCTTCGCCGCTGAAATGAACACCGCCGCTCGCGAGAGTTTCACGCTTCGCGGCCTGCTGAAACTTCGCACCGCCGCCAACGGCGCTGTGGTCGATATCGAGGAAGTGGAGCCGGCGGCGGACATCGTCAAACGGTTTTGCACCGGCGCCATGAGTTTCGGTTCGATATCCGCTGAATCGCACGAAACCCTGGCCATCGCCATGAACCGTATGGGCGGCAAGAGCAATACCGGCGAAGGCGGCGAAGATTCCGCCCGCTTCACACCGCTGCCCAACGGCGATTCCAAACGTTCGGCCATCAAGCAGGTGGCCTCTGGGCGGTTCGGCGTCACGATTTGGTATCTTTCCAACGCCGACGAATTGCAGATCAAAATTTCCCAAGGCGCCAAGCCGGGCGAAGGCGGCGAATTGCCGGGCCGCAAGGTCGACGAAAATATCGCCCGCATTCGGCACTCCACGCCGGGCGTAGGACTGATCAGCCCGCCGCCGCACCACGACATTTACTCCATCGAAGATCTGGCGCAGTTGATTCACGATCTTAAAAACGCCAATCCCTCGGCCCGGGTGAGTGTGAAACTCGTCTCGGAAGTGGGCGTGGGAACCGTCGCTTCGGGAGTGGCCAAGGCGCACGCCGACCACATCCTCATTTCCGGCGATACCGGCGGAACGGGCGCCTCGCCCTTGACCAGTATCAAACACGCCGGCCTGCCCTGGGAATTGGGGATCGCCGAAACGCACCAAACGCTGGTGCTCAACAACCTCCGCAGCCGCGTCGTGTTGCAGACCGATGGCGGTTTGCGAACTGGGCGCGACGTGGTGGTGGCAGCGCTCTTGGGCGCCGAGGAATTCGGTTTTTCCACCGCGCCGCTGATCACGTTGGGCTGTATCATGATGCGGAAATGTCATTTGAATACCTGCCCGGTGGGCATCGCCACGCAAGACCCCGAACTGCGGAAGAAATTCAAGGGCAAGCCGGAGCATGTGGTCAACTATCTGTTCATGGTGGCCGAAGAGGCGCGCCAAATCATGGCTGACCTCGGCTTCCGCACGATCGACGAAATGATCGGCCGGGCCGACGCTTTTGAAACCTACGACGCCATCGAACATTGGAAGTCGGACGGCCTCGACCTCTCCCCCATTCTCGCGCCCGCCCAAAAGCCTCACGCAAAAGTCGAAGTGCGTTGCACCCAAAAGCAAGATCATGGCTTGGAAAAATCGCTCGATCACACCCAACTGCTCAAGCGGGCCCAACCGGCTCTGGAGAATGGCGAACAGGTCAGCATCGAACTGCCGATCATCAACACCGATCGAACGGTTGGCGCCACGTTGAGCCACCACTTGGTGAAAAAATGGGGCGAAGACGGCCTGCCCGAAGACACGATCAGCATCCGTTTTACTGGTTCCGCCGGCCAGAGTTTCGGCGCCTTTCTGGCCCGGGGCGTGAGCCTTGAGTTGGAAGGCGACGCCAACGATTACGTCGGCAAGGGGCTTTCCGGCGGGAATATCACGATCTACCCACCGCTCAATAGTACGTTTACGCCCGAAGATAATATCATCGTGGGTAATGTGGTGCTGTATGGCGCCACGGCGGGAAAGGCCTTCTTCCGGGGCCGCGCCGCGGAACGGTTTTGTGTCCGAAATAGCGGCGCGCTCACCGTGATTGAGGGCGTGGGCGATCATGGCTGTGAATACATGACCGGCGGCCGCGTGGTCATACTGGGGCCCACCGGCCGCAACTTCGCGGCGGGTATGTCGGGCGGCGTCGCCTATATTTACGACCCTCAAGATGAATTCCTCGATCACTGCAATCTGGGCATGGTGGCCTTGGAAAAAGTGGTCGACTTGGCCGATATCGCGGAATTGCAAGACTTGATCGAGCAGCACCGGAAACACACCAACTCAACCGTCGCGAAAAACATTCTGGCCGACTGGTCGGAAGCACTCGGCAAATTTATCAAGGTCATGCCGGTCGACTACAAACGCGTGTTGGCGGAGCAACAGGCCCGCGCAAGCGAAGGGCAACTGAAGAAATGAGCCCGCGAGGGAGTCAATTTTTCCACAGAGCACACAGAGACCACCGAGGAAATGTTGGGAATGTAAGAAAGAATACAAGTTGTGAACAGGCTATCGCGAAGTTTGACTCCGCGGCCCTCTGCGTCTTTGCGGCCTCTGCGTTTAACGGAAATCTTTCGGCTGGCATGGCTCTCTGGAATCAACGAGGAAAGGAAACGCAGAGGAAAGGAAACGCAGAGTTCGCGGAGTCGCAAAGGGTCGCAGAGAAGAGTGAGTCAGAACTTCATGAATTGAAAACAACGCTCGACGAACCAACCTCTGTGTGCTCTGTGCCCTCTGTGGTGAAACCGTTTCCTGCGGAATCGTAAAATGGCGCAGGCGGTGTTTTATCCGTATGTCCGTCACTTATTTTCCGACCGATACTTAATAGGGTTGCATGCAACCACCCTACCTATAAGCCAAGCAAACATAACCGACAAACATGCACGAGCGGGCGCCCGCTCAGGAGCCAATAATATTCATGGGTAAACCCACTGGTTTTAAGGAATTCGAACGCAAGGAAGTTCCCTACCGGAACCCCAAAATGCGTTTGCAAGATTTCAACGAAATTTACACGCCTTCAAAAGAAGAGCCCCTGCGCACGCAGGGCGCCCGCTGCATGGACTGCGGCGTTCCGTTTTGCCAGTCGGGCACGGGTTGCCCGGTCGAGAACCTGATTCCCGAATGGAACGACCTCATCTACCGTGGCCGTTGGCGCGAAGCGCTCGACCGTCTGCACAAAACGAATAACTTTCCAGAATTCACCGGCCGCGTCTGCCCGGCGCCGTGCGAAGGCGCCTGCGTGTTGGGGGTGACCGAGCCGCCCGTGACGATCAAAAACATCGAAAACGCCATCATCGACCGTGGGTTTCTCGAAGGTTGGGTGGAAGCCGCCCCGCCCACCTCACGCAGCGGCAAACGCGTGGCGATTGTCGGCTCCGGGCCAGCCGGTTTGGCGGCGGCCGCGCAGCTCAACACGGTCGGACACCAAGTCACCGTTTACGAGCGGGCCGACCGCATCGGCGGTTTGCTGATGTATGGCATTCCCAACATGAAGCTCGACAAAACGATCGTCGAGCGGCGCGTCCAACTGTTGCGCGATGAAGGCGTCAAGTTCATTACGGGCGCCAACGTCGGCCAGGATATTGATCCACTGGAATTGCGCGAAAAGAACGACGCCCTGTTGCTGGCCACCGGCGCCACCGTTCCGCGGAACCTGCCGATTCCCGGCCGTGATTTGAAGGGCGTGCATTTCGCCATGGAATTTCTCACCGCCAACACCAAGAGCCTGCTCGATAGCAAGCTGGCCGATGACGCGTACATTTCGGCCAAGGGCCAGGACGTCGTCGTGATTGGCGGCGGCGACACCGGCGCCGATTGCATCGGCACGTCGCTACGGCATGGCTGCAAGAGCGTGGTCAACTTTGAACTCCTGCCCCAGCCGCCGGCGCAGCGCGCCCCCGATAACCCCTGGCCCCAATGGCCGCGCGTTTATCGTATCGATTACAGCCACCGCGAATGCATCGACACGTTCGGTGAAGATCCTCGCCAGTATTGCATTCTCTCCAAGGAGTTTCTCGACGACGGCGCCGGTAATTTGCGGGGCGTGCGAACGGTGGAGGTTGAATGGACTAAAGACGAAACCGGCCGCTGGAGCAATACCGAGAAGCCGGGGTCTGAGAAAATTTGGAAAGCCGACCTAGCCTTCCTCTCAATGGGTTTTCTGGGTCCTGAACAAACCGTTTCCGACAAGCTGGGAATTTCGTACGACGCACGTGGCAATTACGAAGCCCAATACGGCCGTTTCGCCACCAGTGTGGACGGCGTGTTCGCCGCCGGCGATTGCCGTCGCGGGCAATCGCTGGTCGTCTGGGCAATCAACGAAGGCCGCGGCGCGGCGCGTGTGGTTGATCAATACCTGATGGGCGAAAGCGTGCTCCCGGCGCCGGGCGTCAGCATGGGAACAGCGCTGGCGGGGGCGTAAGGCGCGTTCGAGAAATATTGGTCCGGTTTTCATGGGCCAGGAAGGAATTTATCAATAGTTATTTTTCATCTATCATTTGTCATTGAAGAAAGAGAAACAAGGATGTGAGGCAAGCCGATGGCCAATGACAAATGACTTTGCCCAATCCTGGGGACGCCGCTAAACTTCCGAACGGCCTTAAATCGTACACGCCACCCCTCAAAATTCCGCATGGGCCGCCAATTCGCCGGGGCCCAGCAGGCCATCGTGCAAGGCGGAAGCCACCAACACGCCGCCGCAGCCAACGCCCGCGAGCTTTTGTAAATCGGCCGGGCCGCGCACGCCGCCGCCCGCGATGAACTCCACGCAGGGGTGTTTCAAAATCAGCCGCTTGAGCAGCCTCTCCGTTCCAAAACCCTGGTTCACGCCGACATCAGCCAGGTCGAGAACGATCATTTTTTGCAGTCCCCGGGCAAGCACTTCGTCGGCAATGGTTTCGGCCGAAGCTTCCCGCCACTGAGGGATTTGGGTCAGGGGAATGCCGTGGCGAAGGTCGAGGCTGAACACGATCTGTTGCGGGTCGATTTCTGAGAGCAGGTCGGGCAACACGGCGGCGGCGGGCAGCGATTCCAGTCCGACCACCAACCGGTGGGCCGGCGGTTGCTGCTGGGAGGGCGAGAGCCCGTTCAGGAAACTCGCCATTTTCACGGCATGCGCCGCCGATGTTAGGCCGGCGTCGATCCAGAGGGCGAGCCCGGTTTGAGCCGCTTCTTCAAACAGATTCCAATGCGGTTCGTTTCCAGCGATGGCGTCCAGGTCGGCGATGTAACAATGGCGCAAACCTAGTTGCTGGCGAAACGCCAGGCAGACCGTTCGCACGCTGACCGCGTCAGTCAAGGAAGTGATCAAAGGCCGATAGGCCGCCCGCTCGCCCGCCACGCCGCGCACGACGCCGCCTTTTTGAATATCAAGCACTCCAACAATGCGCATCAGGTGTGAGTCTCGCGGGGAGCGGTGGTTTTCGGTGCGGTGGTTTTTGACGTCGGGCGGTTGCAAACAACCAGCCGAGGGCGTGTCTGACGACTACGCATCTTCCGGCGGCGACTCAAAATCAAAGTCCTTGAACTTGAGCGCATGCCGCAAAGGTTCGATGCGCAAAACGACCTCGCCTTTCTGGAAAATTCTCACCGTTCCGTTCGACTCGCTGACCGCAATCGCGACGGCCTTGGTGTTCTTGCTGATCGCCGCCGCCGCCCAATGCCGGGAGCCCAAGCCTTGCGAAATAGTGAGTTCGACGGGCGGCGAGTCGAGAATTCGACAGGCGGCTTCCAGCGTGCCGTCGGCGGCCACGATAAAGGCCCCGTCCATCTGGGCGATTTCCTTAATTTGTTCGCGGACGTGTCGATCGCGCAGGTTTCGATCTTTTCGGCCGTACCCTTTGACAGGATCCCACACAGCGGCGTGGCTGAGCGTGAGTGCTTTTCGCGAATCGCCGACCACGAATAACGTGCCAACCGCCTTGCCTTCGCGGCCTTCGCGACCGATATCGACCGCCAGATCAACCACCGTTTTGAGCGTATCGAGCGGCACGATGGTTTTGAGTTGCCGCAGATCGCGAACGGTTAAACGGCCAAGGTGTTCGTCGAGCCGGATGAAACTCAGCGAATCAATTTTCCCAGCGTCAAAGGCGCTGTAAACCGCCACGACCGTTGAGCCTCGCGCCAGTAGCTCCAAAGCCACGCTCTCCAAAAGGGCTTGGGCTAGTTTGTCGAACACCGGCATGTGGGGCACGTCGAGAACGACCGGCGCCAGACCGTGGGTTTCGGCGCCGTCCAATTCCTCGGTGGCGTCGGCCACGACGAGAATCTTTTTTTCTCCGCCTCGCCGGCGCAGCTCTTCCCAGTTGGAAGGGCCATCGAGCAACACCAGCAAGCCATCGGCTTCGGTAACGTCAGCCAGCCGGACGGCAAGATCGTAGATTCCCGCAAACTGCTCGTTAAATCGCTGAGGCTTCATCCAGTGAGGGCCAACTGCGAGAGGAAGGGGGGCGGAGAAGACGTTACCGATGCATGGTATGAAATACTGGGCGAAAAATCAAGAACCGGCAGCGCGAAACTCGCGTCGTTCTTTGTCAATCGACCTGCAACGCAACCAGTTCGAGAAGACCGGCGTTTTTCCCGGAAGCCTGCACGCCAAACAGACGCCCCGAAAGAGTGAACAGCGTTTGTAGATGCGCGCCGTCCGACCCCGCCACGGCGGCGACGCGCTGGCTGGCGCCGGAGTTGGCGTCGAACCATTCGAGGCGAGTTGTTTCCTCGCCGGTGTTCGTCAAAATCGCCACGGCGCTCCAAGCGGGCGCCAATAAAACGACCGCTCGCTCGGCCACGCGCCGCCGCCACAGGGCGCCGCCGGTGTTTTGGTTCAGGGCGTGTATTGAGAACCTCTCGCGAACGAGTAGCGTCTGGCCTAGCTTGCTGGGGGCGGCCGATAGTTCGGGAAACACGCGTCGCCACAGCAGGGCGCCGGTGTTTTGGTGAACACAACAAATCTCGGGCGAGCCGGGTTGGGAAACCATGAAATGCTCGCTCCCCCGCGCGCCGGAGTAAGGAACAATCGCCACGCCCCGGCGCCAGCTTTCGGCGTCTTCGGGCGGCGCCATGAACTGCCGACGAACCCACAGCAGCCGCCCTTCGGTTTCCCAGCCAATGAGGCAGCCGCCCACAGCCGCCAAAAAACCACCCGGCGTGCGAACCAGCCCGGCGGCCAGCCGTCGAAGGGGGGCGGCTCGTAGGTCGAGCAATTTGTGTTGTGCAACAATCGCTCCGGAATCGCGGTCCCAGTGGGTGGCGAACAGTTCGACGCCATCGGCCGCCGCCGATTTCGCCGTGACGCCGATCACTTGGTTTTCCACCACGACGGGGTCGGATACCAGTTGATGGTCGGGCGAGCTTTCCGAAACCCAGGCGATATTCCCCGACGCCATTTCGTAGGCCACCAGCAACACGCCCTGGCGGCCTTGCCGACGAATGAACACCGCCGAACCAGACACCGCCGGCGCTGCCGTCAACAGATTTTCCGCCGCCTTTTCTCCAGACGCGGCGAAGGTTTGGTCCGACCAAGCCAGCCGATTGTTTTGAATATCGAACGCCGCCACTCCGTAAGGACTGGAAAGCAGGGCCCCGCTTCCTGTTTGGTTGAAAACACGAGAGACCCCAAGGAGCGGCGCGGCCGGTAAACGAGGTTGATTCGCTTCGGTCCGCGGCGCTGCCAAGGCAAGCGGCCCCAGCGATTGTAACGTAAACCGCCGGGCGGCGAAGATCGTTTTTCGAGTCAGCGGAATAGGCTCCGTTTTCGCCAGACGGGGAAAGGTTCTGCGTCTGACCTGCTCCGCGATGGCGTCAAACTGTTGCTGGGAAAATTGCTTCCCGCCAAAACGCACCGGCGCCGTAAATGTCGCTGCTACTTTCGCGCCATCGCTCGGGGGCGCCGCTTCCAAATAGGCGTTGGCCAATTGTAGACGCGCCAAAAGATCGTCCGATCCTGACGCCGCAACACCCGCCGCCGTGTTTCGCGGCAGCGCGTTGCGATAATGCGCGCGCGCTTGCGCGAACGCGCCGCGGCTCAGGGCGTGGTCTCCCAACCAGCGATGCGCCCGCTTGGCGGCGGGCGTCGATTCGAATTGCGCCGCGAGGTCATTCAAACGTCGAGCGTCGCTGTCTTGCATGGCTTGACGCACTTGCAGCAGGGCCACGTCGGCCGCTTCCCGCTGGAACGCCTTTCGCAGCGATTCGTTGCTCCGCAGCAGAGAGGGCGTCAGCACCAGCGGCGAGACAAACAGTCCTTCTCCCCGAGGCGCCAAGCCCAAGGGCCGGGAAAAATCGAGCGCCGCGATACGCCGCGCCGCCGCCGAAACCGACTTACTCGCCAGCAGGGAATCGAGATCGGCGGCGATGTCGTAGGCGCGGCGGTCGATCTGAATATTTCCAGGATGTCGCCACCGCTCGGGGAACCGTTTTTCACTTTTTTTGGCCGGCTTATTCTGTTCACGCCGCGCCCCCAATTCGCGCAGCGCCGCCGCCTCCGCCCAAGGCTGAATCGCGACGCGCTCCTCCAGGTGGAAAAAACGAAACTCCCGACTCGAGCCCGACACATCTTCCCATTCGCCAGCCGCGGCGCTGGCCAACAGTTCGGCGCGCATCAGGTCTTCACCGCCCAGCAGGACGACGCGCCGCGTTAGTAGGGGAGTGGTCATGAGTGCGTGGCGGATGAACGAAAAAGGTTTCGGCTGGCCCGCGTCCAACACGCTACGGCCCACGCGATGGTAACGGTCGAGCAGCGCCTGCAATTGGCCTCGTTGGTTGAAATTGGTAAGCAGCGCCGCTTCGGCCAACACTTTGAGGCGTTGCTCGGCGGCGAGACTCCGTGGGGTCGAATCGAGCAGGGCGTCGAGCAGGGCGTGGCCCAGCCTCGACTCGCAGCCGCCGGAAAGCGAAGCCAGTATGGAAGCGCGCAGCCACTGGGCTTCGTCGATTTCCGCCGGCCTTTGCGCGAGCACCTGGCGTTTCCACCGGGGGAGGTCGTCGGCTTCGACTCTTGACGCTTTTTCTCGTGCATCTTTCCCGGCCAAGCGGTTGAGGTTCGGCAGTTCTCGCAGCGTGAGTTGATCGAGCTGGATGCCGCAGCCCGATTTTCCCTGGGAGCAGTGCAGCCCGATCCAGCCGATGCGGCCGGATATTTTGGCCGTTCCCAACTCCGCCCAATGTCGGCCATCGACTCCCAGCCAGCATTTCATCACGCCGCAAGCGAAAACCAGCCGCAGCCACGCGCGCCCGCCCACCAAGGGGGCAGGCGCCTTTTCGGTAAGCGGAAATGTTTGGTGCAGCCGCCGGTCGCGAGGACTGACAATCGCGGCGCCCAGTCCGCCGCCACGATCATTCTCCTGGAAGCGAATGAGCAGCTGCGGTTCTGCCGAACTGGCGCCCAAGCACACGCCGCCGCCCGCCGTGAAATGTGAAACGGCGAGCACGACTTCGTAAGGCCCTGTCTGCCCGAGCGGAGCGCAGACCCAGGCGTTCGCGCCGGCGGCGGGCCGCTCCAACTTCCAAACTCCCGGCTGGGGCGTTTGCCAACGGGCGTCATCGGGTAGATGTTTTTGCCACGCGGGCGAGGCGGCGATGTCGACCGACTTCGGCTCCGGCGAGTTTTCCAGCAGGGGAAAGTCGGCCGTCTTGATTAACTCCAACCCTGCAACGGTGGCCTGCCCCGCCAGATAAACATCTTCGGGCGGGCGCTCCATCGGCGCCGTAAGCACGACGACATCGCCCCGCGACAAAACCAGCCGCCCCTGGCGCCAACGCAATTCGTAGGGCCCGCCGCCCAAGGCGCCCGTGCGATTGGCTCGGCCTCCATCGGTGGCGGCAAGCACGCGAGACGAAGGTTGGCTGGCCGCTTTTGCCCGGCGTGTTTTGTACGCCGCCCAAGTAACGCCGTTGCGTTCGTATTGCACCAAGGACAGCCCCGTTTCGCCCTGAAACGCATGGATTTGAAACACGCCGTTGGCGGCGATGGCAAACCGAAAACCAGTGTCCTGGCGCCAGGGCGCCTTGATTCGGAACACGCCTCGGATCAACGACGTTCGGCCGTAGCGGCGGCGAGTTTCCGTGATCACGCCGTCGGCGTCGGCGGCGGGAGCGAGCCATTTCATTAACTCGGCGCGTGTCGGGTTTCCGCCCTTCTGAAAAAAATCGTTGAAGCACACATCCAAGAACGCGGGCGGTGTTTCATTTCGCAAAACCGCCGACCAAGGATCGGTAGCGGTCAACTCTTTTGAAGCATCTTCGGTTTTGGACGGCAACACGGCGCCCGCTTCGGCCGACGATGTTTGTTCAGGCCTTGTTTCCAAACGCGGCGCGCTCGCCGGCGGCGCGGGTTGGTTGCCGGAGGCGATCTTCTCCTGGCCGGGCGAAGCGCGTTTTTTGAGAGACGCCGCTTTTTTTTTCAGCGGCTGTTTTGCAGCAGGTAGCACGGCCGATTCTTTTTGATTGGGACGCACCACCCAATACAGCCCCGCGATGAGTACGATGCAGGCGGCCACCGCGAGCACGGCGGCGGGCGCCCAACGCCGGCGGCGAATGCGTTTCAATATAAGCATCGACGAAAGCCGAGAGCGGCTGTTCGCTCGCCAGAGAAACGCCTCCAGATCCAGAGCGGCGGCGAGTTCTTCCAGTGCCGCGCCGTTTACATCGGCCCGCCGCAGCAGCGCGTTGAGTTGTTGGAGGTCTTGGTCGGTGAGTTCGTTTTGGGCGGCGCGGCGCGGCAGACCTTGGGGCAAATGCTCGCCGAAGCGAAAGAACTGCTCGCGCGCCTGGTCGAGAAGCGAGCGCACGGCGGTCGCGCTTCTGCGCATGCGCTGGCCAATCTCTTGGTGGGAGAGCCCGGCGCCGTAGCAAAATTGCAACGCCTGCCGTTGGCTTGGCGGCAGGTCGGCCAGAAGGCGCTGTGCTTCGTGCTCCTTAAGTTTTTGGACGCGGCCGCGTTTTTTATCCACCGCAAGACAGGCTTGGCGCCAAATCGTGGAGACGCCGCATTGCCCCGCAGAGTGTTCCCGCAACTGTTTTTCCGCCTGCTCGATTACCTGACCGCGCAGTGTTGCGGCGTCCGACGGCAGACCGCCGCGCCCGCCGACCGCAACCAGGACATCGAGGCACAAGGCGCGCGCCAACGCCGCCGAACCGACACGCGTCCGCAGGAATGAATACACCGCGACTTCATGCTCTTCGACCAGACGCGCCGCGGCGTCGGGCGAGTTATTTCGAGGGGAATTCGGCGACGCCATGTGGCTGCAAGGTGGGAGTGGAGGTGACGTTATCGACGCAAATGGTGCGCTGGCCTCAGTATAGACAATACCAGTGGTCGGGTGGCGCACTTGCCGGCTTTATTCACCGGGAAACGTGTTCTATTGCGGGCGCATGGCGAGCAATGCGGCGGCCACTTCGTCGGCGGCTTGGGCCAGATCAGACGCGGGAAGTTGCAGCCAAGGACCTCGCCCGCGCTGCATGACGCGGCGACCTAAATCGCGATTGTATTTCCGCAACTGCGCCGACGAATCAACGCCTGCTGCGCTGCCATCTTCCGGCGGTGTGCTCGCATTGCCGTCGGAGAAGGGTTCGTCTAGCCAAACCACGAGCGTAGGACGGGGCGCTGCGGCGAACGGCGGCTCCAACCAAAACCCGCTCACCCATTCGGCCTGTTCGGCGGCTGCATCGGCCAACACCTTCGCCCTCTGTGGGGCCGAGGCAACATCATCTTCAGCATCTCGCCTATTCCCGGCAACCGTAGGGTCGGCGATGAAAAACGCGTCTGACTGTTGGGCGCCAAGCTGCGCTACGGCGTTTGCCGGCTCCGATGAACAGCACGTCACGGCGATGGATCGCGGCGTCTTTTGCAAGTGCGCGAAACATTCCTCCAAACGCCAACCGATCAAGGGATGCACCCACTCCGGGGCGATTTCCAAGCAGGGCGCCAGCACGAACCGGCGAAACGCCAAACGAGGATGCGGCACGGTGAGCTGCGGCGTGGCCACGATAACATCGTCGTAGAGCAGCAGATCAAGATCAATCGCGCGGGCGCCCCAACGCACCTCTCGCCGCCGTCCCAACGCATTTTCCACTTGGTGCAGTTGGTCGAGCAAAGCCTTGGGGGAGAGCGTCGTTTCCAGCAGCGCCGCTCCGTTGAGGAAGTTGGCTTGGTGCGGAGGACCGCCCGCCGGCGTGGTTTCGCTCCAGCGGCTATGAGCCAAGACGTGAATCCCGTCGACTTGCTCCAAGCTCGCAATGGCCGCCTCAAGCGTTCGCGACCGATCATCCAGATTGGCGCCAAGGCTGATCAGACACGTAGCCACAACGTTTCCCGCCTAGCCCGACAATGACCCAGCCGCGCCGTTGGAGTGTACGCTTTAGCGTGTTTTCCTTGGACGCCCGCTGAAGCATGCACTCCAACGGGGCGTGCTTTACGGTGCGCGCCAAAACAAAAAACCAGCGCGGGAGGGACTTCCGAGCCACGACCAGGGCCGCCGACAGCGTTCCGTCTGTCGTCGCCACCCGCGCTGCGATGGATGATCATCAAAGACGCTATGTTCAACGCAGCTTCGCGGAAACGGAAAGCCGAATGACGCACGCCGCCACGTCCATGGAAGATCCACCGACGTGCCGCGACTCTTCGGTTTTCATATACCCAAACAGAAGCGTTTGGTAAATCGAAGCCATTGATATCGGCCTCGCGATTAGCGAAGTTGCTTAACGAATCACCATTGTCTGCGGCTTTGGGATCTTGTCAAGCAATCATTTGAAATCTTTTTCAGATAGCTTTTTGAGAGCAAGTTTCAAGCGATGATTTTTACACCAAACGCACTAAGGCAACGCTCAAGAACAAGACCGTTGCGAGGTAGGCAAGAAGCCCGGCTTTTTCAAAAAGCCGGGCTTCTGAATTAAAACATCAGCCTTTAACTATTGCTAACCGTTCGCGTTCCAATAGGTGGAGTTGGGATGAAACACGCGCCACGCCTTTGCATACGAAACGATTCCCAACGCCGGTTGCAACGCTTGCCCCATAAGCTCGCCGGAAATCGCGACGCCGCTGGCGATATCCCAGAGCGTATGTGTTTGTTCGTCTTGCAGTTTGCCGTCGACCCAACCGAAGGTGAGCGTTCTCCCGCCGAGCGTGCGTTCAAAAATCAACGCCGTGCTAGATGATTTTTGAAACAAGACGACAATTTTTTTACCCGCGAAGGCGTCGTTGACCACCGGTTGTTTTATCAAATCGGCAAACGACCATGCGCGCGCTTCGCCGCCCTCCGCCATGGCCACCCCGAACTTCGACGGGTCTTTATAAAACTCGCTGAGGTAGTTCGTTGAAGTGCGCGACAGGTTCAACGCCGTGGTTTGAGGATGCCGGCTGAGCCATGTTTTCCAATCGGTAATCATCGAGGGCAGCAGCGCGAGTTCGGCGCCTTCGAGCGGACCTCGCATGCAAAGGCCCAGCAAGTGGCTCCACAAACTCCCCGTTTCCATATCTTTCATGACCAGGCTGCGGTTCCACAGCATGCCCGATACGGCAAAGTTCAATTCGCGGTTCCTGACATCTCTGGCATACACGATGCCATTGTGGCAGAGATGTCACCAGGTAGCCGCGATGTGCGAACCGCCAAGCGTATCGTTGATGATCTCTCGACGCGGGCCGGTCAGCATATTGATCGGATACGCCCGCGCCGCGCCGTTCACCACCACGCCAAGCACCAACTCGGTCGGCCGAAGTTTTTTATCGGCCTCTCCCGCCGTGACGACCGGAGGCGATTTGATAGGCGGAAAAGAGCGGCGGATCACCACCCGAGGATTGAACTCCGGCGATTCAGCCCACAAAACGCCATGCGTCCCCAGCGCCAAGGCGGGTGAAAGCGTAGCGGCCGCGAGAAAACTTCTTCGAGTCAAGTTTCCGCCCATCGCGATTCTCCTTAATGATTGAACAAAAACGCCGGGTTGTTGATCAGCGCCCAGGCCAAATCTTGCAGGCCCATCAGACGCCGATTTTTCAATGCCGCGGCGCTGCGTTTTTCCTCCGCCAGCAAACGGTTCAGTTCTTTATCTTGCGCTCGGTGGGCGTCTGACAAAAGTTTCCGTTGCGCTTCATCGCGTTCCGCCGGAGGCGTGTTCAAGGCCGCTGCAAACGCCGCCGGAATCGACTTCATTTTCAGCGGACGCGGTGAATGGGTGACCGAAAGACGGAACGCGCCCAGCGAGTGGGTTCCGTCAGGATGTTGCTGGCTGAGTTGGAAAGACAACTTCGCGCCGCCGGCAAAACTGATCGCCTCTTGCGTTTCAAAAATGGCGGTGTGCGTTTTGTCGAACGAGGGAGAAACGGCCCAGCCCGAGCCTTCATTGCCATCAATAGCATTGGCCGCCGTAAAACCGTCTTGCTCGAAATCGGCAGAGCCGTTTTGCAGTTTTACAGCACTGCCTTCAGAGGGATCTTTCATCGCCGCCGCGTTCAGGCGAAGTTCGCTTAACACGAAATTGCCGTTCTGTGCGCGGCCCGGTCCGCCGGCGGGCAAGGCTTTGTTGGCCAGCGATTCCAAGCGAATGCCGGTGACGCCTTGAAGGTCGGTCTGGGCGACTATCGTGTAAATGTCCTTGCCGTTCTTGCCTGAAACCAAAACGGAATGGTCGGCTTGTTTTTCCAAAACGGCGCCCGCCTCCGAACGCAATTCCAGCGGTTCGAGCACGGTCCAGACGGTTTCCTGTTTGAGGCCGGTTTCCCAAGCCGCCTGTTTGGCCGGCAGCGTTTTTTCGTAAGCTTGTAACGCCGCCACATGTTGAGGATGCTCCCGCCCCGGCGCCTCGAGCGCCTTCAAGCTGAGTTTGATTTCCGCTTCGGTGGGACGCCGCGCGAGGAAACGCAGGAATAGCTCCTCCAACATTTTCTTGTCGTCTGGCTGGGAAGCTTCGAGTTTCGCCAGGGCGTTGCCGGGAGCGACCAACGCGTTGGCGACCGTCGGCCCGTTGACCAATTTCATGATCGGGCCGAGCACCATTCCCGAACTACGTTCGCATTCGCAGGAGCTTTCTCGCGCCGGGCGGCCGAAGTCGTCCAGGAACGACACCTTGATACCCGCATCGGGCAGTTGGGCCGCGCGAAAACCAGCCGGCGCCCCGGCAATTTTGAACGGCGCCCCGGCCGCGACATGGATCGCGTCGAACAGAACTTCGGCCGGCAGGCGGCGCGGAATGTTGTGCGAATAATTGATTTGATCGTCTTCATTCCAGCGGTTCGCGACCACCGAATGTTGGTACACGCGAGATTTACAAATCAGGCGCAGCATGTGCTGCGCATCGAAGCCGCTGCCGATAAAATCGGCCGTGAGGGCGTCGAGCAGTTCGGGATTGGTGGGTGGATTGCCGGCGCGAATATCGTCGATCGGGTCGATGATTCCGCGTCCTAGCAGATACCCCCATTGCCGGTTGACGTAGCTACGGGCGAAGTAAATGTTTTTCGGCGAGGTGATCCAGGTGGCGAGTTTTCGCCGCCGGCTGGCCGACGCCGGCGCTGTGTCGGCATGCTGGTAGGGGAATTTCGGCGGCGAGATTTCGCCCGTGCGGTCGTGTTTGATTTCACCAGAGCCGGTGTCATAAATGATTTCCACCAGCGGCTTGGCGCCCTCCACGGCGGAGCCGCCGATACGCTGCCCGGCGAAGGCTTTGTCTTCCTTGCGGCCGATCTGCGTGAAATAGGCCGCCAGATTGTAGTACTGGTCTTGGGTCCAACGTTCGAACGGGTGGTCGTGGCATTTGTTGCAGCTAAAACGCACGGCCAGGAATAACTGCGTGGAGTTTTCCATGGCGGCGGCGGGATCTCGCAAGACTTTGTAATACGCGGCCGGAGGGTTCTCCAAATTGGAGCCGCCGGCGGTGAGGATTTCGTAGGCGAATTGGTCGTACGGTTTGTTTTCGGCGATCGACTGCTTGATCCAATTGCGCAGCGTGATGGCCCCTTCCTCGCCGAGAAACTTCCGATTGACCTGCAACATGTCGGCCCATTTGTTGGTCCAAAATTCGATGTATTCAGGACCGCCGACCAACGCATCGACGAGACGATCTCGGTTTTCTCGCGAGGGAAGCGAGTGGCTGGTGAAGGCCCGAACTTGCGCCACCGTGGGCGGGAGGCCGGTCAGGTCGAGATACACCCGCCGCACGAATTCCTCGTCGGAGCAGATTTCGCTGGGCAATACCTTCACGCGGCGAAGCTTGTTGTAGACCAGTTCGTCAATGTAGTTGTGCAGCGGCGGCGTGCGCCATTGGAAGCCGGTGCGGTCGCCCATGATCGTGATCGTGGTGGCGGCGTACGAGCCTTCGTAGCGAACCAGCGCCGGCGCCTCTCCCCGACGCAGCGTGGTGAGCAGGCCGGTTTGGTCGGCCTCCAATATTTCAATATCGCCGCTTTCAATAAACGCTTCGGCCGTGACGTCGCGCTGGGAGCCATCGGAGTAGGTCGCCATAACAGCCAACTGCTGTGTCATGCCGGCCAGCGGAACGGTCGGGTTCTCCGGAAAAACCTTGATCGACGTTACGCGAGGACTTTCCAAATCGAGCTTGGCGCCGCTGGCCACCCATTGCCGCAACAACTGGTAGGCCGGTTCATCGGGCGTGGTGCGGACGCCGCCCACATGCGGAATGGCGCCGCTGGCCTTGCGCAACATCAGGCTTTGATCGGGCGCGACACGATTAAACCGCCGGGCGCCGATATCGTCGGTCAGAGCGCGATGATCGAGCAGAGGATCGTAACCTCGGAGCGAAAGTTTGAATTCGGCCTTGCCGTCCTTGGCGCCGTGGCAAGTGCCCTGATTGCAGCCCAAACGCGAGATCAGCGGCTGGACATCGGCCACGAAACTAATGCGGCGCGGTTTGGCGATATCTCGCACTTTGACGACCACGCTCGCCGTGCGTCCCTGATACTCAAAGACCAGCGTCTGTTCGCCATTACTCACCGGTCGGATAAGCCGATGTTCGGAAACAGTAACACCGCTGGCGGGCGTTTGCAGTGAGACAGCGCGCGTGAGGTCGACCGTCTCTCCGGTTTTTAATTGCCCAAGAATCAACAGTTGCCGGTAGTCGAACCGATGCGTCAGTTCGAGTGTTGCGGGAACCGCTTCAATGGAAACGACCTCCAACCCTTCAGGGAGCGTTTCCCGCTGGCTCTCTTCCGCCCGCGCCGCTGGAACAAGAACGCCGATCAAGAACGCGGCCGACAAAAACGCGCGGCCGTTCCTCTTGAAAAACATTGGCAAAAGATGCATGGATCATTCCATTTTCTGGGGGGATTCAAATTTCGTAATACGTTCGACGATGCGAAGCAATACTTCTTAGGACCGTTCAAGAATTAATTGGTAACTATTCAGCGACGAGCTTTGATCGGTGCTTGATGGAACCACGAATGAACACGAATAGACACGAATTTTTGTGGCGAGCTCTCCATGTAATGGCACGGCTGACGTTCGCTTGTTTCCAGGAGAAAATCTGAGAGCCCGTTGAAATGCATTCGTGTGAATTTGTGTCCATTCGTGGTTCTCGCAAAAAGCATCGTGCGATCATCGCTGAGTAGTTACATTAATTGTTCAATTTCAACTTGTACGATGGCCTTCCAAGGCCATCGTACCGCAGTCATTTCTCGCATGACGCCAAGGCGATCACTCACCCGTTGCGGCCACTTTTTTTGCTTCAATCGTGACGGGAATAAACCGTTTCAACACTTTGCCGTCGGCCGTCGCGATCAGCACGACCTCTCCGGAATAACCGCCCGCGGCCAGCGTTTTTCCATCGGGGCTGAAGGCGACGGCATACACGCCGCCCTGTTCGATTTTGACTTCAAAAACTTTTTTGCCGTCCGCCGCCTGATAGACGCGAACTTCGCCCGTTCCGTTGAAGCTGCTACCCGCCGCGATTTGTTTTCCTTGAGGGCCGAACGCGACGTCAAAAATACGGCCGGGCAACGGCGCGAAGGCGCGAATGAGGTTGAAGTCGTCGCCAATTTTGCGGGCCTTCTCGCGAAACATGCGGTAAATTTTCGGCGCGCCGTCGGCCCCGCCGATCAGCAGTTCATCGTTCTTGGGGTTGCGGTCGACGGCGTTCAAACCGCCTTTCAAAGCGCCCGGCGTGATGCTCGTGATGTTGTCGACAAATCGTTCGGTGGCCACTTCGATCAGTTTCATGCTGCGGTCGCGGCTGACGGAAATCAGATGCGTCCCCTTCACCGAGAACACCGTATCGAGCACCCAGCCGGCGTGAGCGCCGCTGAAAAGAACCTGCTTGCCGGTCGAAGCTTCAATGGCGCGGAGCGTGTTGTCGGGGCAGCCGAAGCCGATCAGTTTGCCATCCGGCGACCAACTACAGCCGTAACAGGTATCGAAACCGACCGGAACCGAAAACGCCAGTTCATGCGTTTCGACGTTCCAAACCTGCACTTCGCCCAAACGTCCTGGAGAACCGCCGGCCATCGCCAGCCATTTGGAGTCGGGTGAGAAAACGGCCGATTCAATGCGTTCCGACTGCCCCACCAAACGAGCCGCCAATCCTGAGCCATCCGCCCGATGCAACAACACTTCGTGGTAGCCGGAAACGGCCAGCCATTTTCCGTCGGGCGAATAATCGAGAGAGGTGATGACCGGCGCGGCGGGATAAACCGGCGGATGCTGGGCGTCGTACATGGGTTGGTCCGACAGGGGCGTGTCGTCGGCGGCGCCTTGGAGAATCCAACGTTCGATCAAGGCGATGTCTGTGAGAGAGAGCGGCGGTTTGTCTTGCGGCATCGCGGCTTCGCCGTTCTCCGGCGTGATTTGAGCCAGTAAAAAACTGGCGTCCGGTTTTCCGGCCACGATGGCCGCTTCTCCGCTTTCGCCGCCTTCCAGCAGGCTGGCGAACGATGTCATTTCGTAATCGCCGCCGCGCTTCGCCGGCTGATGGCAGCCTTGGCAATGGGCCTGAAAGATGGGGCGAATCTGGCGGTTGAAGCTGACCTTCGGCCCGCTTGGCTCCGCCGCGCCGGCGTTTGCCATGGGACCCGCGACCAACGCGGCCAGCACAAGAAAAGTCGTCAGACAGCAATGCGCCGCCGTGCGACCATGCGCCCCGCCGGCAATACCGCCGGGCTGCGAACGGAGCACATTCAGACGCAAGCGGGAGCGATCAATACAACGACGCGAAAAAACCAACAACATCTGGGGGACCTTGTTCGGTGTGACGTTCGGCAGGCGTATTCAGGCTTGTTGCCTATTGGCGGCGCCCGATTTTCAGCGCACGCCAGTGCTTTGGGCAATCACCTCACTATACCCACCGCTCCGGCCAACCACAAGAAACCGCCCCCCCGCCGAGAAATTACGTCAATGAAGTGTTGGAGCGTACGCGCTGGCGTTAATGGCTACGCCAGAAACTGGGCATGAAGAGCACCAGAATGACAAAAATCTCAACGCGGCCGACCATCATCAACCAGGTGAAGAGGAGTTTGCTGAGGGGGCTGAAATGGCCGTAATTCTGCGTGGCGCCCACGGTTCCCAAGCCGGGGCCGATGTTGTTCAGCGTCGCCGCGACACTGCTTGCGCTATCGACCAGCTTGTGTTCGATGCTGCGGGCGCCCCAGGTGCTGTCTGGCTCGAAGGTGACCACGAACAGCCAACTGAACACGAAAATAACTAAAATCAGGCAGAAATAAACCATGATATTCCGACGCAGGTCGGGGTCGTCGACCGGTGTGCCGGCCAATCGCAGCGGCCGCACCACCAGCGGTCGAAACGAACGCTCCACTTCCAAACGCATGATCGAGAGAAAGAGTATGTGTCGGATCACTTTCAGTCCGCCGCCGGTGCTGCCGGCGCAACCGCCGACAAACATCAAGAGGAACAGAATACCCCGCCCCACGCTGTTCCAACTATCGAAATCGTGGGTGCCGTATCCGGTGGTGGTGATGATCGACACCACTTGAAAAAGTCCGTACCGAACGCCGCTTTCGATTTTCTGGAGCCACGTGGCGCCGGGAAAATCGTTGTGGGCGATGCCGAACAGCAAGATGATGACCGTAACCCCCAGAATGAGCGCCATGTAGACCCGCCATTCGGTGTCTTTCCATAGCACGCCCGGCTGCCGCCGAACGAGAATGTAATACAGCAACGTGAAGTTGGTGCCGGCCAACAGCATGAACACCACCACCGTGTATTCAATGAGCCGGCTGTCGAAGTGGCCCAACGATTTGTTCCAGGTGCTGAAGCCGCCGGTGGCCATCGTGCCGAAGGCGTGGCAAAGGGCGTCGAAAATGCTCAAGCCTTCCACCCACAACAGGAGCGTGAGCACCAGATTGAGCGCGCAGTAAATGGCGGTGAAAATCCAGGCGGTGTGCTGCATGCGAGCCGTCGAACCTTCCTTGCTGGGGCCCGGCATTTCGGCCCGCATCAATGCTTTTCCGGCCGAGCCCTGCCCCAACACGGCCACGAACAAAACGATAATGCCCAAACCGCCGAGGAAGTGCGTGCTGCTGCGCCAAAAGAGCAAACAGTGGGGAACCAGGTGCGGGTCTTCGAGGTCGGAAATGACGGTGGCGCCGGTGGTGCTAAAGCCCGACTGCGATTCAAACAACGAATCGAAGATGCTCATCCGCACCCAGCGAATACGATAATGACCTTTGCGGTCGGGCGGCGCGAGCGGCCGGCGAGGATCGTTTGGCGAGAAAATGACATCGCTCCACGGTTGCCGGGTGGCCAAACTGTGTAATTCGGCCACGGCGTTGGGATCGTTTGTGGCGGCAATCAAGCCATCTTCCGACAGGCCGCGTGCGTTTTGCTCCGCGAGCGCAATGAGCAACCGATGTTGCGTTGGAGTGACGGGGGGAACTTCGCTCCATTGGGTTTGACGGAACCCCCAGAGCCGGTCTGAATGCTGAATCGAGGGCGGTTCGCCGGGCTCCAAGAGCCGTAGCGAGGGGCCCTGATATACGCCGGCCAGGGAAAACGGCAACGCGCCGAGCACCGTGGCCAGCATCCAACTGAGGCCCACAATGGCCATCGCCTCCTTGTGGAGTAATCGCCCCTCGGCCCGACGCCCCATCCACCACAGCCATCCGCCCACGGCAAAGCAGACGCCAATCGAGCAGAGCAGCGCGATGAAACCCCGCGTTTCAAAACCCTTGGAAAGAATGGCGTCTGGGTGTAAACGCATGCCGAGACCGGGATAGGCCCAGGGCAGGCTGAAAAACATCGTCGCGCCGATGAGAAAAGCGATGATTCCCAACAGTTTGGAAAGGAGCCGCAGATTCATAATTGCCGAGCAGAGGGGGAAGAGTGGTTAGCCGAAAACGAAGACGCTGCGAAAGAGTGCGCTACGGGGTTGTATCACGGAAAATCCCGGCATTTTCAAAATGCCGGGTTTTTAGGCTCCGTCATGAGTGTAACCGGCATCCCGCCGGTTCATTGAGAAGACTTGAACCTCATTTATCAATAGTTATTTGTCATTCGTCATTTGTCATTCGACGGCAAACGGCGAATAATTCGTCGATGATTCTATTGTCTTTGCCTAACGAACAAGGCCTGCATTTCTTTCGGCGCACCGGCTTGGCGCGTAATTCGGCGGCGGTGCGACGGAACGCAGCAGGCGGCATCGCTCCCTCCAAAACACAATGACAAATGACGATTGACAAATAACTATTGACAATTTTCCGAGCAAACCGCCTCTATTTCCTTGGCGGTTCGCCGGTTACCCCCCTTTTCGGCGGGCGACGGATTCCCAGGTCATTTTCCAGCAGCTTGATTTCCGATGCAATAGAGATGTTTCTCGGCTCTGACGAAGAGTTGGCCCTGCGCAATGGCCGGCGAGGCGTAACAATTCTCCCCCAACGCGTTCTCAGCCACGATATCCAACTTGGGGCCGGGTTTGACGATGGTCGTGCGGCCATCGTCCGCCAAAAAATAGACCAGCCCGCCGGCCGACACCAGCGAAGCCGAAAAGTGCTTTCCCAGCCGATGTTGCCAGAGCCGTTTGCCGCTGGCGGCGTCGAAACAGTTAGCGGTGCCGCGGTCGTCGGCCACGAGCAGATAATTGCCCACCACGACCGGCGACGGAACATAACAGCGAACATTCGTCTGATGCCAAGCCACGTGGCTTTCGCTGATATCGCCCTTCAGGCCGGGCTTGATTCCCATCACATGATGCGTGGGAAACCCGGCGGCCATGAAAAACAGCTTGCCATCGTAAACCATTGAGGCGACAAACTGCTCGGCCGGCCCTTCAATGCTCCAGTAACGCGAGCCGTCCAAGGGATTAAAACTCGTAATGCACATACTGCCGGGGAGCACCATTTGCATCTGCCCGTCAATTTCGCGAATGAGCGGCGTGGCGTAGCTGCGTGTTTTATGGCGGCGCGGCGTTTTCCAAACTGTTTTTCCCGTTCTTTTGTCGAGAGCGAGCAAGTACGAATTGCCGTCGTGATCGCCGTTCACGATCAGCAAGTCTTGATAAATCAGCGGACTGCTGCAAAAACCGTGCGCACTGATGAATTCGCCCGGTTTGACCATCCATTTGCGATTGCCGTCGAAATCGTAGGCGGCCACGACCATGCGGCCCGGCGTTACCGGCCGTTTTCTGCCCACATTGGGCGCCGGAACCGTATGGCCATCGACTTCGAGAAACGTCGCGAACACGGTTTCGCCATCGGTTGCGGGTGTGCTGGAGGCGAAACTATTGAGGGCGTGTTTCGATTCCAAAGGCCCTTGGAACAGTGTCTTTTGCCAGCGTTGCTTGCCGTTGCGGCGGTCGAGAGCAAGCAGCACGCGTTTCTGGCTCTGGGGAATACACGAAATAAGAAACACATGCTCTTCCCACACGATGGGCGAAGCGTGCCCTTCGCCGGGGATTTCCACGCGCCAGACGATATTTTTACCGGTGGCGCCGTCCCAGGCGAGCGGGGCGTTTTTCGCCGCGCTTTGGCCATCGCCGGTGGGGCCTCGCCAACCGGGCCAATTCTCACCGCGAACGTCTGGCGGCGAAGTCAACAAAATGCAACTGCAAATCAGCAGGCCCAGCGTGCAGGCGAATCGTGGCATGGCGTGCATCCAAACACGGAGTAATACGGAGAACAACAGACAACAACCGCCTGGAAGTATACTGCACGCAATTGCCCATGGCGAGAATCGGTTGAAGTGGGCTACACGCTGGGAAACCCGGATTTACGCGGCGGCGCCATTACAACGTAGCGGCTCAGTGCGTTGCCCCGGTGTCGTCAGCGGGTGGAAGAAAGGGCTTCGTTGGCGGCGACCCGGCAGACGGCGTCTTGTGGAAATCGGCCGTCGGAAAACGTAGTATAAACCGACTGCCGGCGCCAACTTCGCTCTCCACGAGAATATCGCCGCCGTGCTCCCGAAGAATTTTCTGGCTCACGGTCAGCCCCAAGCCCGTGCCGCGGGCGCCCTTGCCCGATTCAAACAGCGTAAACACTTTCTTAATTTCGGCGGCAGGAATACCGGGGCCGTTATCGGTGATGGCGACATCCACCTGGCCTTCGGCATAAGACGCTCGCACTTCAACACGGGCGTTCTCCGTGTTTTCGCAGGCGTCGATGGCGTTGGTCACGATATTCAAAATCGCGCGGTGCATGGCGTCTGGGTCGAACGACAACAGAGGCGCATCGGGCGTGGAACGCCACTGCAAATCGACTCCCGATTCCGCCGCCCGCACCGCCAGCAGCTCCACGACATCGCTCATCACGGCTTCCAGACTGGCCTCGACAAATTCCGGTTCTCGCTCCTTGCTGAAGGTGAGCATATCGAGCACGAGCGCGGAAATGCGTTCTTGGTTTTTATCGACAATACCCCAACCCTTGCGAACGATTTCGGCTTCTTCCCGCCCTTCCAATCCTCGCAGGCCTTCCTCAATCAAATAACTGCCGCCGCGAATGCCCTGCAAGATATTCTTGATATGGTGCGACAACATCGCGATCGTCTGGCCGACCGCCGCCAGCCGCTCCGATTGCACCATGGCCGAATAATAGGAAGTGTCTTCGACCGCTAGCGCCGCCTGATGGCCAATCGCGACCATCAGCTTGAGGTGCTCTTCGGAGAATTTCGCCGCGTTCCTTTGCACCATCCGGCCGGGCGGGGTGTAGGTGTCGATATAGACCACCCCCACAATGCCATAACGGCCTTGCATGGGCACGCAAATGGCTTCGCGGACGCCGAGTTTTACAATGCTCGCGGCTTGGTCCCAGCGGTCGTCTTGGCGTGCGTCGCTGGTCAGAACGCCTTCCTTGTTTTCCAGGACGTAGTCCAGAATGGTGCGGCTGATGACGATCTTTTCGTCGGGATTCAGGCCCTGCCGCATGCGACGCGCCGCCGGGTGCAGTTCGCCGTTCTCCTGGTCGAGCAACATGATGCAGCCCCGGTCGGACTCCACCCATTCGAAAATCAAATCCAGAATGCGTTGCAGCAGTTCGTCAATATCGAGCGTATGGCTCACCGCCAAGGCCGTTCGATACATGACTTGCAAATTGCTGCGGGCGCGGGCTAGCCAGGGGCTGTCGGCGTGGGCGCCGCCATGAAACGGAGCGGAGCTTTCGTCAGCGCCGATCGACTTCACGATTTGCGAACCACCCTCGCGCGCCACGAATTCGATCACATCGGAAAGGTCGTCGTCGGCGGCGTTTCCAGCTGCGGTGAACAGCAACATGGTGCGGCCGAGTTGAATGCGATCGCCGCTGCGCAGGGTGAAATGGTCAACCTGCTTGCCATTGACGTAGGTGCCGTTGGAGCTGGCTAGGTCGATCACGGCGTAACCATCGCCTTCACGCACGATTTCGGCATGTTGGCGGGAAACTTCCGTATCATGCACCTGGATGTTGTTGTCGGTTTCGCGTCCCAGTTGGCAGACGTCGTCCGGCAACTCGAAACGTTTTCCCTGGTCGCGTCCTTGAATCACGAACAGCGAAGCAGACATCGGCGCCCTCAATAATAGAAACGGAGCGAAAGTAACGGCGTGGCCGCCGCGTCGGCTGAAAAACGGCGCCTACCCCCATTCGATTGTACAAATCAGCGGCCCGCAAGGGTAGTCGCGAAAAATAGGCCGCGAGCGTGTGTTTCAAGGTTTGGCGCCGGCCCAAAAACTATTCCGTGTCTTGCAGCAGGTTGGTTGCTGGCAAGCATCTGTCGAGGCCATCGTTTTGAAACGCGGCGCGTTCCTACCGCTCGGCCAAATCATGCCATGAATTTGCCACAGAGAGCACAGAGCACTCAGAGTTTGATGCAGCCGGCGTGGTCTTCCGTTCACAAACTACTGGCCTGCTCCTTTTTTCTCGGTAAAGCAAGGTTGTAAAAACTTGTTTTTAAAGGGCAAGCGGCAGATCAAAATTTTCAACCACGAATGACACGAAAAAAGGAGAAAGAGAACGAACGAGTTGCTTTCCCCGAACTCTTTCGTGTTTTTGGTGTCTTTCGTGGTTTCGTCTGGCGGCGTTCACCAGGCACGGCAATGGTCGTGTTTTTTCATTTTTTGATTTCTTATCCTGGCAAGATAATAGCCCTTAGGCCCGCTCGCGAAATAATTGACTGGTTTTCATGGCCAAGGAAGAGCCGAATTTATCAATAGTTATTTTTCATTTTTCATTTTTCATTTTTCATTGAAGAAGGAGAAACAAGGATGCGAGGCGAACAGATGGCCAATGACAAATGACCATTAACTATTGACAAATGACT
>QIKY01000426.1 GCA_003233175.1 Planctomycetaceae bacterium | reverse complement strand
TCGCCGGCGCCAGCGATTCGCAGAACGACTTCGGGTTGATCGGCAATTCAATCGTTTCGCGGCCGATGGCGTTGCCGCTGCCGTAATCGAGACGATATTTGATGATCAGCCCAGCGGTGTTTGTCGGCCGAGCCTCCACCCAACAATCTTCGTCGCCGACGCGAATCGTTTCATGTAAACACAAAAAATGCCGGACCTCCGCCTGCTCTTCAACGCCGGCTTCCCGCAGAGCTTGCACGAACGCCAAGGCGGAGCCATCGCAGCCCGGCATTTCGCCAGCAGTAACGCGAACTTCGCAGTTATCGATTTCCAGGCCCGCCAACGCCGCCAAAACATGCTCCACCATTTCCACGACGAATTCGCCGCTGCGAAGCGTTGTGCGGCGAGGCGTTTCGATACGCAAGGCCACTCGCGCGGGAATCCTTGGCGCGCCGGGAAGATCGGTCCGAATAAAGACGACTCCCGTATTGGCCGCCGCCGGATGGAACTCCACACGCACGTCTTCACCGCTCCAATAACCGAACCCAACGACCGTGGCAACACGTTCAATCGTGTGTTGCGAGCGAAACCGAATGTTCAAGAGAATGCCACCCCAAAGAAGTAATCGTCGTCAACCCAACACCGGCGCTTCTCGCCAAGAAAGCGTGAAAAAACTATTTCCCGGTTTAGAAGCCCGGCTTTTTGAAAAAGCCGGGCTTCTCAAACGACCATTCGGGATTTCGTTGTTCCACATCTTCTTACTGGTAACAACGTCTACTGGCGGCGAGGATTGCGTGGAATCGAGGGGCGAGTAGCCGCACGGGGCGCGGCCTGGCCACGATTGATATTTTTGAGCACCATTCCAGTGATGTTGATCTGCGGATTTTCATAAATGACCGACCGATTCACGCCCGCCAATACCGATTGACGGTCGTCGTCCTTGATTTCCTCGCTGTTGAAGCGAAGCACTAGGTCGATCCGATTCTGCTCCGCGAAAATGCGCACCTGATCAAGAATCTCTCGGTAGGTTTGGGCGTACAACTTCGCCTCTCGCTCCAGAAAGTTTTTGCGTTTGAGTTGCGTCTGGACCTGAACATCGGAGCTTATCCGAGCCATTTTTTCTTCGGTTTGTTTGTACTGGGGCGAGCCGGTTTTCCAGCTTTTGAGTTTTTCCGCCAGGTCGCGCATTTCTTTTTGCTTGCTCCGGACGAAGGCGTCGAATTCATCGACGTCGCGTTTCATTTCTTCCTGCGATTTTTTGAACCGCTCATGGTTCTTGAACACGTAACTAATGTCGATCACCGCGACATTCGTACCACGGTTCTGAGCCGATGCGGTTTGGGCTTCGAAACCAACCAGAGCGACGGTCGCCACGAGAGTGGCGAGAAGAAAAGAGCTTTTCACGTTCAGCACTCCTTGCTGTACTTCTAATCGTTCTTGAATAGCGACGCTCCCTCCCATGAAACGCCGCACACACGCTTTAACTTAGTGAGTCGCACGCTGCCTTTTTCTGGGGCCGTTCATCAGGCACGTTCAACGGGCGTATTCTGCTTCGCTCCGCAGAGAACGTAAAGGCCAATATTGACAATTCCAAAAAACGCCGTAAGTCGTTTTCTTCAAGCTATTTAGTGACTCGATCCCTGGCTATGTGTAGAATTTACACACCGCTTGTAAATGGGGATGCCGACTCACCGCGCCAGTTCGACGTTGGAATGACCGCCAGACAGCAATGCCCCGGCAACTGATTTCGGCGCCCCAGGCGGCAAACCCCAATTATTTCACTCAGATTCCCCAATTCAGAAAATCCGCACGCACGACGCCGCTATTTCCTCACTCCTTCACTTCCAGAGGAACCCCACGGCTGTCGCTCGATGAATGCTATTTTATCGGACTGAACGGCGTTTTCGGCAGACGGAACAATCGAAACGGCAGTCGTATCTGTCGTTCCGGCGAACGAACTACAGCCGCAACGGCTAAATACACGAAACCTAAGACAGGAAGACAGGACAATTTAGGTAGTTTGGTTCGCTGAAAAGTCGTGGAAACATTCGTTCCTGAAATGGCTTCTGAATCGGGTTGTAGCTTTTTCACGCTTTTCTGAATTGCTTTGTTTTGAATTACCGTGGGATATTCTCCCCACAAGCCAACAATGCGGCCGCAAATCTGTATAATGCGTCGGGCCCGACAGAATTGAAATACAAGATGTTCTCCGGCTTGTCCGGAAAAGTGTTTCCCCTGGAAAGGTCTTTCCACAGGGAAGCAACAGACAAATTTGGAATGAAGACACGCGCCGCTTACCAGGCAGGATGCTCCCCCATTGGCGCATCCTCCACACGGGCGGGCGGCGCACACACTGTAATGCCGGCGTTTTGTGATGTTCGCAAGACGTCGTGGAGAGTCGATGAATCGACAGCGCTTACGTATTCGCTTCAGCAAGCAAGGAGACCTGCGCTTCATCAGCCACCGCGACTTGGTGCGCGCGTTTGAGCGGCTGTTTCGCCGCGCCGACATGCCGCTTCAAATGTCTGAGGGGTTTCACCCTAAAGCCAAAATGACCTTTCCCTCAGCCTTGGCTTTGGGCGTGGAAGCGCGAGATGAAGTCATGGAATTCGAGTTGGCGGAAGCACTGCCATCCGCGGAAGTGGCTGGGCGGCTACAGGCAAAGTCGCCCGACGGTCTGACTATCTTGAGCGTTACGGCGCTCGAGGCGGGTCAGAAAAAAGCCAGGGTGGAAAAGATGTGGTACGAGTTTCCGATTCCGGCTGATCGCGTTGAACACGTTCAACGCGAGGTCGAGAAATTGATGGCGATGGAGTCGCTGCTCAAGACCCGGGAAGGCAGCCGGAAACCGATCGACCTGCGCGCCAACATACTTCGGCTGGCGGTCGAGGGAAACCATCTACGACTTTGTTTGCAAAGCGCCGATTCAGCAAGCGTTCGCCCTCGCGATATCCTTGATATCGTAAACCTGGCAAATACGGAAAGCGACGGGGCGGTTCTCATTCGCACCAGCGTGGAGTTGGCGTCATGATTTTTACGCCCACAGGCGCCCTTTCCGCAACCAGGCGGCAAACCATCATCGGAGTCTCCAATATGACTAACCGACAACAACAAATCAAAAGCGACATCCATGAAAAAGGAAATGTTAATCAATGTTTCGCAGCCGGAAGAATGCCGGATCGCGATCGTTGAAGACGGAGTTTTGGAAGAACTTTATATCGAACGAGCCAGCCAGGAAAATTACGTCGGGAATATCTACAAGGGAAAAATTGTCAACCTGGAGCCGAGTATTCAGGCGGCGTTCGTCGACTTCGGCGTGGGCCGCAATGGGTTCCTTCATATTAGCGATGTAGAATCTCAGTATTTCAGGCAAGGCGGTTACGATCCTGAAAAACTCGAGGCCGAAGCCCGCGAGGCGCGGCGCGAGTCGGCTGCCGCCAGCAGCGGCAGTAGCAGCAGCAGCGGCGGACGCGGCCAGCGAAATGGGCGGCGGCGCCCGGTGGGGAGTCGGCCGCGTGTGAAGCCGCCCATTCAGGAAATTTTTCGCCGCGGCGATGAAGTCTTGGTGCAAGTGATCAAAGAGGGGATCGGCAGCAAGGGGCCCACGCTCTCGACCTACATCAGCATTCCAGGCCGGTATCTGGTGTTGATGCCCGCTCTGGGGCGGGTGGGCGTTTCTCGAAAAATCGAAGACGACGACCTCCGCCGTAAACTTCGCAGCACGCTGGTGGAGCTTAATCCGCCCAAGGGGCTGGGGTTCATCGTGCGCACCGCCGGGCAGGAACGCACCAAAAAAGAACTTTCCAGCGACATGGCGTACTTGGTGCGGCTGTGGAAAGTCATTGTCCGGCGGATCAAGAACACCGACACGCCGGTTGATATTTACGAAGAAAGCGACATGATCATTCGCACCATTCGGGATATCTTCACCACCGATGTCGACGCCATTCACATCGATCAAACCGCCGCCCACGACCGCGCCAAGGAATTCTTGCAAATGGTCATGCCGAGGCACGTCGGGCGGTTGCACCATTACGAAGGCAAGGAGCCGATTTTTCGCCGTTACAAATTGGAAGAGGAAATCGCCCGCATCCATAAGCGGGAAGTGCCGCTCAAGGGCGGCGGATCGATCGTGATCGATCCGACCGAGGCGCTGGTCGCGATCGATGTGAACAGCGGCAGCTTTCGCACCGACGACTCCGCCGAAGAGACGGCCTACCAGTTGAACGTTACGGCGGCCAAGGAAATCGCCCGCCAACTGCGACTCCGCGATCTGGGCGGCGTGATCGTGAACGACTTCATCGACATGCGAAAGGAAAAACATCGCCGGGGCTTGGAACGCACGCTGCGCGACGCCATGCGCCGCGACCGGGCCCGCACTAAAATTCTGCGCACCAGTCCGTTCGGCCTGATTGAAATGACGCGGCAACGCATTCGGCCCAGCTTGAAACGCAGCGTGTATCGCGATTGCCCCTGCTGCGGCGGCCGAGGCGCCGTAAAAACGGCGGAAAGCGTGGCCATTGAAGTGATCAGAATGCTGATGTCCGCCTCGCAACGCCATGAAGTTGCGCAAGTCACGGTGCGGGTCAGTAACGATGTCGCTTCGTATCTGAGTAACAAAAAACGCAAGGAGATCATTCGCCTGGAGGAAGACGGCGGTATGGACATTCAAATTCTCGGCGTCGAGGGGCAGTTTCCCGAACACTTGAATTTCGAATGCCGCGACGAAGAAGGCCGCGATATCGGCTATACGTAAGACGCCGCCGCGAAAAATCAGCTGCCGTTTGCGCCAAGGCGAGCGGCGGAAAAGAATTTGCCAACCGCATTTTTATCGGTTCCCAAAAAGCCCGGCATTTTCAAAATGCCGGGCTTTTAATCGGCTCGAAACGCTCGCACCGAACGAGGAACGCGATTGCGCAGATTCTTCGCGCCGATGTACAGATCCGATTTGGGGTTCTCGATCTGGAGTTGCTCGTAACGCCGGCTCACCGCCTTGAACCGATCAAGGTGATAGGGATGCGTCCGCAGAAATGGCGGAATATTCGACTTCGCTCCACGGTCGCGTTTGTGCATGCGACGGAATAACTTGGCCATCTCTCGTGGATCGTACCCTAATTCGTAAGCCCACGTGGCGCCGTCGCGGTCGGCTTCCGATTCTTCTTCCGGCCGAAAGGGCCGGCTGAAACTTCTCATGAGCAAGGCGCCGCCGCGCATGAATTTCTCGGGTGTGAATCCGTCGGCGCCGGTGAACGCGCGCTGCATCCACTTGGCTCGTTTTGCGTTGTACAATTGATGACCATGATCAAGATGCGATAATTCGTGCCCCACAACGCCCACCAGCGCCGCTTCGTTCTCGGCGAATTCCAACAAGCCACGGAAGAAGATCAGCGTGCCGTCTGGAAAGGAGCGTGCGTCCGTTTTGTCGGAAACGGCAAGGTAGACGCGAATTCGCCGGTAGCGCTTGGCGTTCTTCATCTTCGGATGAACCTGCGCCACCAAGCTGCGCAGGTAGTCAACCTCCTGGCCTCGTTCGAGAACTTTCGTTCCGCCGCGGCGCAACGCTTTCAAGTATTCGCGGCTTGCTCTGCCGCCAATCTCGGCTTCCTCTCGCTTGGACATCTCGATTTTTTCGATTTCGGCGCGGTCTTCGTTCGGCGCTGCTTCGAACATTTGTTCGAACATCTTTTTCGGATCGGAGAAAGGAAATGGCTGTTGCTGTTGGGCGGCGACAACCGTTGGCAAGGCGACGATCATCAATAGCGTCAGCGAATGCGCGGCGGCAAATCGAATTCGTCTCGCTTGTGTTATTACAGTGGGCATATCCATGTTCTTTCCTAAAACCCCTGAGTCGCCGGTCGCGCCGCCAACCAGCAGCTTGTCGCGGTTGCGCGGGCGGTATTCAAGGGCCGCCGCATCAAGAATACTTCCACTGGCCCGTGTCTATGTACATTAACACAGAGATGCTCTTACCCGCTAATCAAAACGGTTCTTCCGGACGGCGACTCCGGGATTCTACCGGCCCATCCGTGAATAAGCTTCCGGTCAGAAACGCCTCGGTCGGAGGAGCCTGTCAGCTTTTTGGAATTCTCATCAAGCCGGAGGATTTGGTGAGAAGGCCACAACACGCTGAAGCGTACACTCCAACGGTGGGCGGCAGGCAAAACCAGCACACTATGCAGCGGTCGCAGCAAAAAAAGCTATACGTCGGCCAATTTTGGCAGCAGCCAGGGGCGGCGGTATGCGGGGCGGGTGAGCAAGGCGTTGGCGGCGGGGTCGTTCTTGAATTGGGATTTTGCGGCGTCGAAGTGCAAGGTTCGGCCGGTTCGCCACGCGGCGTTGCCCAAATGACAAAGCAAGCTCGAAGGCTGGCCGACGGTTTCCAAATCGGCGTTCGGCTTTTGGCGCGAGCGGATACAATCGAGAAAATTGCGGGCGTGGCCGACGGTGTTGTCGGCGCCGTCTTCCACCGAAATCTGCTTGCCCTTGCGGTCGAACGCCCGCCAACCCCGATTGCCAATCACGACCGAACCCTCGTCGCCGTACACGGCCGCGCCTTCCGGCACGCCGTGCATGTGGTAGGCGGTCCAGAGACGCATTTCGTAGGTCATCACGCAGCGGCCGGCGTAATCGTAGGAAACGATCAGCGTATCGGGCCATTCTTGTGCGTCGTCGAAATAGTACTTGCCGCCGAGGGCTGAAACCGATGTGGGGGGGCCCAACGTTTTTTCGCCGCTGGCCGCCAGCGCGGTTTCCAACGCCCAGCGGGCGATGTCCAAACGATGTACGCCGTCGTTGCCGAGGTCGCCGGTCCCGTAGTCGAAAAACCACCGCCAATGCGTGTGGAAACGGTAGCGGTTAAAAGGCCGCTTCGGCGCCGGACCGAGCCACGTATCGTAATCGACGCCCTTGGGCGGCGCGCTGTCCGGTACTTTCTTCACCACGCCCTGCCGCGAACTTTCCCAGGCTTTGGCGAACCGCACCTTGCCGAGCGCGCCGGTGGCGATGTATTTGATGGCGCTGCGTTGGAATATGCCGCTGCGGCCCTGCGTGCCGAGTTGGATGATGCGTTTGTGTTTTTTCGCAGCCGCCGCCATGGTGCGGCCTTCGAGAATGTTGTGGGCGTCGGGCTTTTCGGTATACACATCCTTACCGGCTTGGCAGGCGTGAATCGCGGGCAGGGCATGCCAATGATCGGGCCCGCCGTTGATGATTGCATCGACCGACGGATCGTCTAACGCACGGCGGTAATCGCCAATCGCCAACGGACGCCGCCCCGTGATCGCATGCACGTTTTCAATGCGCGCTTTGAGCACGTTTTCATCGATATCGCAGACGTACTTCACCTCCACGTCCGGCAGTGCGGCGAATGTCGAGAGCAGATTGCCGCCGCGTCCTCGCACGCCCATCACACACACCGTGAGGCGGTCGTTGGCCGACGGCGCGGCAAGTGAAGCGGCGGGCAGCGCGGCGGCGCTCGCCACGGAGGCGGCTGTGGAAGCAGCGAGAAATTGGCGACGATGCATGACATGCTCCACAATGACAAAAGGGCTTCCGGTCTTACTGCTTAGGACCGTTCGAGAAATAGTGGTCTGATTTGCATGGGCAAAACAGAAGGATTTTTCAATAGTTATTTTTCAATAGTCATTTGTCATTGGAGAAAGAGAAACAAGAGATGTGAGGCAATCCGATGGCCAATGACAAATGAAAAATAACTATTGACAAATGACTTTGCCCAATCCCGGAGACGACACTAAATTCCCGAACGGTCCTTAGACACGCAAATCAACTTCGAACGCGTGCGCACGATCAGCCGCCCGTCGGCGATGGCGGGCGTGCCGATGATGCTGTCGCCCATGTCGTTTTTCGCCAGCACGGTCAGTTTGGCGGTGTTCGTTATGACCACGATATTGCCGTTTTCCGCCGCGATGTAGATTTTGCCATCGCCATAAATGGGCGAGGCAAAATACTGGCTAGCGTTGGGAAGGCGTTTGGTTTTTCGCACCGGTTGGCCATCTTGGGTGCTGAAGCAGGTGGTGATGCCGCCGCCCTTGACGAGCAACATGCGGCCATCGAGCACGAACGGCGAAACGATATGATCGGTGTGCTTGGTGGCGCGCCTCCAGAGCAGATGCGTGCGGCTGACATCGCCCCGTCCGCCGGCGCGAACCGCCATGATGAATTCATCGGCGGCGTTTTCTGAATCGTACGAAGCGCCGGCGAAGTTGTCGGCGTGTAGGAATGCGCGGTCGAGTTCCTCGCCTTCGAGGAAGCCGTCTTTGTTTTTGTCTCCCCGGCCGAACGTTTTTTCGTAGAAGGCGGGCGGAATTTCGGCCTCGCCGGCGATAGCCTGCATTTCAGCCTTGCTCAAGCGGCCATCGTTGTTGCCGGTTTCGACTTGATCGGCGCTGGCCAGCCACTGGTTGGCGATGCCGCCGCTTTGCACGGAAATGTAAATCACGTCGTTCACCACGACCGGCGTCGTTTTGATGTTGCGCAACAACGTTTTCGCCTTCCACAATCGCTTGCCGGTTTGAGGATCGTACCCCAGCAACAGTCCGGTGCCCGCCACAATGATTTCATCGCCCGTTGGGGTGTGGCACACGACTGGGTGCGAGTAGTTCACCGCCATGTCGTTGCGGTCGTCTTTCCAGCGAATTTCGCCGGTGCTCTTCTCGATGGCGTACATGGCCGGGTGGAGGTCGTCGTCTTGGCAGAACAGAATCAGGTCTTTGTAGAGCACCGGCGACATGGCCGGCCCCCACTTGAACACCATGAACGGAACCGGCAGTTTCAATTGCCAGACGTCTTCGCCTGTTGCCGCGTCAAGTGCGAGCATGCCCAGCGAACTGAAGTAAAAATACACCTGCTCGCCGTCGGCGGCGGGTGTGGTGCTTGCGCCGCTGTTGGTTTCATGCACGTTCCGCAACGGACCGGTGTCCCATTGGCGGCGCCAAAGGAGTTTGCCGCTATCAAGATCGAAGGCGGCCAAAGCAATCGTTTGCTTGCCGGTCATCTCGGTGACAAAAACGCGCCCCGCCGCCACCACCGGGCTGCCCACGCCATCGCCCAACGGCGCCGACCAGCGAACGCCCTCGGTTTCAGAAAATTCGACCGGCAAGGGTTTTGTCGAGGTTGCAATCCCCGTGCAGTTGGGTCCTCGAAATTGAGGCCAATCGTCCGCCGTCAAGGAACTTGGGGAGCCCCAGGAGTAGGACGTCAAGAGGCAGGCGATTACCACCGACCTGCCAACCCAACTTCGAGACGGAAAACGAATGATTTGCATGACAATAACTCCACGGTTCGTTATTATGGTTCTTTTGAGCGTCGGCTTTCGATTCAAGAAAGAAACGAAACGCGACGGTACGACAATAATCATTTGGGCAATGCCAAAATCATTGGCAGGACCTGCAAATGATCGTACTTTCCCCCAACGGGCATAGCAATCGAATTGTGCTGGCAAATTGTGCTGGCCGCTGTTTTTTCACCGCAGCAGGGAGTGTACGCTTCAGCATGGGTTTTCCTAGACAACGCGCGCAGAGAGCGTACGCTCCAACGGCGCGGCCGATTGAAATGATCGTTTTCTGAAAGGCGGCAACCGCATTGGCCACTGTTTTTATTCCGGCGCAAATGGCCGACACCACCGGCGGCGTGCGAGAAGTATCGCTCGCGGCGGCGAATGTGCGAGAAGTTGTGGCGCAACTCGAACAGCGCTTCCCCGGTATCGGCGCGCGTTTGCAAAAAGGTGATGCGTTAGCGCCCACGCTGCAAGTTTCGATCGACGGCGTGCTTTCCACCAAGGGGCTGCGGGCGGCGGTCGGCCAGGAGAGCGAAGTGCATTTTCTTCCCGCCATGGTGGGTGGGTAGCGGCCAAACGGTTCGCCTAACTCACTTCGGCGCGTTTCAATAGTTGGACGCCGCAGCCGTTTTCATCGGGGTATCGGCAGACGCCGCGTTCAATGCTCACGCCGCTGGCGATGTCGTCGGCCAAGAGCAGAGCGCCGTCCATATCGACGTAATCGAGCAACGGAGCGATTTGTGCAATTGCCGAGATGCCGACCGTCGACTCCGTCATGCAGCCGACCATCACTTTCATGTCGTACTTCCGGGCTTCTTCGACCATTCTCCGCGCCGGCGTGAGGCCGCCGCATTTGACCAGTTTGATGTTCACGCCGTGAAATGCGTTGCGACAACGGGCCACATCTTGCTCGACGACGCAGCTTTCGTCCGCCACGACGGGCAAGACGCTCTCGGCGAACACGCGTTGCATGCCTTGGGCGTCGTCGGCGGGGAGCGGCTGTTCGATAAACTCGACGTTCAAAGTTTTCAAAATGCGCGCGTTGCGAATCGTTTCCTCAGCGCTCCAGCCGCAGTTGGCGTCGACGCGAAACACGGCGTCGGTATGGTCGCGCAACTGCCGCACGATTTCCAAGTCGTTTTGGCCGCCGCCGAGTTTGATTTTATAGACCGGCCACTGGGGAAACTCCTGCATTTTTTCCAGCATGACGTCAATCGGATCGATGCCCAGCGTGTAGTTCGTCAGCGGCGTTTGACTTGGGTCGAGCCCCCAAAGTTGATAGACCGGCGCCCCGCGCAGCTTTCCCCAAAGATCGTACGCGGCCAAATCCAACGCGCATTGCGCGAACGGCGACGGCCCCAAATGCTCGTTGAGCGCCGCCCAAAGCTCCTCCGGTTCGGTCATCGTGAGCGACGCCAACGGCGCGCGAATATTCTCAAGAGCAGCCGCCATTTCTTCAAAAGAGGCGCCGTAATAGTCGTTTGTCGTGGCCTCGCCGTATCCACAAACGTCGCCCTCGCACAACTCCACGATGAGCGTCTCTTGCACCGTGACCGTGCCGCGAGAAATGGTGAAGGGCCGCCGCAGCGGCAGTTCGAATCGGTGCAGTTTGAGGTCCATGCGTGTTTACTCGCCTTGCCAATCTGTTTCGGCCTGGAACTTCAAAACCGCTTCAACCAAGTCGTCGGCGCCATGCCGGAACACATCGCACACCGGCAGGCCGAATTCGTTCCGTATGCGTTCTCGCTCCTGTTCGGCTGCGTCGGGCGTGAGCGTGCGGCTGTTCATCGCGATACCAATCACATCGCACGGCCGCATCAGCCGGGCCATGGTTTCATACGCCTCCAAGATGCGCGCCAGCGGCGGGATGCGCACATGCCCAACGCCATGCACCATTTCGCGCCCCGCTTCGTAGCAGAGAATCAATGCATGCGGCAAACATCCATGCAACAGGCCGAGCGTGACGGCCGAATACGAAGGATGGGCCAAACTGCCTTGGCCCTCGACCAACAAGATTTCATGCTCTTGATTTTCGAGGACCAACTTCTCCGCCGCCCCGCTGACAAAATCGGCCACCACGCAATCGATCGGGCAGCCGTCGCCTTCGACCATGATTCCCGTTTGGCCGGTGGCGACGAATTTTGCATCGTGGCCGCGGCTGCGCAGCCCGGCGGCAACTTCGATCGAAACCACCATCTTGCCGATGCTGCAATCGTTGCCAACAGTGTGAATGCGGAGACAGTCGGGCCGCAGGCCTTGCCGGCGGGCGACATCACGCTGGTCATTCTTGCGCACATCGGTCAAGGTGCTGCCCGCTTCGGCGGCGGCGGCCACGAACTGGGCGTCGTCGGTGAGGAAGTCGTGCAGGCCGGAAACGATGTCGAGTCCTTGGGCAAGCGCTGAAAGAATGACCAACCGCCAAGCGGCGGGAATCTTGCCGCCGGTGGGCGCGATGCCAATCAGCAACGTGTTGGCGCTGGGCGCGTCTTGTACGCTCCGCACAATGGGGATATCGCCGCCGACGCAGAACAGCTCTTGCGCCGTCTTACCGGCTTGGGTGCTATCGAGCACGGCCACAACTTCTTCGCCGCGATAGCGAATAACGCTGCACGCCGTTTTAGCCGTGGCCGGATTCGAATGGCCTTCGGTGAGAATAATTAACTTGCGAGTCATGTGCGGTTTCATACCTCAAACGGCTGGAAGCAAGCCGAGATTATAACCGCTCAAAATCCCGAGGGTACTCCACGGGCAAACACCTGTGAAGTGTATTATTTTTTGGCGTCCGCGCGAGCTGAAAGATACTCCCGGCAGGTCGACCACAACGACCGCTGGTAGTTCGTCGAGACGAGCGTCGGCTCGCACGCCAACGAGCGGCAGAAGTGCGTCAGCGCGATGAGTTGCTCTTCGGTCAGATTCGCGCTGCTGGGGTGCGGCGTGCCCGGCATTCCCAGTAACAGACGCAAGTAAATCGACTCCAGCGTCGAGCCTCCCTTGAGCGGTTCATGGACCAAATCGCGAGGGCGGGTTTGACGGCGTTTGTTGTCGACCAGCCAGACATCGCGAGCGCCGACGCCATCGTCGCCATGGCATGCCTGGCAGCCTTGCTTGAAGTACAAGTTCCCGCCCGCGACCACTTGTTTGGGATCGGGATCGCCGAATATCGGCACGATGGTCTCTTGCGGCGCCGTGCGCTGGGCCACCAGTTGTTCTAGCTCCTGTTCGCTGAATTCCTGTTGGTCGGATTCCAGTTCGGCAATCGCGGCGGCGCGGGCGCCCGCTCGCCAAAATGCAAGCACCTGCCGGGCCAAAAGCGTTCGTTGGTCGGAGGGCAAATCATCGAAAGATTGCATCGACGTTCCTGGAACGCCGTGCTGGATCACGCGCTCGATATCTTGCCGCGTGGCGCGACGGTTCCGCGTGCTCACGAGGCGAAATTCGCCCGAGCGAAAATCTCGCGGCTTGGGGTGCAGGTTACGCGTGGCCGGCCCCTTGCCGTTCCCCTTGAGGCCATGACACGCGCTGCAATGCGAGGCGAATAATTCCGGACCCGTCTTTTGCGGCGCCGACTCCGCGGAACCGTTTTTCACCGTGGGCGGCGCCGCATCGTCCGACGCCCATGAATGTTTCCAGCCCGAGAACAGGCCCAACGCCAGCAGACAAACGACGCCCAGCAGGAAAACAAAATAACGAAGGTAATTCTGGAGCAACGCAAGATCTCCAACGCGGGATGTGAGCGATTTTCTAAGCCAAAATCTCGTTAATAATTCGAGCGGGCAACACGCCGGTCAGGCGTTGGTCGAGCCCTTGGCGTTTGACGGAAAACCGTTCGTGGTCGTATCCCATTTGGTGCAACACGGTGGCGTGAAAATCTCGAATGTGTACGGGGTTGTTCACGATGTTGTAGGAGAAGTCGTCGGTTTCGCCGTAAATCGTACCGCCTTTGAAGCCGCCGCCGGCCATCCACATGGTGAAACAACGCGGATGGTGGTCGCGACCGTAATTCTGTTTCGACAGCCCGCCCTGGGAATAAATAGTGCGGCCAAACTCGCCGCCCCAAATGACCAGCGTTTCATCGAACATGCCGCGTTGTTTGAGATCTTGGATGAGTCCATAGGTGGCTTGGTCGACGTCTCGGCATTGGTCGGGCAACCGCCCCCCGACATTGGCGTGGGTGTCCCAGTTGTTGTGATAGATTTGCACGAACCGCACGCCGCGTTCGACCATTCTCCGCGCCAAGAGGGCGGTGTTGGCGAAGGCTCCGGGTTTTCTGGCGGCTTCGCCGTAAAGTTTGAAGGTCGATTCGGGCTCGCTGGCAAGATCGGTCAACTCCGGCACGCTGGCTTGCATGCGAAACGCCAGTTCATACTGCTGGATGCGGGTGTGCGTTTCGGGATCTCCGACCAAGTTGTAATTCAGTTCGTTGAGCGATTTCAAACCGTCGAGCGTCTTCCTTCTGACAGCCGCCGGCACGCCCGGCGGGTTGTTGATAAACAGAATGGGGTCGCCGCTGGTGCGGAAAGGGGTGGCGGCGTGCTCGCCCGCCAAGTAGCCCGACGACCACAGCCGAGCCGAAATGGCCTGCACCTGCTCGGTGTTGGTGGGCTGCGCCACCATCACGACAAACGTCGGCAGGTTGTTGTTCAAGGAGCCCAGCCCGTATGACATCCAGGCGCCCAAACATGGCCGCCCAGTAATTTGGTTTCCGGTTTGCATGTAGCTGATGGCCGGTTCATGGTTAATAGCCTCGGTGTGCATGCTGCGGACGAAGACCATGTCGTCGACCATTTTCCTGGTCCAGGGCAACAGTTCGCAGACCGACATTCCCGATTCGCCGCAGCGCTCGAACTTGAATTTGGAAGGCGCGATCGGAAAACGCGCCTGGCCCGATGTCATGGTGGTCAGGCGTTGGCCCCGGCGAATCGATTCGGGGAGGTCTTTGTCGTACCATTGATCCATCACGGGCTTGTGGTCGTAGAGGTCGATTTGTGGCGGACCGCCAACCATGTGCAGGTAGATTATGTGTTTGATCTTGCCCGGAAAATGTGTGGGAACCGCCCCGCTGGTGCGTGCTCCCGGCTGCAATTTCGCCTTGCCGCCGGGCGCCGCCAGAACGCTCTCTCCCGCCAACGACGCCAACGCCGCGCCTCCCAACAGGTGCGAGCCTTGCGAGAAGAAATGCCGCCGCGTGATATTTTGAGCAAATTCGTTGAACAGACTCATGACGCAAACCTCGATATTTTTGTGCGATTTGACTCTTGGGGTATCGGTTTCGGCGTGGGTTTACTGGTTCAAAACTTCGTCCAAGTTCATCAGTTCGTTGGCCAGCATCGTCCAGGCGGCCAACTCCGCTGCTTGCAAGGAAGGCTCCGGCTTCGATTCTCCCACGTGAATCACTTTTTTCGCATCGTCGCCGTGCGATTGGTAGAAATCGTGAAGTCCGGTGAAAGAGCTTTGAATGATGGCCGTTTCTTCGGGGCGAAATTCGCGCGCCATCAATCGCAACGACAAATATTTAAGCCGACTATTGAAATTACCTCCGCCATGTTGCAGAACCAACTGCGCCAAATTCCGGGCCGCTTCGATAAACTGCTCATCGTTGAGCGTGACCAACGCTTGCAGCGGCGTGTTGGTTCGCTCCCGGCGAACGCTGCAAAGTTCGCGATTCGGCGCGTTGAAAATATCCATCGAAGCCGGCGGCGCCATGCGTTTGATGAACGTATACAAACTGCGGCGGTAGAGGTCGTCGCCGGTTCCACGCGTGTAGCTGCGAGTATTGCTGACATTCATCGCGATTGCCTCCCAGACGCCCGGCGGTTGGTACGGCTTCACGCTGGGGCCGCCAATTTTATCGCGCAACAACCCACTGACCGCCAAGGCGTAGTCGCGCACCATTTCGGCGTCCATGCGGAAACGCGGGCCATGCGATAAGAAGCGGTTTTCCGGGTCGGCCTCTAGTTTTTCTGGCGTGGCGGCGGCCGACTGTCGGTACGCGGCCGACATGACCATCAGCTTGATGAGTTTTTTGACATCCCAACCCGACTCGCGAAATTCCACAGCCAGCCAGTCAAGCAAGTGAGGATGCGAAGGCAACTCTCCGGCGACGCCAAAATCGCCGGAAGTTTTGACAATGCCCGTTCCGAACACTTCCTGCCAGTAGCGGTTCACCGTCACGCGGGCCGTTAGCGGGTGTTCCGGCAGCAAGAGCCATTTGGCGAAGCCCAGCCGATTTCTGGGCAAGTTCTCGGGGAAGGGCGGCAGCGCTTCGGGCGTATCGGGCGAAACCTGATCGCCTCGCCGGTCGTATTCGCCGCGTGTGAGCACGAAGGCGATGGGCGGTGCGTCTTTCTCTTGCATGACGTGGGAAACCGAACCACGGGCCTTGATTTCCTGCTGCTCGCGCTGGAGCTTGGCCAGAATATCGCTGAGCGACTGGAACGATGTGTCGAACGCGCCCAGCCAGAAATTGAAGAGTTCCGACTTCTCTTGATCGGTTCTTTTCTCGACGGCCTTGGCCAACACACTGCTCAGCCGCCCCAAACGGGCCAACGAGGAAACATCGCCCGCCGAGAGCACGCGCCGATAGATGCGCAAGTCTTCCAGCCCGGCGGCGCTCAATGGTTCGCTGGTGTTGCGTTGGCCGATTTTGAACGGAACCGAAGTTTGAATCTCGCCAGTGAGTTTGTCGTTTTCGACATTTGTTTTTTGGGCTTTGCCATCGTAGTAGACGCTTACGCCGGCCGCTTTTCCCGAGCCATCGTAACTCACCGCCACATGCACCCAGCGATTGGCGGGAACCTGCTTTTTCGCCACGACCTTCAATCCGTTTTCCGGCCAAGCGCTGATCACATGCATGCCGATTTGCCGACGCTGCATCCAGAAATCCCAACCGCGGTGTTGGTTGGCGTTATCCATGCGGGCGCAAATGGCGCCGTGGCCATCGTTGGCGGGAAGTTTCACCCAAGCCGCACAGGTGAAAGCCTGCTCTTTTTTGAAGTCGGCCACGTCGGCCAGTGTACAAACTTCGCCTTGGGTTTGTATGGCTTGGCCCACGCGGGCGGGTTGCCACGATGTTTTTTTCGAGATGGCCTGCATACGAGCCTTGCCGTCGACCACAATTTCGATCGACTGCCCTTGGCCTTCATCGAGCGAGGCTTGCAAATAAAGATCTTGCGTGGGTAGCGAAGCAGTCAAGGCGTCGGGCTTGGCGGAAGCCAACCACTGTTCGTAACTGGCGCGGGCCGCCGCCTTCCGCCTGCCCACTGCGTTTTTCCCATCGGCCAGCAGTTCCGGCAACGCGTTCCATCGTTGGAGATCGGCGTTGAGCGGCACCACGACCACCGGCGGCGGGTCTTTGACGTTGCCGTCTCGCACGCGCTGCGTGGTGTTGTTGAAAAAAGCCGCCATCCGATAGAACTCAGTTTGCGTGAGAGGATCAAACTTGTGGCTATGGCAAACGGCGCAGCCGGCGGTCAGACCGAGCCACACTAGCGAGGTGGTTTCCACGCGGTCGCGGGTGTAGAGCACCCGATATTCTTCATCGATGATGCCGCCTTCGTTGGTGGTCATGTTGCAGCGGTTGAAACCGGAGGCGATTTGCTGGTCGAGCGTGCGGTTGGGCAGTAAATCGCCGGCCAGATTCTCGATCGTGAATTCATCGAACGGCATGTTTTGGTTGAACGCCTTGATCACCCAATCGCGGTAGGCCCACATTTCCCGATAGTTGTCGAAATGGATGCCGTGAGTGTCGGCGTAGCGGGCGTAGTCGAGCCAATACCGGCCGCGATGTTCGCCCCAAAATTTCGAAGCGAGCAACGTATCGACGAGCTTTTCATAGGCCTGAGGCGACGAATCCTTCACAAACGCCTCGACCATTTCCGGCTTCGGCGGTAGGCCGGTAATATCAAGACTGACGCGTCTAGCCAGCGTGCGCCGGTCAGCCTGCTTGGCGGGCGAAAGCCCTTGCTCCTCTAGCTTGGCGCCGATGAATTGATCGATCGGGTTATGCGCCCAAGCGGCATTCTTGATCGCCGGTGGTTGAGGACGCCGCGGCGGAATGAACGACCAGTGCTCTTCATACTGGGCGCCTTCCTTGATCCAGCGGGCGAGTGTTTCTTTTTGCGCCGCGGTGAGCGTTTTTTTTGTTTTCGGCGGCGGCATGATTTCGTCTGGGTCGGACGACAAAATGCGGCGAATCAATTCGCTTTCGTCCGGCTCGCCGGGAATAATCACTTCCGTTTCGATCACCGCTTGGCGTTGGTCGACCCGCAGTTCGCCTTTGCGCGAGGCGCTGTCAGGACCGTGGCAGGCGAAACACGTATCGGCCAGAATGGGGCGAATATCTCGGTTGTATCGCAACGCCGGAGAATCAGCGGCTGGAGAAACGCCCGCCGAAAGCAATACCACCGACGCCAGCAGCAGTGCAGTCACGCCACGCAATCGCCAGTTGGTGATCGCTTGCCAAAGGTGAAACAGTTGTGCGGTTTTCATTAGTATTTCCTTGACGGCTCCATATTCCCTTGAAAGCCAATAGGCGGCTGTCGGGCGAGGTTCGTTTTTTGATGACGGATTCAGCAGCAACGCCGTTGCGATGTTCGACTGGCGGAACGATGTTTAGAATGTGTGGAACAACTCGAACCCGAATTGGCGGCCGCGAAGCCGGGCTTTTTCAAAAAGCCGGGCTTCTGAACGGGCCCGAATGGGGAAATAATTTTTCCACACTTTTTGAGGAAGGAAAAACCAGGCGGGTTCGCTCCGTGTCGACGACGAAACTTCGGCACTGTTTGGCCGGCGACTATGCGGCCGCGGCGAAGAAATTTTCGGCGCCCATTACGCTGGTTATTATACACAGCCCGGCAAGCGTTGTCGTCAAGCAATGTCTTCGGCGGGCGCGGCGGGGGAAAAATCGGCTGGCATCGCAGCGATTCAACGTTTTACCGGTTTTAATGAAGAACGCCGCAGGATACTGCATCAAACCAAGAAACCGCAGAATAGTATGGCGGTGAAAAAACGTCCTCTTTTCGCATTGCGAGGAATTCGATGAAGTACTTGGCTCCTGTTTCCTTGGTTGCCGTGGCTCTTGTAGCGTTCACTTTCCTGGGTTGCGGCTCCCATTCGATGGAGTCGGCGGGCGGTTCGGATACGTCTGCTGATCACGAAGATGGCGACGACGGGCACGCTGATCATGAACATGGCGAAGAAGCTCACGCCGACGACGGGCACGCTGATCATGAACATGGCGATCACGAACATGGCGATCACGCTCAAAGCGACGACGACGGTCCGACCGATATGGAAAAAATGAAGACGGAGCTGGCCAAGCTTTCGTCGGCAGACGCCGCGTCGGCCATGAAGCAGCATTTCTGCCCGGTTTCAGGCGACATGCTCGGCGCGATGGGAGCGCCCATCAAGTTAGACGTGAAAGACCAGCAGTTATGGATTTGTTGCCCCGGCTGCAAAGACAAAGTGCTGGAAAACCCCGATGAATTCCTGGCTAAGGTGAACAAATAGCGGCGAACAAATAACGGCGAACAAATAGCGAGGCCCATTGTGAGCGATCTGGTGGCATTTTCCAAACGGGTAAAGGAACAATTGGCGCATGCGAGCCGGGAGCCGCACTGGCAACCCGACGAGGCGAACCGCTATATGGCGGATGTGGCGGAGCGTCGTCGGCGCTTCGAGGAAATCGCGGCGCGGCTTAGCAATACGATCATTCAGCCGCGTCTTGAAATACTCGCGGGTTACTTTCCCAACGCCAGCCTGAGTCGAGACGAACCGAATGGTTGCTGCGTCTGTTGGTTTGGCTATTGCGAGCGGTTTCCAGCCAGCACGAAAGTGAGTTTCGCCATCGAGCACGATATTCGCTTCGATAAAGTCGTGGTGCGGTTCGATGCGTCGATGATGCCGATGTTCATTAAACTCAATGAGCACGACCGCTTGACGCTCCCGACCGATGACATGAACGATGCTCGCGTCGAAGATTGGGTGGAAGAGCGGCTCGGAGAGTTTCTCGACGCTTACCTGAGAATTGACCGCGGCGGAGACGATTTCGAGGAGGAGGCGGTCACCGATCCTGTTTGCGGAATGCGAATCAGCCGCTCGTC